>DGIT01000022.1:79379-137025 GCA_002386465.1 Burkholderiales bacterium UBA4615 | reverse complement strand
TGGGCGGCATGCTCACCAACTTCAAGACCGTCAAGACGTCCATCAAGCGCCTGCGCGACATGGAAACCACGATCGCCGAAGGCGGCGTCGAGCGTCTGTCGAAGAAAGAGGCGCTGCTCTTCAGCCGCGAACTCGAAAAGCTGAATAAATCGATCGGCGGCATCAAGGACATGAACGGGCTGCCCGATGCGCTGTTCGTGATCGACGTGGGCTATCACAAGATCGCCATCACCGAAGCCGTGAAGCTCGGCATTCCGGTGATTGGCGTGGTGGACACCAACCATTCGCCAGCCGGGATCGACTACATCATTCCGGGCAATGATGACTCTGGCAAAGCTATCCAGCTCTACGCTGAAGGCGCAGCCGACGCCATTCTGGCAGGTCGTGCCAATGCGCTCGAAGAAGTAGTGAAGGGCGTGAGCGGCGAGGAATTCGTCGAAGTCGAATCCGAGGAAGCGTAAGGAACACACAGATGGCTGAGATCACCGCATCGATGGTGAAAGATCTGCGCGAGAAAACCGACGCGCCGATGATGGAGTGCAAGAAAGCGCTGACCGAAGCCGGCGGCGACATGGCCAAGGCCGAGGAAATCCTGCGCGTCAAGCTGGGCAACAAGGCCAGCAAGGCGGCTTCGCGGGTGACCGCTGAAGGCATTGTGGGCGTGCACATAGCGGCCGACGGCAAGACCGGCGCCATGGTGGAGCTCAACTGCGAAACCGATTTCGTCGCCAAGAACGACGATTTTCAAGGGTTTGCGAAGGCGGTCGCAGCACTGATTGCGTCCGCTGCGCCGGCCGATGTCGAGGCGCTCTCGGGTCTGAGCCTGGACGGCGTGTCGGTTGAAGAGCGCCGTAAGGCACTGATCGGCAAGATCGGCGAGAACATGACCGTGCGCCGCTTCGTTCGCGTAGCGGCCAAGGGCAAGGTGCTGAGTTACGTGCACGGCGGCTCGCGCATTGGCGTGCTGGTCGATGTCGAGGGCGGCGACGAAGCCCTTGGCAAAGACCTGGCCATGCAAATCGCAGCCTCCAAGCCAGTGTCGCTCGATCGCACGGGCGTGCCTGATGCGCTGATCGAAAAAGAACGTTCCATCGCCACGCAAAAGGCGGCTGAATCAGGCAAGCCTGCCGACATCATTGCCAAGATGGTCGAAGGCACGGTGCAGAAATACCTCAAAGAGGTCACGCTGCTGGGCCAGCCGTTTGTCAAGGACGACAAGCAGACGGTCGAGCAGCTGCTCAAGGCGCGTGCGGCAAAAGTGCATGCGTTCACGCTGTATGTGGTGGGCGAGGGCATCGAGAAAAAGCAATCCGATTTCGCTGCGGAGGTTGCAGCGCAAGCGGCAGCGGCGGCCGCTCGCTGATCGTCCGGCAGGGCCGCGCAGCCGCCTCACGCCGCCTGCCTGTGCAGTGCGGCGCACCTTGGGGCACTGCGCCGGAGGGTTTTTTCGGCGAGAATCCGCTCACCGAACCGTGGTCGCCGACAGGGCATCCGCCCCGTTGGCCACAGCAGTCCTTCGAGATGCGAGTCCAATACCGATGAATGCTGCGAGCACCCCGTACAAACGCGTTCTGCTCAAGCTCTCTGGCGAAGCCCTGATGGGCGACGATGCCTACGGCATCAATGCCGCCACGCTGCAGGGCATGGTTGGCCAGATCCGGGAGGCGGTCTCATTGGGGACCGAACTGGCCGTCGTCATCGGCGGCGGCAATATTTTCCGCGGCGTGGCTCTGGGCGCTTCCGGCATGGACCGCGCCACCGCCGACTACATGGGCATGCTGGCCACCGTCATGAACGCGCTGGCGCTTCAGGACGCATTGCGGGTGGCCGGGGTACCCGCCCGGGTGCAGTCGGCGCTCAAAATCGAGCAGGTCGTGGAGCCTTACATTCGCCCCAAAGCCCTGCGCTACCTCGAAGAGGGCAAGGTGGTCATCTTCGCTGCGGGCACCGGCAATCCCTTTTTCACCACCGACACGGCAGCCGCTTTGCGTGGGGCGGAAATGGGTGCGCAGGTTGTGCTCAAGGCGACCAAGGTTGATGGTGTCTATACCGCCGACCCCATGATTGATGCCGCCGCCACCCGTTATAAGACCATCAGTTTCGATGAGGCCATCGGTCGCAACCTGAAGGTGATGGACGCCACCGCGTTCGCCCTGTGTCGTGACCAGAAGCTGCCGATCAAGGTGTTTTCGATCTTCAAGCAGGGCGCACTGAAGCGTGTGCTGCTCGGTGAAGACGAGGGCACCATGGTGCACGTCTGATCCCAAGGTTCAAACGCCATGACCACTACCGTTGCCGAGATCCGCAAGGCCGCAGAGCAGAAAATGCTGAAGTCGGTCGATGCCCTCAAGACCAACCTCTCCCGCGTGCGCACCGGCCGTGCGCATGCCGGCCTGCTCGACCATGTGCAGGTCGACTATTACGGCAGCATGGTGCCCATCAGCCAGGTGGCCAATGTCACGCTGGTCGATGCACGCACCATCGGCGTGTCGCCCTGGGAGAAAAAAATGGCCGTCCTGATCGACAAGGCGATTCGCGAGTCCGATCTGGGCTTGAACCCCAGCATGACCGGCGAACTCATTCGCGTGCCCATGCCGCCGCTCTCCGAGGAGCGCAGGCGCGAACTGACCAAGGTGGTGCGCAGCGAAGGCGAAGATGCCAAGGTAGCCGTGCGCAATCTGCGCCGCGATGCCAACGGTCAGTTCAAGGAGTTGCTCAAGGCCAAGAGCATTTCCGAAGACGAAGACCGCCGCGCCCAGGACGATATCCAGAAGCTCACCGACCGGTTCGTGGTCGAGATCGACAAGCTGCTCCAGGCCAAGGAGCAGGAAATCATGACGGTCTGACCGCCACTGTGCGCCTTGCCTTGACCTCCCTGCGCCGTCGACGCCTCTGATGACCCACGACAGCTCGACTGCCTCCGTGCCCCAGGCGGCTGATGTGCCCCGGCATGTGGCGATCATCATGGACGGTAACGGTCGCTGGGCCAATGCGCGACACTTGCCACGCGTGGCCGGGCACTCCCGTGGGGTCGATGCGGTGCGTGCCACGGTCGAAGCCTGCGTATCGCGTGGCGTGCAGTACCTCACGCTGTTCGCATTCAGCTCGGAAAACTGGCGTCGGCCGGCCGACGAAGTGTCCTTGCTCATGCGCCTGTTCATCATGGTGCTCGAGCGCGAGGTGGCGCAGATGCGTGCCAATGGTATCTGCCTGAAAGTGGTGGGTGACATCTCGGCCTTCGAGCCGCGCCTGCAGCAGCTGATCGAGCAGTCGGAGAGTCGTACCGCCGGCAACAGCCGTTTGACGCTCACGATTTGCGCCAACTATGGTGGCCGCTGGGACATCCTTCAGGCCACACGGGCCATGCTGATCGCCCGCCCGCAGCTGGCTGCGCATCCGGAACAGATCACCGAAGCCGATCTGGCGCCCCATCTGGCCATGAGTCATGCACCAGAGCCTGATCTGTTTATTCGCACGGGCGGTGAGCAGCGCATCAGTAATTTCCTGCTCTGGCAGCTGGCCTACACCGAGCTGCATTTCACGGATGCGTATTGGCCCGATTTCGGTGCCCAGGAGCTCGATCTGGCCTTCGAATCCTTTCGCACCCGCGAGCGCCGTTTCGGTCGCACAAGCGCGCAGATCGCAGCCACGGCGCTTGCTCCCGGCGCTTGAGCACGGTCGCCACGACGATGCTCGGCCAACGTATCGTCACCGCGCTGATCCTGCTGGCCATCATTATCCCGGCGATTTTTTTCGCGGCGCCCTGGGTGTGGGGTGTGGTCTCGCTGGTCATGCTGTGCGCGGGTGCGCTCGAGTGGGGCCGACTGATGCAAGCGTCACGTCAGGGACAGCTGCTTGCAGCCGGCCTGGCGATCTGCGGCGCGCTCTATCTGGTCTGGCGTGGGCACACTGCTCAAACGCCGGCCCCCGCGGTGGCGGCCATCGTGTGCGCAGCCAGCCTTGTGTTCTGGTTGTCCATCGCGCTGGTCTCGCTTGCCCGGGTGCACCGGACCGGACCGGGGATGGTCATCGGTGCTCTCGTGCTGGGCGCGGCCTGGCTGTCTTTGTTTGAACTGCGGATCGAATCGCCTCTGATGCTGGTGTCCGCCATGGCCCTGGTGTGGCTGGCCGATATCGGTGCCTATTTTTTCGGGCGCACGCTGGGTCGGCACAAGCTTGCGCCGCGCGTGAGTCCCGGCAAGACCTGGGAAGGTGCTGCTGGCGGTGCGGTGGTGGTGCTGGCGGTGGCAGCAGCGGTCGCATGGCAATGGCCAGGTCTGGCCTCCCATGTGTTTTCAAGCCATCTGATCAGCCATTTCGGTTGGGTCGCGGCTGCGCTGGCCCTGCTTGTGCTGACTGGGCTGAGTATCGTTGGCGACCTCTACGAATCGCTGCTCAAGCGTGTGGCCGGGGTCAAAGATAGCGGGCGAACGCTGCCTGGCCACGGCGGCGTGCTCGATCGGGTCGATGCCCTGCTGCCGACCATGCCTGCTTGCCTGTTGTTGCTGCAACTCCTGCGATAATCAGCAGATGAAACGGCTGACTGTCCTGGGATCCACCGGATCGATCGGTGAGAGCACGCTCGATGTGGTGGCGCGACATCCCGATCGCTATCAGATCTTCGCCCTGGTGGCTCAGCGCAGCCATGTGCGCATGCTCGAGCAATGTGCGCAATTTCAGCCCGAATATGCCGTTTTGACCGATCCTGACGCAGCCGCGCAGTTGCGTCGTGCGATGGCCGAACGCGGTCTGCGCACGGAAGTATTGAGTGGTCTGCAGTCAGCGGTACAGGTGGCTGCCGCCTCGCAGGTCGATCTGGTCATGGCAGCCATTGTGGGTGCAGCGGGGCTCGAGCCCAGCCTTGCGGCAGCGCGCAGCGGTAAGACCGTGCTCCTGGCCAACAAAGAGGCCATCGTGATGGCGGGCCCGGTCTTCCTTGACGCAGTGCGCGCGGGTCAGGCGCGGGTCCTGCCAATCGACAGCGAACACAATGCAGTGTTTCAGTGCATGCCTGCGGCAGGCTCGCGTCAGGGCGTCAGCCGCATCGTGCTGACCGCCTCGGGCGGACCCTTTCGCACCATGCCGCTTGCGCAGATGCAGCAGGTGACCCCCGAGCAGGCGGTGGCGCACCCGAACTGGAGCATGGGACGCAAGATTTCGGTCGATTCCGCGACCATGATGAACAAAGGTCTGGAGCTGATCGAGGCCCATTTCCTGTTCGACATGCCGCCTGAGCGGCTGGACGTGGTGATTCATCCGCAGAGCATCATTCATTCCATGGTCGAGTACATCGACGGATCCTTGCTGGCGCAACTCGGCAACCCCGATATGCGCACGCCCATTGCCCATGCGCTGGGCTGGCCTGAGCGCATCGAAAGCGGGGTGTCCATGCTCGATCTCGCCACACATGGGCGCCTGGACTTCGAGCGCCCCGACCCCGAGCGTTTTCCCTGTCTGCGACTGGCGCGCGAAGCCTTGGCAGCCGGCGCGGCCGCGCCCTGTGTTCTGAATGCCGCCAACGAAATCGCGGTCGACGCGTTTCTTGAGCGGCGCATCCGCTTCACCGACATTGCCCGTGTCAATCAGCAGGTGCTCGATGCGCTGGGCGCATCTTCTGCACCTACTGACACTGAAGCGGTTCTCAGTCTGGATCGACGCGCCCGTGAACGTGCGCTCGCCTGTCTTTCGGAGTGTGCGGCATGATCACCACGCTGCTAGCGTTTCTCTTTGCCTTGGGGCTGCTGATCTTCGTGCACGAACTGGGTCATTACCTGGTGGCCAAGTGGTGTGGTGTGAAGGTGCTGCGGTTTTCGATCGGGTTCGGCAAACCGTTCCTCAAATTCGCAGTGGGCCCCGATCGCACCGAATGGTCGATCGCGCCCATCCCCTTGGGCGGCTACGTCAAGATGCTCGATGAGCGCGAAGACCCGGCGTCGCCCGTACCGCCCGCCGAACTGCATCGCGCCTTCAATCGGCAAAGCCTGGCCAAGCGTGCGGCGATCGTGATTGCCGGGCCGCTGGCCAACTTCCTGCTGGCCATTGCGCTGTATGCCGGGCTCGGCATGTATGGCACCGAGGAGCCTGCTGCGCGTCTGGCTGCGCCCGCGCAGGGTACGCCCGCTGCGGCGGCGGGGATTCAGGCCGGCGATCGGGTCACCGCCATTGATGGGCGCGACATTCGCTCATTCACCGAGTTAAGACTGCGGCTGATCGACGCCATTGTCGAGCGGCGGTCTGCCTCACTGACCGTTGAGCGTGACGGCAGTCCGGTGAGCCTGCCCCTGGATGCCTCGGGTCTGCCTGCGGGCGAAATCGAGAAGGATTTCGTGCGTACGCTCGGTCTTGATCTGGCCGGTGGCAGTGTGGTGGTTGGCTCGGTGTTGCCTGATGGCAGTGCCGCCCGCGCCGGCCTGCTGGCGGGCGACGAGGTGCTGGCGGTCGATGGCCGTCCTGTCAAGCGCGCCTCTGAGCTGATTTCGGTGCTGCGCGACGGAGCCGGGCGTGACGTCGCACTCGATGTCCGTCGCGGTGCTCTGGAGCAGCGCATCTTGGTGGTGCCCCAGGCGCAGGTGTCGGATCGTCCGGAAGATCAGGGCAAGACGGTTGGGCGCATTGGCGCTGCGCTGCAAAGCAAGGTCGAGATGGTGCGCATCGAACATGGCCTGCTGTCAGCCGTGGCGCATGGCGCCAGGCAGACCTGGGACATGTCCTGGTTTTCGCTGCGTATGCTGGGCAAGATGCTCACCGGCGATCTCTCCTGGCGCAACCTCAGCGGGCCGGTCGCCATCGCCGATTTTGCAGGCCAGTCCGCAAAGATCGGTGCGCTGGCTTACATCGGGTTTCTGGCGCTCATCAGTGTGAGCCTCGGTGTGCTCAACCTGCTTCCGGTGCCGGTCCTCGATGGGGGCCATTTGGTATATTACGGACTCGAGGCGATCAAGGGCCGCCCCCTGTCGGAGCGGTTCATGCAACTCAGTCAGCGGGTCGGGCTCGCAGCCATTGTCGGTCTGATGGTGGTGGCCTTGTTCAACGACCTGAGCCGCCTGTTGGGCGGCTGATCGTCAGCTGCCTCGGGCCTGTCGGGCTGCTTCAGGAGATTCATGCGTCCGTTTGCGAAATCCGTGTTCGCGCTCGTCGCGAGCATGCTGAGCCATGCTGCATGGGCGATCGATCCGTTCACCATCCGCGACATCCGTCTGGTTGGTATCCAGCGGGTCGAGCCAGGAACGGTGTTCGGATATCTGCCTGTGCGTGTCGGCGAGCAACTCAACGACGACCGCGCCTCGCAGGCGGTGAGAGCGCTCTACGCCACCAGCCTGTTCAACGACGTGCGCCTGGAAGTCGAAGGCGACGTGCTGGTGGTGTACCTCCAGGAGCGTCCCACCATCGCCTCGGTTGAGGTGAGCGGCGCGAAGGACATCTCATCCGAAAACATGCTCAAGGCACTCTCGGGTCTGGGCATGGCCGAGTCGCGCATTTTCGATCGCTCGCTGCTGGATCGGGCCGAGCAGGAAATCAAGCGGCAATACCTGGCGCGCGGGCTGTACGCGGCCAAGGTCACCGCCACCGTGACACCGGTGGAACGCAATCGGGTGAACATTGCGCTCTCCGTCGAGGAAGGCGATGTAGCCAAAATCACCGAGATCCGCTTCATCGGCAATACCGCGTTCTCCGAGAAGCAGCTGCTCAACGAAATCAGCCTCAGTACGCCCACCTGGCTGTCGTGGTACACCAAGAGCGACCAATACGCGCGCGAAAAACTGGCCGGCGACCTCGAGCGACTGCGTTCGTTTTACCTCAACCGCGGCTACCTGGAATTTGCGGTCACGGCCACACAGGTGTCGATCGACCCCGACCGCGAGCGGGTGTACATCACCATCAACGTGAGCGAAGGCGAGCGCTTCACGGTCACCGGGTACAAATTTTCCGGCAACACCATGGGGCGTGATGGTGAACTCGATGCGCTGATGATGGTGCGTCCAGGCCAGGTGTTCTCTGGTCAGCGCATGACGGATTCGACTCGGTCCATGACCGAATTGTTCGGCTCCATCGGCTATGCGTTTGCCAATGTCAACGCAATACCGGAAGTCGATCGCGACAAGCGCACAGTATTCTTCAACGTGGCGATCGACCCAGGCCGCCGGGCCTACGTGCGTCGTATCAACATCACCGGCAATGCCCGCACGCGCGATGAAGTGATCCGCCGGGAACTGCGCCAGTTTGAAAGCGCCTGGTACGACACCGACAAGATTCGCCTCTCGCGCGAGCGGCTCACGCGCCTGGGCTACCTGACCGATGTCACGATCGATACGGTGCCGGTGCCCGATGCGCCAGACCAGGTCGATCTCACGGTCAATGTCAATGAGCGCTCGTCGGGCAGCTTCATGATTGGCGCCGGCTTTTCCAGCACCGATAAGGTCATCCTGACGGCCAGCATCAACCAGCAGAATTTTCTGGGTACGGGCAACGCCGTGGGTTTGACGCTGAACACCGGCAAGACCCAGCGAACCATCGATTTCAGCAGCGTCAATCCGTATTTCACTCCTGACGGGATTTCGCGCAACTTCAATGCGTACTACCGTACGTTCAATGCGCAGAACCTGGGTCTGGGCGACTACACGCTGAAGACCGCAGGCGCCGCATTGCGCTTTGGGGTGCCCTACACCGAAGTCGACCGGGTGTTCGCAGGGCTGGTTTTCGAGCACAACGACATCACGCTTGGGACAGCGCCGCCTGTGCGCTATGTCGAGTATGTGGATGCATTCGGTCCCACCAGCTGGGCGCTGCTTGCCACTGCAGGCTGGGTGCGTGACGGGCGCGACAGCCCGCTTACGCCAACACGCGGCGTCTACTTGGGCACCAACTTCGAGATCA
Organism: Burkholderiales bacterium UBA4615; assembly: GCA_002386465.1. GTDB lineage: Bacteria > Pseudomonadota > Gammaproteobacteria > Burkholderiales > Burkholderiaceae_E > UBA4615. The sequence continues at coordinate 128,151 of DGIT01000022.1, read as the reverse complement.
CGCTGCCGGTGGGCGATCTGCGTTACGCGCGGGCCGATATCTTCGCGCAGTGGTACCAGCCGCTGACCAGCCAGTACACCATCGGTCTGAGTACCGCAGTCGCCCGCGGCTGGGCCTTGCAAGACAATGTCTACCCAATCTTCAAGAATTACTATGCGGGTGGTATCGGATCCGTGCGCGGTTTTCAGCCCGCCAGTCTGGGTCCGCGTGATGCCGACAACTACCCGCGCGGGGGCCAGAGCAAGTTCGTTGCCAGCGCCGAGTTCCTGTTTCCGATGCCTGGTGTGGGCAAGGATCAGTCGGTGCGCATGTTCGTGTTTACAGACGTGGGCAACGTCTTTCCGACCGCCTTTGACTTCAACGATCTGCGGGCCTCGGTGGGCGTAGGTCTGAACTGGATTTCACCGCTCGGGCCACTGAAACTCAGCCTGGGTTATCCGGTACGCAAGAAGCCCGATGACAAGCTGCAGAATTTCCAGTTCCAGATTGGAACGGGGTTCTGATCGGAACCATGCCCATGATCCAGCACACCATTGCACCGGCAAGGCAGCTTCTCAAAGACCAGTGGTCCAGCAAAGGGGCCACGCGCTGCGCCGATGCATGGCAATGGTGTCGTGCCTTGCTGCTGTCGGTACTGCTGCTGAGTGCGTCGATGAACGTCGTTCAGGCCCAGGATGCGCTGCGCATCGGGCTGGTCAACACCGAGCGCATCCTGCGCGAATCCACGGCTGCGAAAGCGGCACAGCAAAAACTCGAGCAGGAGTTTTCTCGCCGGGAAAAGGAGCTTCAGGAGGCCGCGGCGCGTCTGAAGCAGCTGTCCGAGCGACTGGAGCGTGATGCGTCCGTGCTCAGCGACTCCGACCGCCAGCGCCGTCAGCGTGAATTCGCCGATCAGGACAAGGACTTTCAGCGCAAGCAGCGTGAGTTCAGGGAAGACTTGAATCAGCGTCGCAATGAGGAGTTGGCCGCTGTCATTGAACGTGCCAACAAGGTCATCCGCCAGATGGCCGAGCAGGAAAAGTACGACCTGATCCTGCAGGAAGCGGTCTATGCCTCACCGCGTATCGACATCACCGACAAGGTGCTGCGCGCGCTCAATGCGGCCAAGTAAGCAGGGCTAAGGCATGCACGCGCCGCTGCCACGCCCCGTCACTGCAGCCGAAGTGTCCGCACGGACCGGCGCGCTCATACAAGGGGGCGACCCGCAGCGCAGCTTTGTGTCGCTCGCTTCGCTGGAATCGGCTGCACCGGACTCGATCGCGTTTCTGGCCGGTCGGAAATATCTGAGCGCCGCGCAAGCAAGCCGTGCAGGCGCCATGCTTGTGACGCAGGCCCTGGCCGATCAGTTGCCTGGCGATCTCCTGAAACTGATTACACCCGATCCCTACCTCGCCTATGCGCAGCTGTCGCAGTGGTTCGAGGCCATGCTGGCTGCACCAGCCGGTGCAGCACTCATTCATCCGCTCGCTGTGGTGGCCTCCGATGCACAGATCGGAGTGGATTGCCGGATCGATGCAGGGGCCGTGGTCGCCTCGGGTGCGGTCATCGGTGCCCACAGCACGCTGGGTGCAGGCGTGAGCATCGGTGCGGGGGCGCAGGTGGGCGAGGGTAGTGTGCTGCATCCGCGTGTCACGCTCTACGCGGGCGTTACGCTCGGTGCGCGGGCCATCGTGCATGCCGGCACCGTCATCGGCGCTGATGGCTTCGGGTTTGCCCCGTCAGCGAAAGGCTGGGTCAAGATTGCGCAGTTGGGCTCGGTGACCATTGGCGACGATGTCGAGATCGGCGCCAACTGCACGATCGATCGCGGCGCACTGGACGACACGATCATCGGTTCCGGTTGCAAGCTCGACAATCAGGTGCAGGTCGGTCACAACGTGCGCATCGGCGCCGGGACGGCCATAGCCGGTTGCGTGGGCATTGCCGGCAGTGCCGTGATCGGTGAGCGCTGCATGATCGGCGGCGGGGTTGGCATTGCCGGCCATATTTCGCTGTGCGATGGAGCGATCATCGGCGGCATGACCCTGGTCGAACGCAGTATCGACACGCCCGGTTTTTATACCGGGGCCTGGCCGGTCCAGACCCATATGCAGTGGGAGCGCACCGCAGCGACCCTCAAGCAGCTTCCCCAGTTGCGCCAGCGCCTGCGAGCGCTCGCTGCACGCATCGGATTACCCAAGGATCCTTCATGACAGCCATCGACGTTCGCGGCATCCTCGAATATCTGCCGCATCGCTATCCCTTCCTTCTGATCGATCGCGTCCTCGAGCTCGAGGCCGGCAAGCGCATCGTCGCCATCAAGAACGTCACCATCAACGAGCCCTATTTCGTTGGGCACTTTCCGCATATCCCCGTGATGCCCGGGGTGCTCATGATCGAGGCACTGGCTCAGGCGGCGGGTGTCCTGTCTTTCGAGACTCTGGGGCAGAAGTCCGATCCGGGCTCGGTCTTCTACTTCGTAGGCATCGACGGTGCGCGGTTCAAGCGCCCGGTGGTCCCTGGGGACCAGTTGCGTCTGGAAGTCGAGATCGTTCGTTTTGCCCGATCGATCTCCAAGTTTAAGGGCGTGGCCACCGTAGACGGTCAGGTCGCCGCTGAAGCCGAGCTGATGTGCACGCTGCGCACGGTTGAGCCGCCGCAGTTGCCCGGTGCGGGCGCCACCGCGGGCTGATCGCATGGCACGTATCCATCCCAGCGCCATCGTTGATACCGGCGCAGAACTGGCTGCCGATGTCGAGGTGGGCCCCTATGCAGTGATCGGGCCGCAGGTGGTGCTGGGCGAGGGCACCTCAGTGGGGCCGCATGCGGTCATCGAGGGACCGACCCGCATGGGGCGCAATAACCGCATTCACGCGCATGCCACGCTGGGCGGTGCCCCGCAGGACAAGAAGTACCGGGGCGAGCCCACTCGCCTGGAAATTGGTGACGGCAACACCTTTCGTGAATGCGTGACCGTGAATCGTGGCACGGTTCAGGACGGCGGCATCACGCGGATTGGCCACGACAACTGGGTGATGGCCTATGTGCACATCGCCCACGATTGCCAGGTGGGCGACCACACCATTCTTGCCAATACGACAAACCTTGCGGGGCATGTGCAGATCGGCGACTGGGTGATCCTGGGCGGCTGCTCGCAGGTGCATCAGTTCTGCAAGATCGGCGCACACGCCATGACCGGTGTGAGCACGGTGGTGCTTCACGATATACCGCCCTTCGTGATGGCCTCGGGTAATTCTGCGCAGGCGCATGGCATGAACACCGAGGGCCTGCGGCGTCGCGGGTTCAGTGCGCCCAGCCTGGCCGCCTTGCGGCAGGCCTACAAGACGCTTTATCGGTCAGGTTTGACGCTGCAGCAGGCGCGCGAGGCCTTGTCGGAACAGATGCATGCACTTCAGGCTATCGAGGCTGCGCAAGCGGGCGCATCGTCGCTATCACCTGAAGCCTTGGCAGGCCTGGACCCCGCCCAGGCAGTGGGCGTGCTGGTCGAGTTTCTTGCACGCGTTGAACGCGGCATTGTGCGCTGAGCCTGCGCAGCATGTCCGAGGGGCCGCTGCCATCCGATGTGTCCAGGCTTCGGCTGGGGATGGTGGCTGGTGAAACCTCCGGTGACTTGCTGGCGGCATCGGTGCTGGCGGGCCTGACACAGCGGCTCAGCGGTGCCCCCTCCGATCCCGCGACCATTGCCAGGCCTGTGCACGCTGCAGGCATCGGCGGCCCAGCCATGCGTGATCAGGGCTTCGAGCCGTGGTGGTCGTCCGAGGAGCTGGCGGTACGCGGCTATGCCGAAGTGCTGCGTGAATATCCGCGACTGCGCAGTATCCGCAATCGGCTGTATGAGCGCATGCGCGACTGGCGCCCCGATGTGTTCGTAGGCGTCGATGCGCCCGATTTCAATCTCGACCTGGAGCGGCGGCTGCGGGCGTCGGGTCTGCGCGTGGCGCACTTCATCGGGCCGTCGATCTGGGCCTGGCGCGGCGAGCGCATCCATGCCATCAAGCGATCGGTCGACCACATGCTGCTGGTTTTTCCCTTTGAAAAACCGCTCTACGATGCAGCAGGAATCGCCGCCACCTACGTGGGCCATCCGCTGGCTGACGCTATTCCCCTGCAGGCCGACCAGGCCGGCGCCCGACGCCTGCTGAATCTGCCTGCCGACCGGCAGATCGTGGCGGTTCTGCCGGGCAGTCGGGGCGGCGAAATCACCTATATCGCCCCGTGCTTTGTGCAGACCATCGCCTGGCTGGCCAGCCAACGCCCCGAGCTGGTCTTCGTGGTGCCGGCTGCAACCGAGCGACTGTTTGCACGTTTGCGCACCATGCTCGCCGCGGCCGCTTTGCCCGATGGCGTGGACTGTCGTTTGGTCATGGGCCATTCCCACGAAGCCATCGCTTCAGCCGATGCGGTCCTGGTGGCCAGTGGCACGGCCACCCTTGAAGTCGCCTTGTTTCGCAAGCCCATGGTGATTGCCTACCGCATGGCCTGGGCGAGCTATCAGATCATGAAGCGCATGGGCTACCTGCCCTGGATTGGCTTGCCCAACATCCTGTGCAACGCCTCGGTGGTGCCCGAGTTCGTGCAAGCGGCTGCGACCCCGCCTGCCATGGGTGCGGCACTGCTGCGGCAATTGGATGATCCGGTGCATGCGCGCGAGTTGGCGGAACGCTTCGGGGCGCTGCACGAGACCCTGCGCTGCCAGTGCGGGCAACGGGCAGCAGATGCGCTGCTTGAACTGGCGCGGCGCCCCGCATGAGTCGACACACATGAAGCAGCCTTCAGGCCGCAAGGCTCGGGCGCAGGCCGGGCGTCCCGCCACCCAGCCGTCTTTGCTGCTCTGGACCGACGACGCGGGTCTGATCTGCGGCGTGGACGAGGCCGGGCGCGGTCCTTTGGCGGGTCCTGTGACTGCGGCAGCCGTCATCCTGGACCCGCTGCGTCCGATCGACGGCCTGCGTGACTCCAAGCAACTGTCCGCTGCCCGTCGCGATGCCCTGGCCGAGCAGATTCGCGCCTGCGCGCTGGGATGGGCAGTGGCCAGCGCCAGCGTGGACGAGATTGATGCGCTGAACATCCTTCAGGCGAGTCTGCTCGCCATGCGTCGGGCTGTATTGGCGCTGCCGCAGGCCCCTGAACTTGCGCGAGTCGACGGCAATCGCGCGCCCGTCTTGCCCTGTCGTATCGAGTTGATCGTGGGGGGCGATGCGATCGATCCGGCGATCAGTGCCGCTTCGATCCTGGCCAAGACCACGCGTGACACCGAGATGACGCGGCTGCACGCACTGCACCCGCAGTACGGATTCGACCGGCACAAGGGCTATCCCAGCGCCGATCATCTGGCCCGCCTGCGTCAGTACGGGCCAAGCGATGTGCATCGACGCAGTTTCGCACCGGTGCGCGCGCTGCTGGGTCTGCCCCAGACGCACTCCCCCCAGCCCGGACAGCCTGCGCAGCCCCAACCATGACCAGCGCACGACGGATCACCTCGCGGGACAACGCCTTGATGCGGGAGGTCGCCCAGCTCGCTCACTCGGCCCGCGACCGCAGGCGGGCAGGCCGCTCGGTCCTGGAAGGCATTCATCTGTGTGAAGCCTATCTCCAGCAGTCCCTGCATTCGCGCCCGCACCTGGCGATCGTGAGTGATTCCGGGGCAGCGCATGCGCAGGTCTCACCACTGCTTCAAACCCATGGCATCGACCCGATTCGGGTCACCGATGAACTCTTTGCAACCCTGTCCACGCTGCAACAGGGCGTGGGCATTGCCTTCGTCATCGACACCCCGCGCCTGGAGCTGCCCGACACCCTGCCTGACGACCTGGTCTTTCTGGACCGGGTGCAAGACCCCGGCAATGTGGGCACGTTGCTGCGCAATTGCGCAGCGGCCGGGGTGCAAACGGTGGTGAGCGCACCCGGTACAGCCTGGTGCTGGTCACCGAAGGTGCTGCGGGCGGGCATGGGCGCGCATTTCCATGTGCGCATTTACGAGGCCGTGCCTTGGTCGACACTGAGACCTCGGGTCACCGGGCGTATTGTGGGCACCCGGGTGCAGCCCGCACACTCGCTTTTCGACACCGATTTGCGTAGCCCCACCGTCTGGCTCTTTGGCAGTGAAGGCGAGGGGCTCTCAGCAGAGGTGACCTCGGACGTTCAGGCCTGGGTGGGCATTCCACAACAAGCCGGGGTGGAGTCGCTCAATGTGGCCGCCGCAGCGGCTGTTTGTCTCTTCGAGCAACGCCGTCAACGCCTGCATGGCTAGCTGACGACGGCACCGGATCGGTCTCGCAGCCTTGGGGCTGTTGGATGAAGCGTGCTGCGCGCGAGGCCAGTGCGCCAGACGCGTCGGACTCAGGCTGCCCGCCTGGCTTACTCCAGCTCAAGCAGCGTCAGCACGGTCGCCGCGATTTCTTCGATCGATTTGGTCGTGGACGACAGCCAGGGAATCCCTTCCCTGCGCATCAGCGCTTCGGCTTCGTTGACTTCCATGCGGCAGTTTTCAAGGGACGCATATTTGCTCCCCGGACGACGCTCATGGCGCACCTCGGCCAGCCGCTCGGGGGTGATGGTGAGACCGAAGAGCTTTGCCCGGTACTGGTACAGCACTTCGGGCAGCTTGCCTCGCACGAAATCTTCCGGGATCAGCGGATAGTTGGCCGCCTTGATCCCATGCTGCACGGCCAGGTACAAGCTGGTTGGCGTCTTGCCTGAGCGCGAGACGCCAACCAGGATCACGTCCGACTGGTCGAGTTCCTTGTGCATCTGGCCATCGTCATGGGCCATCGAGAAGTGGATCGCCTCAATGCGCTGCTTGTAGCGTTCCGACTCTGCCACCGCATGAAAACGGCCGATGGTGTGAGTCGACTTGATTCCGAATTCGGCCTCCAGCGGCCCGACGAACCCCGCGATCATGTCCAGGAACAGCGCGTCTGCTCCCTGCATGATGCCGTTGATGCGGGTATCCACGAGGGTGCTGAAGACGATCGGCCTGCGTCCGTCGATCTCCCCTTGTCGGTTGATGCGGTGGACTGCCTCCGTGGCCTTGTCGAGCGAATCGATGAAGGGCAGCCTGAGTTGGCGCAGTTGCAGGCCCTCAAACTGGGACAGGATCGAATGGCCGAAGGTCTCGGCTGTGATGCCCGTTCCGTCCGAGACGAAGAACACGGTGCGATCGGCGGTACGGGTGCGTTGTTCAGGCATGGAGGCGGTCAGTCGGGTACGGACGGGCCAGTGTTTGGCACAACACGACATTGTGCGCGGCGCACCGTGCATTCGAGAAGTAAAATGGAGGGTCGGGGAGGTCGTTGCGCCCGAGTGTTGCAGCCGTGCCGTCTCACCGTGCTTTGCCGGTGCAGCAGGCGCCACGACTTCAGCGCTCGACTCGCCCATCCGGGCGGGCGTTGAGCCACGTTTTCACACACCATCAGGACCTTCCCATGACCACTCACGACGCACGCTATGTCGTGCCGTTCGAGGACTTGCGCATGACCGATGTCGATTCGGTCGGCGGCAAGAACGCCTCGCTCGGCGAAATGATCAGCCAGTTGTCGCATATGCACGTACGCGTGCCGGGCGGCTTTGCAACCACCGCGCAGGCTTTCCGGGATTTTCTGGAGCAAAACGGGCTCACCACGCGGATCCGTCAGGCGCTGGATGCGCTCGATGTTGAAGATGTGAAGGCGCTCGCCCAGTGCGGTGCGCAGATCCGCCAGTGGGTGGTGGATGCCCCGCTTCCAGCGCGCCTTGAAACTGAAATAAAGTCTTTTTATCAAAAACTTATAGCCGAATCTTCAGGTGAAATATCGGTCGCGGTGCGGTCATCCGCCACTGCTGAAGACCTGCCCGACGCCTCGTTTGCCGGCCAGCAGGAAACCTTCCTGAATATCGTGGGCATCGACGCGGTGCTTGATCGCATCAAGCATGTCTTCGCCTCGCTCTACAACGACCGGGCCATTTCGTACCGTGTGCACAAGGGGTTCGCCCATGCCGATGTCGCCCTCTCGGCTGGCGTGCAGCGCATGGTGCGCAGCGACCTCGGAGCGGCTGGCGTGATGTTCACCATCGATACCGAGTCGGGTTTTCCCGATGCGGTCTTCATCACCAGCGCCTACGGACTAGGCGAGACCGTGGTGCAGGGCGCGGTCAACCCCGATGAGTTCTATGTGCACAAGCCCATGCTCGCGGCTGGCAAGTTTCCGATCATCCGCCGTCAGCTTGGCTCCAAGCTCCTGCGCATGGAGTTCGAAAACGGCGGCCACCCCGGCCGTTCGGTGCGCACGGTCGACACGCCGGTCGAATTGCGGACCCGTTATTCGCTCACCGATGCGGAAGTCATTGAGCTCGCCCGCTACGCGGTGACCATCGAGCAGCATTACCAGCGTCCGATGGATATCGAGTGGGGGCGCGATGGGCAGGACGGCAAGCTCTACATCCTTCAGGCGCGCCCCGAGACCGTGAAGTCCCAGGCGGGCGAGGGACGCCAACAGCGCTTTCGCTTGAAGGCCACATCGGATGTGCTGGCCAGCGGGCGGGCCATTGGTCAGAGGATCGGTGCCGGCCCTGTGCGGGTGGTCGCCGATGCCAGCGAAATGGAGCGGGTGCAGCCGGGCGATGTCCTGGTCACCGACATGACCGACCCGAACTGGGAGCCGGTCATGAAGCGGGCATCCGCCATCGTCACGAACAGGGGCGGTCGCACCTGCCATGCGGCCATCATCGCGCGCGAACTGGGCATCCCGGCGGTGGTGGGCTGCGGGGACGCGACCGACCAGCTCGCAAGTGGGGCACTGGTCACTGTCTCATGTGCCGAGGGCGATACTGGCTACATCTACGACGGCATGCTCGAAACCGAGGTCACCGAACTCGACAACGGCGAACTGCCCAAGTTGCCGGTCAAGATCATGATGAACGTGGGTAACCCGCAGCTCGCCTTCGAGTTCGCGCAAATGCCCAATGAAGGTGTAGGACTGGCCCGCCTGGAATTCATCATCAACAACAATATCGGCGTCCACCCCCGGGCGATTCTTGACTACCCCAATGTCGACCCGGACCTGAAAAAGGCTGTGGAGAGCATTGCCCGCGGTCATTCCAGCCCGAAGGCGTTTTATATCGACAAGCTGGCCGAAGGCATTGCCACCATCGCGGCTGCGTTCTGGCCACGCCCGGTCATCGTGCGGCTGTCCGACTTCAAGTCGAATGAATACCGCAAGCTCATCGGCGGCTCACGTTACGAGCCCGAAGAAGAAAATCCCATGCTCGGATTCCGAGGGGCTTCGCGCTATGTCTCGGCCGGGTTTGCCGAATGTTTCGAGATGGAGTGCCGCGCCATGCGCCGGGTGCGCGAGGACATGGGCCTCACCAACGTGGAGGTGATGGTGCCGTTCGTGCGCACGGTCACCGAGGCCGCCAAGGTGGTGTCGCTGCTTGCGCAATACGGACTGACCCGTGGTTCAGGCGCCTTAGCCGATGGCACCGGCGGGCTCAAGCTCATCATGATGTGCGAGATCCCGTCCAACGCGATCCTGGCTGAACAGTTCCTGGAGTACTTCGACGGCTTCTCGATCGGCTCCAACGACCTCACCCAGCTCACCCTGGGTCTGGACCGCGATTCGGGGCTGGTGGCCGAGGGCTTCGATGAGCGCGATCCGGCGGTCAAGGCCTTGCTGTCACGTGCGATCGAGGCGTGTCGCAAAGCCGGAAAGTACGTGGGGATCTGCGGGCAGGGCCCGTCCGATCACCCGGATCTGGCTGAGTGGCTCACCGAACAGGGTATTGCGTCCATTTCCCTGAACCCCGACACGGTGGTTGACACCTGGCGCCGCCTGGGTGCCATGAAGCGCTGAAGCGCATTTGCTCAGGCTGAACCGAAACGGGCACCCGAAGGCGCCCGTTTTTTTGCACTGACACGACGCTTCCCGGCTTGCAGGCCCGCTCTCTGCTGAGTGGACCTGCAACGAACGCGCCGCCGCCGCTTGCTTCACAACCTTGATGACCTCGCGCTTGCCGGCTTTGTAGGTGTACAGCGTCAGCGTGCCGTCCTTGATGTCACCTTTCGGGTCGAAAGCGATCTTGCCGGTCACACCGTCGAAGCTGGTTTTCTGCAGTTCAGGCAGGTATTTCTTCGGGTCTGCCGAATTGGCTTTCTGCATGGCACCCGCCATGACCATGATCGCGTCATACACGTACGGGGCGTAGATCTGCACATCCTGGCCGGTCTTGTCCTTGAACCGTGCGCGCCAGGCGTTCATGGCGGCTTCCTTGTCCTTGGTCACACCACCGGCTTCGGCGCACACGACCTGGCTGTCGGCCATGCCGTCGCCGGCCAGCTTGGCGAGCTCTCCGGTACAAATGCCGTCGCCGCCCATGAAGTTGGCGGCAATCCCCAGTTGCTTCATCTGGCGAAGCATCGGACCTGCCACAGCATCCATGCCGCCGTAGAACACCAGGTCAGGCTTGGTGCCCTTGAGCTTGGTCAGAATGGCATTGAAGTCGGTGGCCTTGTCATTGGTGAATTCGCGACCCACCACTTTGCCGCCTGCGGCCTTCACGGCCTTCTGGAATTCATCGGCGACGCCCTGGCCGTAGGCGGTGCGGTCATCAATGATCGCGATGTTCTTCGACTTCAGATCCTTCACGGCATAGCGACCCAGCGTGCCGCCCAGCTGGCCGTCATGCGCCACCACACGGAAGGCCGACTTGAAGCCTTGCAGCGTGTACTTGGGGTTGGTCGCCGAGGGCGAGATCTGCGGAATGCCTGCGTCGTGATAGATCTTCGAGGCAGGGATGGTCGTGCCGGAATTCAGGTGACCGATCACGCCATTGACCTTGGCATCCACCAGCTTGGTAGCTGCCGACGTGCCCTGCTTGGGGTCTGCGCCGTCGTCCTCAGACAGCAGCTCAAATTTCACCGCCTGGCCGCCGAGCTTAATGCCCTTGGCGTTCAGATCCTCGATTGCGAGCTTGGCGCCGAGTTCGTTGTCCTTGCCCAGGTGGGCGATTGCCCCGGTCATCGGCCCCACATGACCGATTTTGACCACGGTCTGAGCCCAGGCGCCAGTGGCTGCAACACCAAGCGCGCCAGCCAGGGCAGCGCTCAGAACGGTACGGGAAAGATGCATGTCGGGGTCTCCTGAGATGCGCTCGGCGGATTCGCGCGAGCTACAGGCGTGGATCGTAGCGGCATCCCTGTCCGGCGGCAATTGAAAGCTGGGCTGGTCAAGGGGGCGATTTGACCGACTTGCGCTGCGCGGGTGATCCTTCGGACACGATGGAATCTCAATACATATGGTGGGTCGTGGCGCTGGTGCTGGGCATCGCCGAGATGCTCACAGGCACGCTGTACATGCTGGTCCTGGCGCTGGGGTGCGTGGCGGGTGGCGCAGCCGCAGCAGCAGGCGGGCCGATTTGGGCGCAGTGTCTGGCGGCAGGGGTGGTCAGCCTGCTGGGTACCGGCTGGGCAAGGCGGATGCGGGCGGGTCGTCCCTCTGGTCAGCCGGTTGGGCGCAACCCCGATGTGCATGCCGATCTCGGCGAGCGCGTGCTGGTCGAGGAGTGGGATGCGCAGGGCAGGGCCCGCGTGCAGTACCGCGGGACCCAGTGGGACGCGCAATGGGATCCAGTCGACCGCGCCCTGTACGATGCCACCCCAGAAACCGATCGGCCTGCCGCAAGCGAGTTCGTGATTCGCGCGCTGGACGGCAACCGCCTCGTCCTTGAGCGCCGGCTGTCTGAAACGCCGCGCCCCTGATTCAAACGGAGAAGCACACCATGTTCGGAACAAGCCTCGTGGCCATCATCGCGCTGTTGCTGGCGGTGACCTTCGTCATTCAATGCCTCAAGGTGGTCCCGCAGCAACACGCATGGATCGTGGAGCGCCTGGGGAAATACCATCGCACGCTCACCCCGGGCCTGTCGTTCATCGTGCCCTTTATTGATCGGGTCGCCTACAAGCATCTGCTCAAAGAAATCCCCATGGATGTGCCGAGTCAGGTGTGCATCACCAAGGACAATACGCAGCTCACGGTCGACGGCGTACTGTATTTTCAGGTGACCGATCCGATGCGCGCGAGCTATGGCTCGTCCAACTTCATCGTGGCCATTACGCAGTTGGCCCAGACCACGCTGCGCTCGGTCATTGGACGGCTGGAGCTGGACCGCACGTTTGAAGAGCGCGACTTCATCAACAGCAGCGTGGTCTCGGCACTGGACGAGGCCGCCATGAGCTGGGGCGTGAAAGTCTTGCGATACGAGATCAAGGACCTCACACCGCCGTCGGAGATCCTGCGCTCCATGCAGGCGCAGATCACCGCCGAGCGCGAAAAGCGTGCCCTGATCGCCGCGTCGGAAGGTCGCAAGCAGGAGCAGATCAACATCGCCACGGGTGAGCGCGAAGCAGCCATCCAGCGTTCAGAAGGCGAAAAGCAGGCCGAAATGAACAAGGCCGAAGGTCAGGCTGCCGCGATTACCTCCGTGGCAGCGGCCACGGCTGCCGCGCTGGAGCGCATCGCGCTGGCGGTCGAAAAGCCGGGCGGCATGAATGCGGTCAACATGAAAGTGGCCGAGCAGTACGTGCAGGCCTTCAGCGAAATTGCCAAGCAGGGCAACACTGTGGTCGTGCCGGCCAATCTGTCCGACCTGCCCTCCATGATCGCCAGCGCCATGGCGATCGTGAAGCCCGCAGGCTCAGCCGGTTCCGGACAGTCGGGTCAGCTCGGCTCGAAATAGATCGGGCGGCGGCCCGCCCAGGCTACGCCTCAACCCGTGACTCGCGTGCCGCTCTTAACAATCCGCTGCTTTTCTCGCTGCCATTCGCGATCGCGCTCGGTGGCGCGCTTGTCGTATTGTTTTTTGCCCTTGGCCAGGCCCACTTCCAGCTTGATGCGCCCGCCCTTGTAGTGCAGGTCGAGTGGAACCAGCGTATAGCCTGCGCGTTCCACCTTGCCGATCAGCTTCGCAATTTCCGCAGCGTTTAGCAGCAGTTTTCGAGTGCGGGTCGGGTCGGGTTTAATATGGGTCGAGGCAGCGGTCAGCGGGCTGATATGGGCCCCGAGCAGATGCAAGGCCTCGCCGCGAATGATGACGTAAGCCTCTTTCAGGTGAGCCCGGCCGGCGCGAATGGCCTTGACTTCCCAGCCTTCGAGCACCAGGCCGGCCTCGTATCGCTCCTCGATGAAGAAGTCGTGGAACGCCTTGCGGTTGTCGACGATGCTCATGGTCAGGTGGCCGTACAATCCGCAAGTTTAGCAGTCGGGCATTGCGCGCAATGGCTTCGGTCAGTAAAACAGTTCTGGTGCCCTATGCGGCCGCCAGCATGTTCAGTCTCGTTGAGCGGGTCGAAGACTACCCGCTCTTTCTGCCCTGGTGCGCTGGCGCTCAAGTGCATGAGCGCTCGCCTGCGCGGATGGTCGCCACGCTGCGCATCGACTACCTCGGGCTCAAGCAGTCGTTCACCACCGAGAATCTCCATGTGCCCGATCAGCGTATCGGCATGACGCTGCGCGAAGGCCCGTTCTCGCGTCTGGACGGCCTGTGGCTATTCCAGCCGCTGCGCGAGGACGCCTGCAAGGTCGCCTTTTCACTGGACTATGTGTTTGCCGGTTCCTTGCTGTCTCGCGCGCTGTCACCCGTGTTCGACCAGATCGCGACCACCTTCGTCGATGCCTTCGTCAAACGAGCCGATGCAGTCTATGGATGAAGACACCAGGCCGATGATCTCGGTCGAGGTGTGTCGGGTCAGCGGCCATGGCATTGGACACATCCGGCTGACTCTGCCCGATGGCGCCACGGTGCGTGATGCTTTGCATCGCACTGGGTGGTTTGAGCCGCTTCAGATCAACGAAGCGCTGCTCGAGGCCGATGCCGCGGCACGCAGGGTGAATGCGCCCTGGGTCTTGGCCATCGTCGGCCACCGTGTGGGGTTGGATGAGACGCTGCATGACCACGATCGCGTGGAATTGCTCGCGCCGGTGATCGTCGACCCGATGCTGGCTCGGCAACGGCGGGCCGAGCATCGGCGCAAGCAGGCAGGGGAGCGGCGCTGGGCGCGCGACCGTGACCCGCGTCTGCCCGCCCGGCCGCGGCGTTCAGATCAGGATGCGGATGCGCTCTGAGCGTTGCGGCAGCTGTCCTGCAACGATTGGCGCAACGCATCGATACGGCTCTTGCGCTGCGATTCATCGAGCAACTGCGGCTCGCCACGCTCGTTGACCATCGAGACCGGCATGCCGCGCTCAAGAGAGCGCAGGCCATTGCGTGCTTCAGCGCATTGCGCCTGCTGTGTGCGTGCGTTTGCCTCTGCCTTCATCTGCTTGGCTTCGGCGTCCAGGCGTTCCTGGCGGCGCTTGCGAAACTCGAGCTCCTTGTCGGCCGGGCTGAGGGCTGCTTTCCTGATCGACTCGTTTGAGGCGTCGCCGGACGCAGCAGGCGTGCTTGACCCGGTGGAAGCGCTCGACTTCGCCGGTTCACCCGATCCGGACGGTGCATTGGCGAGGGGCGACCGGGCGGGTGTGGCAAGTACATCGCTGGGCCGGACCGAGGCGGGCGGCGGCATGTCCGAGTACACCATCCGCCCGTTTGCATCGCGCCACTTGTACTGGGCATGAGCTAACGGCGCGGCGGCGAGCACCACGAGGAACGTAAGGAGCAGGTGTCTCGGACGCATGGCGGGCCATCGCAAGGGCGGATCGGGTGATCGTTCATCCTGTGTGCTGAGCCCGCGGCCCGTCGATGCGTGTCCGACCAAAGGCTGACGGGTAGGGTCGGACGGGCGTGGGGCGTAGCAGAGTCGGTATAATCCGCTTTTGTGCCGAGAGGGGCCCATGCGACTGGCCAAGAAAGCACTGACGTTTGACGACGTCCTGCTCGTTCCCGCCTTCTCCGACGTCCTCCCCAGAGAGACTTCGCTCGCCACCCGCCTCACCCGAGGCATTGGGTTGAACATCCCGCTCGTGTCCGCCGCCATGGACACGGTCACCGAATCGCGCCTTGCCATTGCCATGGCGCAGGAAGGTGGCATCGGCATCATTCACAAGAACCTGTCGCCGGCCGAGCAGGCGCGCGAGGTGGCGCGGGTCAAGCGCTTCGAGTCGGGCATCGTCCGAGACCCGATCACGGTCACACCCGACATGCCGGTGCGCGACGTCATCGGCATCACGCAGCAGCACCGTATCTCGGGCCTGCCAGTTGTGCGCGGCAGGCATGTCGTGGGTATCGTCACCAACCGCGACTTGCGCTTTGAGACCCGGCTAGACGAGCCTGTGGCATCGATCATGACCCCGCGCGAGCGGCTGGTCACGGTGCGTGAAGGCGCTTCGCTGGAAGAAGCCAAAGCGCTCATGCATCAGCACCGGCTCGAGCGTGTGCTCGTGGTCGATGCGGACTTCGCCTTGCGTGGTCTGATCACCGTCAAAGACATCCTGAAAAGCACCGAGCACCCGCACGCCAGCAAAGACGAATTCGGCAAGCTTCGCGTTGGGGCGGCTGTAGGCGTGGGGCCTGACTCCGACGAACGGATCGAAGCGCTGGTGAAGGCTGGCGTTGATGTTGTGGTGGTTGATACCGCCCATGGCCATTCCCAGGGCGTGCTCGATCGCATCCGCTGGATCAAGCGCAATTTTTCCTTCGTGGAGATTATTGGCGGCAACATCGCCACGGCCGATGCCGCGCGTGCCCTCACCGAGGCCGGCGCAGATGGCGTCAAGGTGGGCATTGGCCCCGGTTCCATCTGCACCACCCGCATTGTGGCCGGTGTAGGCGTGCCGCAAATCACCGCGATCAGCGAAGTGGCTCAAGCCCTGGCCGGTAGCGGTGTGCCCCTGATCGCCGATGGCGGTATCCGCTATTCGGGTGACGTGGCCAAGGCACTGGCCGCCGGCGCCTACAGCGTCATGATGGGCTCGATGTTTGCCGGCACCGAAGAGGCGCCCGGCGAAGTCATCCTGTATCAGGGACGCTCCTACAAGAGCTACCGCGGCATGGGTTCGCTCGGTGCCATGGCTGATGGTGCGGCGGACCGCTATTTCCAGGACTCGTCCGCGAACGTGGACAAGCTGGTGCCCGAGGGCATTGAAGGCCGTGTGCCTTACAAAGGCTCAGTACTGTCGATCGTCTATCAGCTGTGCGGCGGGGTGCGGGCCAGCATGGGCTACTGCGGCTGTCGCAATGTCGATGAGATGCGCACGCGACCAAGCTTTGTGGAGATCACCTCGGCAGGCATTCGCGAATCTCACGTGCACGATGTGCAAATTACAAAAGAAGCCCCGAACTACCATATCGACTGAGGTCGGACATGACACAACGTGGTTACGACGTCCTGGCAGCGGCCATTGCGGCGCTGCTAGTGGCGGCCGGCCTGGTCGGTTTGGGTGCTGCCCTGTCGAGCGGTCTGCAAAAGTTCAAGGCCACCGAGCGCACGGTCGATGTCAAAGGCCTGGCTGAGCGTGAAGTGCCCGCCAATCTGGCGATCTGGGGCATTCAGCATGCTGATGCTGACAACGAACTGCCGGCTCTCTATGCCCGCTTCGAGACTAAGAACGCGGCCATTCAGGCGTTTCTGAAGGCTCAAGGGTTTGATGAAGCCGAGATCACGGTGGCACCGCCTGCGGTCACCGACCGCCAGGCGCGCGACTATGGCGATCAGAACGTGAAGCTGCGCTACTCTGGGCGCTCCTCGGTCACGGTCTACACGCCCAAGGTCGATGCGGTGCGCAAGGCGCTGGGCGCCTTGGGCGAACTCGGCAAGCAGGGCGTGGCGGTATCGGGCGAAGGCCCGAGCGTGCAATACGTATTCAATGGGCTCAACGACATCAAGCCCGCGATGATCGAGCAGGCGGTCAAGAACGCCCGCGAGTCCGCAGGCAAGTTCGCAATCGACACCGGCAGCGAATTGGGCAAGCTCAAGCGCGCGTCACAGGGCCAGTTTTCGATCGAAGACCGCGATGCCAGCACACCGCATATCAAGCGTGTGCGGGTGGTCTCCACACTCGAGTATTACCTGCAGAACTGATCCCGGCCTTGCGCCTGGGCGCGGCGCTCTGCGCTGGCTCTGCAGCATTCCTGCCCGCTTTTCGTTTCCCACTGTTTGTTTCCCGGTTTTTTTCCATTACTTAGGCTGGCCGCTTCAGCGGTTGGCGAAATACCGCCATGCACGACCGGATCCTTATTCTCGACTTCGGCTCGCAAGTCACACAGCTGATTGCCCGCCGTGTGCGCGAGGCGCACGTCTATTGCGAGATTCACCCTAACGATGTGAGCGGCGCGTTCATTCGTCAGTTCGCACCGAAGGGCATCATCCTGTCGGGCAGTCACGGCAGCACCTACGAAGACCACGCCCTGCGTGCGCCACAGGCGGTGTGGGACTCAGGCGTGCCGGTGCTGGGCATTTGCTATGGCATGCAGACCATGGCGCAGCAGCTGGGCGGCGAGGTGAGCTTCAGCGATCATCGCGAATTCGGCTATGCCGAAGTGCGGGCGCGCGGGCATACGAAGCTGCTGCAGGGCATCGAGGACTTCGCCACGCCCGAGGGCCACGGCATGCTCAAGGTCTGGATGAGCCATGGCGACAAGGTCACGTCTTTGCCGCCTGGGTTCAAGCTGATGGCCAGTACGCCCAGTTGCCCGATTGCCGGCATGGCCGATGAGGCCCGCGGTTACTACGGTGTGCAGTTCCACCCCGAGGTCACGCACACCGTGCAGGGCAGGGCGCTGATCGAGCGTTTTGTGCTGCAGATTGCCGGCGCGCGCCCGGACTGGGTCATGCGCGACCATATCGACGAAGCCGTGGCCCTCATTCGCGAGCAAGTGGGCAGCGAGGAAGTCATTCTAGGCTTGTCAGGTGGGGTGGACTCCAGCGTGGCGGCAGCACTGATTCACCGCGCCATTGGCGATCAGCTCACCTGCGTGTTTGTCGATCACGGCCTGCTCCGGCTGAACGAAGCGCAAATGGTCATGGAGATGTTCGTCGGCCGCCTGCATGCGCGCGTGGTGCATGTGGATGCAACCGCCGAATTCATGGGTGCGCTCAAGGGAGTGAGCGACCCGGAAGCCAAGCGCAAGATCATTGGCCGCGAGTTCGTAGAGGTGTTTCAGCGCGAAGCCGCCAAGCTCAAGAACGCCAAATGGCTGGCGCAAGGGACCATTTACCCCGACGTCATCGAGTCGGGCGGTGCCAAGACCAAGAAGGCCACCACGATCAAGAGCCACCACAACGTGGGCGGTCTGCCTGAGACCCTAGGCTTGAAGCTGCTTGAGCCGCTGCGAGATCTGTTCAAGGACGAAGTGCGCGAGTTGGGTGTGGCCTTAGGACTGCCGCCCGAGATGGTCTACAGGCATCCGTTTCCTGGGCCAGGTCTGGGCGTGCGTATCCTCGGCGAGATTCACCCGGAATATGTCCGCCTGCTGCAGCGGGCCGATGCCATCTTCATCGACGAGTTGCGTGCAGCCATCGACCCTTCAGACGGCCGCAGCTGGTACGACAAGACCAGCCAGGCCTTCGCGGTGTTCTTGCCGGTGAAGAGCGTGGGCGTGATGGGAGATGGTCGCACCTACGATTACGTGGTGGCGCTGCGCGCGGTGCAGACCAGCGACTTCATGACCGCTGATTGGGCGGAGTTGCCGTACTCGCTGCTGAAGAAGGTGTCGGGACGGATCATCAATGAAGTGCGGGGTATCAACCGGGTGGCGTACGACGTGAGCAGCAAGCCGCCTGCGACGATCGAGTGGGAATGAGCGAACGTCCGCCATGCGCGGACCAGTAGTTCCCGGCCAGAAGCGGTCGTTGACGACCTGCTCAGAATTTTCTCTGATGTCCCGCCTTCTATAGCTGGTTTTCGGCGAACAACTTAGGCTTCGCTTTGGCCGCCGGCTGTTCAGAAATCGCCTCAGCCAAGCAACTCCACCTTCGGCGTCAGCGCGAAGGCTTTTGCCCGCTTCGCTAGTCTTTGGTCAAATGTCGCGAATCCTGAAGCTCGGGAGCTACGCGCAAGGTGCAGCGCATCAGCGAAATCGAGCCCCTTGTCGAATGCGTCGAGCGCCACCAAAACCGCGTCGCGATCGTCGAGTGTGATGTGTTCAATGCTCGCCAGTGCACGCAGAACGCGAGAAATATCCTTGGCTGGAAGTTCGTAGAACCCTCGCATGACCCACTCCAGTTCAAGTAACACGGTCACAGAGACAAACGATCGTTCGGCGAGCGCTGCGACGGCCGCCGGCCTTTGTTTGACAGCCTGTGCATCGTCGGCATCATCGACAAAGAATCGCACCAAAACATTCGTATCCAGGGCCCTCATGATCTACCCCGCCGTGAACGGGTCAGCAGCGATGCAGGATCGAAATCCGCCAGGCTACGAGGAACACCACGAGATGGCGCCTTGACCATTCCCGCCATCTTGGTCGTATCGGCTGTCGCGACCGAACGGACGACGCGCAGCTTCAGCCCGTCCGACTCTTCGAGCACCTCGAGCCTCGCGCCCGCGCCCATACCGAGTCGACGCCGCATTGCGGCGGGCAGCACGATCTGGCCTTTCGAGGAGACTAGTAGGGTCGACATGTTGATTTCCAGATTAAGGGCCATCACATCATAATTTGACTTACGTAGTAAGTCAAAGATCGACTGCCTTGTGCCCAGTTCGAATAATGCCGGGGCACATTGACCTGCCTGGACATTTAGTGGCACGGATAAGTTGAGGGAGGCCCTTGCCGAATAACAAGCCCGCTGCGGCGGATCAGCCTTGGTCTCGCCCTCAACCGCAATCCGGAAACCACGATGAGATCGGACATGTTCGAATCCAACATTACTCGCCTCATGCGCGAGCAAAACGTACCTGGCGTGTCGCTCGTCACCATCCGCAACGGGTCGATGGACAAGGCTTTGGCCCTGGGGGTTCGGGATCTTTCGACAAACGATCCTGTTGACGAAGAAACCATCTTCGGCGCGGCGTCTCTCACAAAGCCGGTAGCGGCCTATGCGACCTTGCAGCTTGTCGATGCCGGCGAACTGGATCTTGATGCGCCGCTGGCCCGATTCGCCGGTCCGGTGAACCCTGAAGACCCAGCTTCTCACGCGATCACGACACGCCACATACTGACGCACAGTTCTGGCCTGCCGAATTTGAAGGCAGACGGACGCCCTCGAATTCATTTCCCACCTGGCTCGCACTTCAACTATTCCAGCGTCGGTTTCCTTTATCTCCAGAGGGCAATCGAAGCCATCACGAAGCAGCCATTCGAGACCACGCTGACGCAGTTGGTGTTCGAACCGCTCGGCATGATTTCGTCAAGTCTCGCATGGAGACCCCAATTCGAGGCGAACTTCGCCAGTCCGCACGAGGACGGAAAGCCCATCGCCAAGCAACGCTTAGCCGCCGCGAACGCGAGTGGCTCGCTTCAAACGACCGCAACCGACTTTGGACGCTTCCTCCTGTCTGCGCTCAAAGGAAAGCGCCTGAGCGAAAGCATGTTTCGTCAGTGGCTGGAGCCCGTATTTCACGTCCCCTGGGCGACGACTGAGCATCTGAACCTCGATCCGATAAAGCTGGATGATGACGTCGCCTGGGGGCTCGGTTGGGGGATCGAGATCAGCCGAAAATCCTTCTTCCAGTGGGGCTGGTTGGACGGAACCCGAGCGTTTGTGATGGGGGATCCAACCGAACAATCTGGCGCCGTTCTGCTGACCAACAGCAACACCGGATTGCGTCTGGTTCCTGAGATATTCGAAGCCGTGATGCCCGGAACTCATCCCGCGATTGAATGGTGCAAGTGGAACCGATGAAGCCAAGACGGGCGCTTGGCCTCGCCGGGAAAACGATTCAAAGCCTGCTGCAAAGAAACTTTCACGGATCGAGCAAGGCACCATCCGAGCGTAGCCGCGCTTGCAGGGCGGCAATATCGACCCGCACCCCGCCATCGTCCGCCATTGCCGCTGCCGTGCCCGCTGCCTGGCCCATGGCAAGGCATGGCGCGGTGACTCTGGCGCTGGCCTGCGCGATGTGGGTGGCAGACAGACAGCGCCCGGCCACCAGCACATTGTCGAGCGCACGAGGCACCAGGCTGCCGAAGGGTATGCCGTAGGAAAACCCATCGGGCAGCGGCCGCCAGATGGTGGCGCGACCCGGTGCATGGTCCTCCACAGGCCAGGCGGTGCAGGCGATGCGGGTGTCGCCGCGCACGCCACTCATCACATCCGCCTCGGACAGTGTTTCATCGCCCTCGACCAGCCGGCTCTCCCGGATGCCAAGCTGAGCACCAATGCTGCTGATGCGCGCGCCTGCAAAGCCTGGCAGGTGCTCACGCGCTGCACGTTCGTAAAGCGCCACCTGTCGCCGCCCCTCACGTTCTGCCGCCGCCCGCTGCCACGGGTCGGTCCAGTCAAAGCTGCTGCCGTTCGGCTGTCCCACCCGGGTCGCATTAAGGTGCACGCCAACCCCATCCAGCCCGGGATAGATCGCCAGGGTGGTCCGCGGCAAATCGATCCCTGCATCAACCGCCGCTTCCATCCGCGCATCCTGCTCGGCCCGACTGATGCCGGCGAAGGCTGCGCGATCGACCGGCGCCATGCGGAACATGGCGCTGGCATGCTGGGTCTGTCCCGCCTCACCCAACGCGAATCCGCAGCCGGCGCGAGCCGCCAGATCGGCGTCGCCGGTGGCATCCACAAAGTTGCGGGCACGGATCGCATGCCGCCCGCCCTTGCTCTCGATGAACACCGCGCTGACGCGGCGCCCCGCGCGCGCCACCCCCACCACGGTGGCCTCGGTCAGGATCCGCACCCCGGCATCCTCCAGCCATGTATCGAGGACCAGCTTCATCCGCTCGGAATCGTAGGGCAGGCCGTGCACGCCGCGCACCGTGGGGTGGACTCGAACCGTGCCCAGCGCGTCCATCCGTCGAGCGCGCTCCTCCAGCTCGGACCACAAGCCGCCGATGATCGGATACATCTGCCCATTGTCAGCACGCAGGAAGCCGCACAAGCCGCCCAGCGTCACAGCGGTGGTGGTGCCCCCCAGAAAGGCAAGCCGCTCCAGCAGCAGCACCGAGGCGCCGCCGCGCGCCGCCGCCACCGCCGCGCCAATGCCGGCCATGCCGCCGCCGGCGACCAGGACATCCACCTCGGCCAGGACGGGGGTTTCGCGCGCGGGTTCGATGATCAATTTGGGAGCTCTCCAGTGGCATGGACGACCTCGGACCTGGCCATCATCGCTAGCCTCGCGTGCACGAACAGGACGTTAGGCCGCATGAAGGAAAGTATGGCACGGGGCTTTGGCGAGGCCCTGGCTTGGCGCCAGGCTGCCCTCCCGAGCCAAGGGGCATTAGTCTCGACCTGACGCCTCGCGACGACGCAGCCCTCAGGGAGCCTGCAATGAAACACCGGCAGATTGAGCGGCTGCAATGCGAAGCTTTATTCGCGCCTATCCCCGTAAGGCGTGGCAGTTTAGTCATCTCGCTGGTGCGCGGGAGGCCTAACTTTGAGTTCAACCGGACAGCTTGCGCAGACCGCCGGTCAACGAAGCGTTCGGCCTCACAGGCAGCACTTGCCCGGTCGTAGCCTGTGAGCTACAGTCGCGTAATGCGGGTTGAGAAGACAGACGACAACTGAGAGTGGCTCGACGGCATCAAGGACTTGACGGGCCGTGCTCGGATTCTGGTGCGGGTCGATCGCCTCATTCATGGCAACCCAGGCGACCACAGGAACCTTACAAACGGGGTCTCGGAACTTCGAGTCGACGTAGGTCCCGGTTACCGGGTGTACTACGCCAAGCGAGGTAACCGCCTGTTGCTGCTGCTAATAGGCGGTGACAAGTCGACCCAGGAAAAGGATATCGCCAAGGCACAGCGCCTGGCGGCACAACACCAGGAGAGACGAAATGACCACAGTAGCTAAGAAGAGGACGCTGAAGCCGAAAACGTCGGCCTATGACGTCGCGGAGCACCTCAGGACGCCGGAAGAGATGGCGGCCTATCTCGACGCCTGGCTCGAAGAAGCACCAGAGGATGTGTCCGGTATCGCGCGGGCACTCGGGGACATTGCTCGCGCGAAGGGCATGTCGCAAGTTGCCAAGGACGCTGGGCTCAGTCGCGAGAGTCTCTATCGCGCCCTTAGCCAAGACGGCAATCCAAGCTTTGCGACCATCCTTAAGGTTGCACGGGCACTTGGCGTCAAGTTCCACGCACAGGCAGCGTAGTCCCTAGGTAAAGCCGAACCCCTCGCTCAAGCGGAGCGCCAGCGACACGCCGCCAGGCCTGGTCTGGCGGTGCGCGGTACATTTTCGCCAGCCCGGGTGGCGCTCTGCCGTCGTTGCCCGCTTTGCGCGAACGTTGAGCGGCGGTTTTGGGGCAGCTCATTCGCATAGGCCAACTTCCGCTTTGGGTCGAATGCCGGTGTTTGCGATCGGCCATCGGCAGACCGCTATGCGACGCACATCAGACCTTCGCCGCCGTCGGGCCGGGGCCGCCCTTCTGGATTGAGAGAGGAATAGAAGACGACCAAACGAATCAAGGTTGACGAACTGTCAGTGTTTGATTCCACGTCCTACCTCGGCAGTGAAGAGGCCATTGCGGCATACCTAACCGACATCCTGCAGACCAACGACGCGGGGCTGCTGTCTGCTGCACTCGGTGACATCGCCCGCGCTCGCGGCATGACCGATATCGATAAGGCGGCAGGCCTCACAAGGGAAGCCCTCTACAAGGCCCTGCGACCTGGCAGCGCGCCATGCTTCGACACCGTGAACCGTGTTTGTGCCGCGCTTGGAGTGCGATTGTAAGCGGATGGGCAACCCATCTTGCCCGCTGACCTAGACCGTGTCAGACGGCCGCAGTGATCGGCTTCCAGCGATGCGGCAGTAGCTCTTCGATGCGGCTGGCCGGGTGTGTTGGCAAGCGATCCAGGATGTCGCGCAGGTATTGATACGGGTCGTGCCCGTTGAGCTTTGCCGATTGAATCAGGCTCATCGCAGCAGCCGCACGCTGGCCACCGCGTAGCGATCCCGCGAACAACCAGTTC
Organism: Burkholderiales bacterium UBA4615; assembly: GCA_002386465.1. GTDB lineage: Bacteria > Pseudomonadota > Gammaproteobacteria > Burkholderiales > Burkholderiaceae_E > UBA4615. The sequence continues at coordinate 104,168 of DGIT01000022.1, read as the reverse complement.
GATCTTCCGAGTGCGATCGGCCGTATCCGGTTCTCGATATGGTTGTTGTCGATCGGCAGATCGCCATCGTCAACGAAGCGCACGAGCGCTGCCCATCTGCCCAGGCTGTAATCGATGGCACGAGCAATCGCCGTGCCGTCGGTGGCACGCTGTCGATGCAGTGTGAGCCAATCGTGCAGCGTGTCGGTGATTGGCTTGGATCTCAGCTGCCGCAGGCGCTTACGCTGATCCGCATCCAGTTCTCGGGCTTGCTCTTCGACGTCATACAGCGCACCGAACAGTTTGAGTGCGTCTTGCGCCAGCGGGCTCTTGTGGTTCACCCATAGCTCATGGAACTTGCGCCTGGCGTGTGCCATGCAGCCCACCTCGGTCACCCCGTCCCTGAACAAGGCCTTGTAGCCCGCGAAGTCATCGCACACCAGCTTGCCGCTCCAGCCCTCGAGGAACCGGCGGGCGTGTTCGCCTGCACGGCTATCAGCGAAGTCATAGATCACGGCCTTGAGGCTGTCGTAGCTTGTCGTGCCGTAGGTCCAGACATAGGCCCTGTGCGTCTTGCCCTTGCCGGGTACAAGCATCGCCACAGGCGTCTCATCGGCGTGCAGCACGCCGCGTTCGAGCATGGCTTGCCTGAGCGCATCGACCAGCGGCTGCAGCTGCACCCCGCAGGCGCCCACCCACTGCGCAAGCGTTGACCTGGGGATCGCAAGGCCCGCCCGTGCAAAGATGCCTTCTTGCCGATACAGCGGCTGGTGATCGAGGTACTTGGCTACCAACACCTGGGCGAGTAACCCCGTCGTGGGGATGCCCTTGTCGATCACGTGTGCTGGCACCGGCGCCTGGATCAGCGTTTGGCACTTCGCGCACGCCCATTTACCGCGGATATGGCGATGCACCGTGAACACGCCGGGCGTGTAGTCCAGCTTCTCGGCAACATCCTCGCCGATGCGCTTGAGCGTGCAGCCGCAAGAACACACCGTGTCGGTGGGGTCATGCCGGAACTCGGCACGTGGCAGATTCGCCGGCAGCGGGGCGCGCTTGGGCTGCTGCTTAGGCGGGGCCTTTGCATCGGCGCTCTTGAGCGCTTCGAGCTCAATGCCGATGGCTTGCAGGTCGGCATCGAACGTCTCATCGAACAGATGGCGCTGCTCGCCCTGCAGTTGCTCGCTTCGAGCTGCGAACTTCCAGCGCTTCAAGACCGCCATCTCGTGCGTGAGCTGGTCGATCTTTAATTGCTTGCGCCGATTGTCTTGCTGGGTGTCGCTTAGCTTCTTCTGTGAATCGAGCAGCTGGCTTTGTGAATCGAGCAGCTGGCTGACCATGCTGGCGGCAAACTCACGCAGCTGATCTGCGTTCATCTTTGCTAGTTGGTCGACTGCGAACATGACCATCATCATGCCACTTCAGGGCATAAAATAATAGCGTTTTATGCTTGTTTTTAAGCCCTTTTCTACGCAACGCGGATCGTTGACCCTTCGCCGATGCGGTGCCACGGCAATCCGATCACTAGGGCCTGTAATTGTTCAGTGGTCAGGGATATCCGAGAACCCGATCTAGCCTCTCCCCAGACTAAGCCGCCCTGATGCAGGCGCCTTGCGCACAACCAAATACCAAGCCCATCGTGTATCAACACCTTCATGCGTGTGGCACGTCGGTTGGCAAACAGATACGCATGATGCGCGCGCGCCTCACCGAACACCTTGATGACTCGGGCAAGCGCCGTGTCCGTGCCAGCTCGCATGTCCAGCGGCTCGACCGCCATCCACACCGCATCGATCCGAATCACTTGAGCAGCTCGCGCAGCAGACCACCTGACTCCTTGACCAAGGCCGAGGGCAGGCTCATCGCAATCGATACGCTGCCCTTTCTGATCTCGATGCGAATCGGCTCCAGCTCGTCCCCTGGTCTGGCCACTGCGACCGGAACGAACTGCTCCGCGACCTTCGGAACTGGGCTGCGCGTCATCACCGATTGCAGCGCCTGGGTGCGCTCGCGCTCATTGACCCACCGGCGCAGCAGGTTTGCGTTCATCCCGTTGGCCAGCGCCACGCTCGCAATTGAGACGCCTGGGCTCTGGCACGCCTGAATCACCCGCTGCCTGAAATCCGCACTGTATGACCGACGTCGCCGACGACCAGGTAAAACCGCCTCTTCGATAGTGTCCACGTATCCACGCCAAATTAAGTGGACACGATCATCCTTGCGCACTTAGTTCGAGGGAAGATGGGTTCGCCGGACGCTTACCTTGCACTGCAGTTTGAGATGCGATGACAACACCCTCGTCTTTACTCGATTGAACCCCCGCACTTTGTTGAGAGGACACCACCGTGGTTTACCCTCGCAAACCCCTTCCTGTTGACGCCCAGATTACCGCGCTTAGAAGACTTCGTCGGCAATCCACGACCCGCGTAAAAAACGCCTATAACGCCTTCTTCGCGTGCACCGATAAGCGCAGCGACTGCCCATTTGAAGTTCAACTCAGAAGCCGTGGCGTGGACGAAGCCAGAAAAGCGCTCGCGTACGTCGTTGCGTGCTTGCAGGAATTGCTCCGGCAAAAGGCGTTGCAAGAAGCTCTTTACAAGCCAGGTGACCGCATCACAATTACCTATGGCGCAACTCTTGTGAAGCAATACCTGATCGTTGACATCGCTCCAAAAGCGAAGGGCAAAGGCTTTTACTACGTCATCTGGGAACTCACCAAGCGCGGGGGGCTACACCAAGGGCGTGACCCTCACCGACTTGACTCAACTCGTCGCGTGGTGATTGAACCTCTCGTCGATCCACCAAATGCAGAACCTTCAAGTGACGCGCAGTGGTATCGCGAGACAGCGATCGCATCTACTGAACGATCTCTCGTCAAGGGCGACCTCACGATGTTCAAAGAGCGAAAGCTTGGCCTGTTCGGCGAAGTTGTCATTGAAAGATAAGTGCCTTGGATCAGCGTTATCCGCGCCTACTCTCACGCCATGTACTGGTCTGGGGGAAGTTGATGGCCTCGCCACAACGATTGCCGACTTGTCTATAGAGACTCTCGTTCCGCCGATCGTCACCCCATGCGGCCATCCGAGTCAATGCGCAGCCAGAGCAGTAGGAATCAATGGTAACTACCCTTCAGCGACCGTTGCTGCTCTGAATCGGTCGCAGCGAAACAGCCACTTGCGAAAGAAATTACACGACTCCCAGATGCAGGCCGACGTGGGCACGGAAGTCTGATGGGGACGGCTTTCCCGCTAAATTTCGCAGGATTGGATGGGTCTTTGTTTCTCCAAGGGTCGAACGAGGACGACGCGCAATGGGACTTGATCGGAGACACCGCACTCACCGATAGACGGATCGAAGCCGCAGACGAAGATTAGTAAGGCCGCTGTCGATAAGGTCACGGGGCAGGCCCCAGCCCGCGGAGTGCGTGCTGGTAAGCCTGGACGATTGTCTTCTCGAAACTGTCTTTCGGAGTCGAGATGCGGATCACTTCTGACGGGACGGAGACACGCGTTCCGGGGTCGTCGATGAGTTCGTCCACCTTGTCCGATGCACTGCGGACGCGCTGCAACGCGATCTGAATCTCTTCCTGGTCCACACGCATCGTCCAGAGCCTCGCGCGGTAGTAGCCACCGTTGACGAGTTCCTCCACCTTGCGATAGGTCGCCTCGTCGGGCTGACGCTCGCGCAAGTTCTGAAGTTTCTTCTCCACCCATACACGGCTCATTTGCTGGCCATGGTTCGTCGGTTGCAGCGCGCTGGTGTTGTACTTGCTCTCAACGGCAAGCACCTCGCGCACGACTCCGTCGGCGTTGCGCTTCACGAATAGGCCGTCGATGCCGCTGCGCCCGACTTGGCCCTCGATCCGCGCCCATCCGGTGCTTTCAAAGTGGCGAATCATCACCTGTTCGCTGATGTCGCCGACAACATGATTGACCTGGGTCAGATTCCTGGCAGGCTGGCGCAGTAAAACTTCCCGGTGCAAGTCGCTGAGCATGGCGACGTTGGCACACGCCAACGGCTCGCACTTGGAGTCTTTCAGGCAACGAAGCAGCAACAGGTCGCCGTCCGGGATCGCGTTGTACCTTTCCCAAGCCTGGAGCTTGGAGGTCTCGTCGAGACTCCATCTGCGCTCGGCGCTCGCGAGAGTCAGCAGTCCGTCGATGTTGTCGATCTTCGTCGCGTGCTTGAGCTCGGCCCTGCTTAGCGTTGCAACGGTGGCCGTCCGGTTGTAGTAGTTGCCTGCCTTGAAGCCCTTACCTGCGACGGCGACGGCTCCTACCCCGGCGCCCATCGCGATTGCGGGCGCCAGCAGGGAGGCAATCAGAACGGCTCTACTTCGCACAACCGCCGCTGTACTGCATGCAGAGCAGTTCGCGAGCGTCTCTGCCGGAAGTGCGCTCCCAAACCTTCTTGAAGATCTCATGGGCCTTGGGCCTGTCGCCTTGGCAGTGCAGAGCATTCGCTTCCCCGATATCGAGGAAGTTGCGGATGTCCTTGCCACTCCAGTACTTCTCGATCGTCGAGAGTTCAGCCTGCGCCTTCCTGAACGCTGTTCGAGCACGCTCGCAACGATTGGCGCCAAGGGCCATGGTGCCGATCCGGTAGTGCAGCGACACGAGGCTCGCTGAGTTCATGTATGCGTTTGACTTGAAATCTTTGTCTGCATTGCTGGCGATCTCGTCAATCTTGGACTCCTGGGAGGCAAAGCCTCGGCTTCCCACGACACCAGCAAGCAGGATTGGTGGCTCGATCGCAAATTTCGCCGCCTGCGATGACTCGCGAAGCAGGCGCTCGGCCTCGGTGACCCTCCCAGCCTGGAGTGCGGCGATTGCGAGCAGGTAATCAAGGTATGACCGACGCTCTAGCGACGCGAGCTTGATTCGTCCAAGGAGCGTTCGAAAGTCAGCACTCCGGCCTGAGTTTTGCGCAATCACCGCCATGAGGGCAGTGGTCCGGTTCGAGTCGCCGAGTCTTATTACGCGAGCGAGTTCGTCGTTGACCTGTTCTGTGGCTGCCTTGTGTCGCGCCTTGGCGGCTGCGAGCGTTCGCTCAAGCTCGAGAAACTTCTTGGACTTCGGAGATTGTGGAGCCAGTTCCGCCTTGGCGACGTCCCACTCGGACGCGATTGCCGTGACTTCCCGATTCGCCTTACTCAATGCCTCCAGAAGCGTGCGGATCCGATCATCCGCAAAGTCGAGCGGGACCGGTAGCACCACCCGCCATTCGAGTTGCTGTGTCTGCGGCTTCGAAACAATAGCGATGCCGTCCATAGTTGTTGCGGCGATTGCGCCAAGCGCCAATGCCTTTTGGCCCGAGCTCAGCGCTCCCCAGGAACCCATGCCGCCTACCGTGCCCAGCGAGATGCCATTGAGGATCGCTGAGCCGAGCATGGCATTTCCACCAAACCACCCACCTATAGTCGACAACCCAGCCATGTAGGAGCCGCCGGCCCCGACCCAACTGGCCACTGTGCTGACCCCGGTAGCCGCGGCGGGAGCACCCGCGCCAGCCGTGAAATAGCTAAAGGTTCCTGCCGCGACAATGGCTGTTCCTGTGAGCACCAGTCCAAAGGAGCTCGTCTTGTAAACGGGTCGGTAAAAGGCCGCCTCGAACCCCAGGTCGGTGTCATCCGGGGCCGCAAAAGCGGGGGGCGTGAATGGCGCCATAAGGGCCAGAACCGCTAGTGCCAGCGCGAGCTTTTTCATCTTCCGTTCAACAAATAGAGATTTCATACGCCCCCGGCATGGCCCAAGACTGTTGTTCGGGATCTTCGATCGTGAGAATACCCGTTCGCTCATTGCCATCTGCTGCGCCTGGCTTCGATGCGCCCCACGCTTAGGAGGGTGTCGGCATGTTGGCGCTACGCCGGAATAGCGACGCCCCTTGCCGCCTGATAGGACTCCCTTCAGCCGCAAAGGTCTCGTAACGGCGACCCATCGAAGTTGCGTAGCAGAACGGTGACTCCAACTCAGCGTGGTTGAGGAACACAGACCGGTCGCTGTAGGCGACGATGTCCCTTGATTCGTCCGATGGGCTCCCGCAGATAACCAAACAACATTCCCGATTACTCTTATTATCAGGAATGGTCATTGACTCGGCGTTCCCGTAGCCGGTGGCACATTCAGGACGTTCAAACTCGCCTGCAACAATACGATCGGCAATGAGAGCGCTATCGCTTCCGTGACCAAGTGGCGATGTGTCAGCCTGGAAAGTGAACATCTCTGATAGCCGATTGCATCGTCGTCTTTTTCCAAGTAGGAAGCCCCCTGCCCTCTCGACGATTGCCGCTTAACGTCGCGCTTGACGCAAGGCATTTCAGTAGCTACGTTAAAATGTGAAGATCGACTTCGATCCGGAGAAAGACGCCAGCAACCTTGCGAAGCACGGTGTGTCGCTGGCGCTCGCGGCCGAACTCGACTGGGAGGCCGCGCTGGTCTGGGTCGACGATAGGTTCGAGTACGGAGAGTCCAGGCTCATCGCGCTCGCCCACGTACCGGAATTCTCTACTACGTGGCGTTTGTGGATCGAGGGCGCACCCGTAGAGTCATCAGCCTGCGTCGCGCCAACCGTCGCGAGGTAAAACATTATGTCAAAGCCAGCTAAACGAACCGTTGTCTTGCCGACGGTCGCAGAAGATAAGGTCATCACGGCGGCAGCCAATGCCGATCCGGATGCTCAGCCTTTGACCCCCAAACAACTCTCGACCATGGTGCCCATTCGCGCTCTGCGCGGCCGGCCTGCTTCTGAAAACAAGAAGCAACTAGTCTCCATACGCTACAGCCCTGAGGTTCTCGCGTACTTCAAGTCAACTGGCGATGGTTGGCAGTCGAGGATGGACGGTGTGCTCAAGGAGTACATCACCAAGCATTCACGCCGGGCAGCGAGTAGGACGTAACCAGTCGTTCGAGTGGACTTGCTGCGGCATGCCACCCTGGCCGAAACTCCGCGTAGCGCGGGGATCGCAGGCTGCGAGCTTGTGCGGGTGCAATCAGGCTTGGCTCTTCAGTCTCTTGACTTCGGCGTGGAAGGCCGAGGTCAGTTCTGCGATCAGGGATTCGATGTCGCGGACCTGATGCTGAACCGTGAGCACAGCGATACCTTGCGGCACCAGGTCGTAGATCACGAAGTGCTGCCGCGCCGGAACCATCAGAAACGGAGCCGAACGGTGTTGCCGCAAGCGGCCCTTTTCCGGGTTGGCGGCAGCAAAGCCCATCGCCGCATACAGATCGGCAACGTCTTCGCCCCATTCACGGCGCGACCACGCGTGGATGCGGCGCAAATCCAGCGCCGCATTCCGGGTCAGCAGGAACGCGGCGGCTAATGAGCCGTCATTTCCAGCCATCGGCTTCCTTGCGGTCAAGCACCGCCATGTCGGCTCTGAAGTCGCCGGTGGACGCAAAGACTCGGCCTGCCGCCACGTCTCGGTAACCGGCGAGGATGGCGTCATGCACAAACTGGCCGCCACGCCGTTCCATGTCGCGGCGGATCAGGTCTCGGATGTACTCGCTGGGTGTTTCGTAGAGCCCCGCTTCGCCGACCATTCGATCCACGAATTCAGCCTGGTTTTTGCGGGGCGCTGTCCGCGGGTTGCCCAACCGTTAGCGCAGTGCAACCACCGGTTGCGGATGGCACTCCGACAGGGCGTCGAAGATCACTTGGCCAACCAGTCTTGCACGAGCAGATCGGGTACCCGAGCGAACTCGCGCACGTTGTGGGTCACCAGTGTCAAGCCGCGCGAGCGCGCATGCGCTGCAATAAACAGGTCGTGACTCCCGATTGGCGTTCCGGCACGCTCCAGCGTCGCACGTATTTCTGCATAGTGCTCGTCGGCGGGCGGATCCAGCGGTAGAACGATCAATGTGTTCAGCAACTGCTCGACCCGTTGGGTCAACACATCCGAGCCCTTTCGACGGGCGCCAAAACGCAGTTCACAGGCCACCACAACGCTTGTGCACACGGTGTCTGGCTCGGTGGCGGCTAAGCGCTCAGTCAGCGCGCCTCGCGGGTTGCGAATCAGCTCGGACAGGGTGTTGGTATCCAGCATCCATGCAAGCCCGGCATTCACAGCGCGTCCCGCGTCTGCGGTGGCAGATCCTCGACCTCGGGTAGGCCCTCGTCCAGCGGCTCCCAGGATGCCAAGAGATCCAGAAGGCGGTTCTTGCGGATGGGCATGAGGATCAGGCGGTCGCCGTCCTTTCTCATTAGCACCTCAGTGCCTTCCATCTCGAACTCGCGTGGAATGCGGACCGCCTGATTGCGACCGTTTCGGAACAATGCGGCGTGTCGTTCAGTCACGGTAGGCTCCAAAGGAATGGATGACATATGTCAAAGCATATGCCGCCTTCGTCTCCTGTGCAATCCACTCGCGCTACGGCGCAGTAGACCCCTGCCTGGCCCGCTCCTGAGCCCGCTGCAATTCGCGCGGCCCAAACGAAGAGGCCAGTCGGCCCTCGGCCGCCAGCCCTTCAAGATAGTGGCGCTCGATGTCCGGCGCGGCACTCAACAGTTCGCGCTCGCCCATCGGGGTATGCAGGAGCGCGCGCAGCCAGTGCAGCCACCGTACCCAACCCGGCACCCAGATGCGCCGATCGCGCCGCGCAATGCCATCGACCATGAGGCGCGCCGCTTGCGCCGCATCAACTTCCACATTCATCTTCCTGGGCATGGTCTGGCGCAGTCGAACGAAACCGGGATGCAGCGCGCCTTCGGTGACCAGGGGCGTACGCACCCAGGCAGCATGAATGGCGCCCACACCCACATGATGCGCGGCCAGCTCGATGCGCCAGGCGTTGCACATCGCCTCGACCGCCGCTTTGGACGCCGCATACGCAGACAGCGCGGGTGGATGCGCAAACGACGAGGACGACGCCGTGACCGCAATGAACCCTTGCTGCGCCATGACATGCGGCAACGCCGTGCGCACGGTGTTGAACACCCCGATCACATTGACATCGATCACCCGCTTCCAGGCGATCGGGTCGATATGCGCCAGTTGCCCGAACGCCGCCACACCCGCGTTGGCCCAGACCACATCAATCCGACCATGACGCTTAAGCGCGGCCTGCACCGCGGCTTCGCAGGCGGCCATGTCGGTGACGTCGGCCACCACGCAGAGGGTGTCATCCCCCAGCGTCTGCGCCAGGGGTTCGATCATGTGACGGTCGATGTCGACCAGCACCGGGCAGGCGCCGCGCGCCTTCAATTCCTGTGCGGCGGCAGCACCGATACCTGAACCGGCCCCTGTGAGCAAGACCACTTGCCCGGCCATCGACGGCACGGCGCGGACCATGGGCTCAGACTGCCTTGGAAACCATGAAATACAGGATGGGCAGCGGCAACAGGGTGGCCACCGCACCGGTGATCTGCCAGATGCGTGACAGCTGCAGATATTCGGGTGTGATGCGATCGGTGCGGGCCAGCAGCGCGCGCTGCTTGAGTTGAATCGGCACCAGAACGATGGCCCAGATCAACCCAGACAGGCCAAAGAGAATGTAAGACCAGCGAATCCAGGGGTGCGCCGATTCACCGCCCAGCGGGTGGGCCATCATCGTGCCGGTAAGCACCACGCCGAGCGCGCCGGTCAGGGTGAAAAGCAGGTCTGTGATCAGCACCATCCGGTTGCTGAACGAGATGATCTTGTGATCGCGCGTGCGCTCGGCAAGCGCCGCCCAGGTGCCGCTCACGATCACATTGCCCAGAAACAGGCACGCGCTCATGACATGCACGGTCTTGAGGGTCGCGCTCATGTGCGGGGCTCGTCCGGTCCTGATTCACGCGAAGGCGGTGCCTCCTCGCGTGCATGCTGCGCAGCCTGTTCGGCTGCCTTGCGGCGATCCATGCGGATCTGCCTCATCTGCCACCAATAAAAGGCGACGCCCAGCACCACGAAGAGCAGCGCCTCGATGAGCTTGTCGGCGGTTTGCATGGCAGCTGGCAGATGTTCAAACGTATCGACTCATCACGCCATCGCTCGCCTTAGCGGGGCGCGCGATCGTGCTCGGCCAGGCGTGCAAAGAGATCGGTCGCCCAGGTCATCTTTTCGTCGAAAGAGCGCGTGGGCACCCGCAAAGGACCTGAACGCTGCGCCGCCGGTCCTGTAGACGACGCGCTCGACGCGGCATCCACCAGGAACTGGATCGCTGGCAGTGGGCCGGGTTCGGGCACGGAAGCCCTGGGCGGACTGACCCAGGCCCCTGCCGCCTGGCTGATCAGTGCAAGCTTGCGCCCGCCCGACACCACCGCACGATGGTTCACGGAGTCCAGACCATCGCGGCGCAACTGCTGGCCAATCTCGGCATAGACCAGCTGGGCGGCACGAATGGCAGGCCTGCAATCGCGGGGCAACGCCGCAATGCCACCTTCGGCGCGGCGATAAAGATCATCCGCCGCGCGCAGCAGGCGGTCGACCACGCCTGCGATCGTGCTGTCGAACACCGGGTCTCGCAGCCAGGACTGCGGATCGACGCCGGCCTCGCGCAACCACTGCAGGGGCACGAAGAGCCGGCCCGCACGGGCATCTTCGCCCACATCGCGCGCGATGTTGGTGAGTTGCATCGCCACGCCCAGTTCACAGGCCCGCGCCAGGGCACCGGCTGATCGTGTGTCCATGATCAGCGCCATCATGGCGCCAACGGTGCCGGCCACGCGCGCACCATAAGCCTGCAGATCGGCCAGCGTTTCGTAGTGGCGCCCGTTTGCGTCCCATACGAATCCTTCAATCAGCGCATCGAGCAAGGCGCGCGGGATGGCGTAGCGCGCCACCAGCGGTGCCAGCGCACGGTCTGCGTCAAACGCTTCGGGCTGGCCTCGGTAAATCGCGTCGAGCCGGCGCTGCAGCATCGCCACAGCAGCATGCTTGTCCTCACCGAGGTCGATCGCATCGTCCGCCAATCGGCAAAAGGCATAGAGCGCGGTGGCCGGAGCCCGCACGCGAGGCGGCAGGAGCAACGAGGCGGCAAAGAACGTCTTGGATCCGCCGCGCATCAGCGTGCGCAGGGCGTCTGCGTCGACACCCTCAGTAGCGGGCTGCGCGTGAGCTCCGAGTGGATCGCGATCGGTAGGGGTCGAAGGCTGCATGGTGGGTCACTCGGCTTGCGTGTCAGGTGAGGCCTGAGAGGGTCGCTAGTGGACTCGGCTTCCGCCTTGCGGGGCGGGAGATCGATTGGAAGGCAATGCAGGCAAGGCGGCCGGCGCAGACATATCGGATGCGGCACCGCGCTCGCGCAAAGCCCAGCGCCACAGCGCCGTTGAGGGCAGGGGCAGCATCAGCAGCAGATGTTCGACGATCGCCAGTGCAAGCAGGGTTCCGACCAGCACCAGACCCACAGCGGCCCAGGGTCGGTCCACTTCCTGCAGGCGCAGCGCCATGGCCGTCAGCATCACGCTCGAGGCCGCCACGCAAAAGGGAAAGAGGCCATTCATGGTGCGGCGTCTGAAGAAGCTGCCCATATAGGCCAGATGCTCCGGCAGCAACTCCTTGCCGGTATTGCGCACACCCAGAAAGAGGTTGAGCTTGGCACTGATGCGCATGATCCACAGGACCAGGAAGGTCCAGGTCCCCACTTGATTGGGTGCGTCATGGGTCAGGATCAGGATGGCCACACCGACCGCTGCGATTGCCAGCTCATGCCACAGAATCGCGCTCACGGCATGGCCGAAACGCTCGCTGCGCAGCGCATCGTCAGGAGACGGTTGCTTGCGCGGCCCGGTGATCCAGCCGGTCAGAAAACTGAGCTCATGCCAGCCCCACACCAGCAGTGCGCAGGTAAAGCCGCAGTAACTTGCCTGAACCGTTGTCTGTCCCGATGCGCGAACCAGTCCGACGAGCGCCGCCACAGCCAGCAGACTCGAGATGACCAGGCTCCAGCGAAACGTGCCACGCGGCAGTCCGTCGAGCAGCAGCACCAGACCGGTACTGAACCACCAGACAAAGACTGCGAACGAAGCAGCGATCAGCAGGTCGGCCATGGAAACGGACAGTCGCAGACGTGGGCGAATTACCAGGCGGGTGCGGTGCGCACCTGCGTGGGCAATGCGTGGCGCTGCACCGGCAGCACAAAGAGCCGCGCAAAGGTGGCCGCTCCGGCCACGGCCCAGCCGGCACGCTTGACCAGACCCATCACACCGCCCTGTGCACGGGCCGCATTGATGCCTTCCTGCGCCTTGACCAGCCGGGTCATGCCCGCGCGAAACGCCGGATGATCGATGTCCAGTGAAATCGGGAAAACCTGCTTGGAAATTTCGGAGGTGATGCGAAAGACCGTGTAGTCGTAATCGGTCGACTCCAGGCCCATGGCCCGGTGCAGCATCGGACGCGTGTGATCACGCACGTACATGGTGGCGTAGACCGCCAGCAGGAAAAAGCGGATCCAGAGCAGATTGCCGCCACGCAGCAGGTGCGGATTGGCCCGCATGATCAGCGCGAAAGACTCGCCATGGCGAAACTCATCGTTGCACCACCGGTGAAACCACTTGAAGATCGGGTGGAAGCGCTTGTCGGGGTTACGCTCCAGTTGCCGATAGATCGTGATGTAGCGCGCGTAGCCGATCTTCTCCGACAGATAGGTGGCGTAGAAGATGTACTTGGGCTTGAAGTAGGTATAGGCCTTGGTGCGCTTGAGGCCACCCAGATCCAATCCAATGCCCAGATCCTTGAGCGATTGATTGATGAACCCGGCATGACGCGATTCATCGCGCGCCATGAAGCGCATCAGCGTCTTGATGTCGGGGTTGGTGACGTTTTTCTGAATCTCGTTGTACAGAATGCACCCCGAGAATTCCGAGGTCACCGAGGTGATCAGGAAATCGATGAACTCCTGGCGCAGCTCGGGGCTCAGCTGCATGAAGCGCTCTTGCACTTCCTGGATGAAGTCCGGGCCACGCTGAAAATGGTCGTGATTATTGTCGCCTTCGTACTCGGCCATCATCGTGTCCCACTCGGATCGCACCGATGACACATCAAGCCGGTCCATGGCGGCGAAATCGGTGGTGTAGAAACGCGGACTGAGCAGCGTTTCCTCGCGTGCCTTCTCGGCAGCGGCTTGGGGAGAACTGATGGCGTGGGTACTGGCCATGGCGATGTCCTGGGTCAGGGCGCGCTGCGCGCGGGCAGCGCCAGCAGACGTGAAAAATTGGCTGCATTGGTGGGGCCGAACGATTCGAGCTCCACCCGCTTGCCGGTTGCGGGGTCATGCAAGGTGAGTCGGCCATCGGCCTGAGCGATCAGCTCAAAAGGCGCTTCAGAGCCCATCTCGCGCTGCTTGCGCTCACGGGTCAGCGCCCGCAACGATCCGCGCACAAAGCCCTGCTCGCCGCGAATCTCCACGAGTTGCTGACCGCTGCTTGCATCGATCACTGCAATCGCGCCATCGGGCCGATCCTCAAAGCGCAGAGCCCGCTCGGCCACACGTTCACCGGTGAGCGGGTCACGCCCGGCTGCACGCAACTGGTCCGGCCCATTGCCGGTCAGACGCACCCAGCCCACGCTGATCAGCGAGATTGCAATCATTGCGCCCGCCGCCCAAAGCACGCCCTTTGGAAAGCTGTCGGGCGCAGCCTGCATCGGGCGCGAGGCAGGGGTGGTACTCATGCGGCAGCACTCAGGTCAGGGTGATGCGCGGGGCTGCGATGCGCAGACGCACTGGCTGTAGCCGAAGCGGGGATCGATGCTTCCTGGGGCTTGGCAGGGCGGCTTGCACTCGCCACGCCTTGTGCGCCATGCACCTCTGACCACGCCTGGGCCAGCAGTTGCGCCACTTCGGCCGCACGCGGCACGGCACGCAACATTGGCTCGGGCCGCGCCAGACGCCACGGACGGGCGTGGGGCCACAGGTGCAGCCAGGCAATCCGGTCTGACCCGGACAACGCCAGTGCGATGTCACCGCGGTCAGTATCGATGCGCTTCAGATCCGCCGACTGCAGACGGCTCAGGGGCAGATTGAAAGTGAGCGTGAGCACGATCCCGATGCGCATCACCACGCGCTGATTAGTCAGCGTGTAGACCGTGGTGCGACAGGTGAGCCAGGCCAGCACTGCGAGGGTGGCCAAGGCCACCGCGCTCAGCATGAGCGGCGGCCCCATCAGAGCCAGCCCGTCAGCGAAAGAATGCGCCTGGGGCAGGACATGCGAAGCACGCAAGCCCAGCAGCACCGCGAAATACACGGCGACGACTGGCAGGTGAAACACCCGTCGCATGATCGGTCCGAGCTCGGGCGAGCCCTGCCACAGGATGCGTTCACCCTGAGGCAGCCGCTCGGGCAGCCCGTGCTGCGGCTCGAATTCGTGCTCGTGCCCGTTGGCTTCGATCGTCACAGCAGCGGCTCCGAACGTTTCGGGTCAGCGTAGAAGGTGCCGCCACCGTAGTAGGCAGAAATCTTCTCTTCTTCGAGCATCGTGATCTGATCGGGATTGCGCAGCCCGGGCACCGATGCGAAGTGGTGCGCATAGATCGAATTGACTTCGACCGCCGAACGACGGATGCGCGCAAACGGCACGGGCAGCATCACCCGCTTGCCGCTGCCGGTTTCCACTTCGAGGTAGCGGAACATCATCTCGGACGTGTCGAGCCAGAGTTCGCGCACGGTGCCGGCAGGCTTGCCGTCGCCGGCAATCACGGGCAGGCCACGCGGATCGGCATCCTGCTTGGCCACCGCAAAGCCGTGTGCGGCACGCAGCGGTATGATCTTGGGCTCGCCTTCCAGGGTCATGTCCGGCACGTCGGCGCGGTTAGCCCAGGCTCCGGGACCCACGCCGTCCAGCATCGGGTCGCCGGTTGGCTCGATCGGCGAGCCAGGCGATGCACCTGTCGAGCGGGCCACCAGCGGAGGCTCCAGCTTGCCGGGATCAGGGATGACCAGGTCCACACCGCCAGCAAGCTTGTAGGTCTTGGGTGGAGGCACTGGCCAGCCGGTCACAACCGCGCGGTCCAGGCCGTCGGTTTCCATGGGATAGCCCTCGCGGTGACCTTCTCGGACGAGGTAATAGATCAGGCCTGCGAAAAACAGCCAGAAGGCATAGAGCAGGATCTGCGCGAGATCCACGTAACCGGTAATGGCTCCTACTTGCATAATGAGTCTCCGTCTGGAAAGGGTCGACTAGCCGGGCAGTTCGGCGAGCCCGAACTTATGTTCGGGAGGAGTGACCGCCGATCCGCGCCCGACAAGCGGACCGATGGCGATAAGGGTCACAAAGAGCAGCAACATCTCAATGTGATAGACAAAGCTGTAACCGGTGGCGGGCGAGGCCAGTGCATCGCCCAGCGCACCTGCTTGCGCCAGACCGGCGACCACATCGCGCACGATGCCGCCACCGGCAATTGACAGACCGGCCGCGCTGGCCTGCACCGCGCCCCAGGCGCCGAGCGCCAGACCGACGAAGCCTTTTTCTTCCATGCGCATGGCCGCTGTGAGCGTGCCCACCGAAAACAGTCCGCCGCCAAAGCCGATGGCCGCAGCGCCAAGCCGGAACATCCAGCCCGCATCGAGCGGAGCCGCAAAGATGACCGCGGAGAATGCCGGCAGCCCGGCGAGCGCGCCATATGCGGCCACGCGCAGCGGATCACTGCCGCGCCCGAGCACCCTGGCGGCAAGTGCAAAACCGGCGAGCGAGCCGGCTGCAAGCAAGGCCGTGAGCAAGCTGGTGTCGCCCACGCTCAAATGCAGAATTTCGCCGCCATACGGCTCGAGCACGATGTCCTGCATGTTGAACGCCGCGGTCCCCAGACCCACCGACCACAGGAAGCGCTTGGCTCGCCTGTTCGCAATGAAGCGCTTCCAGGTGTCGCGAAACAGCGGCTGCGGGGCCGCCTTGAGCGCAGCCGCCCGGACCGGGTCGCGGGCTTCCTGCTTCCACAGCGCCACCGCATTGAGCGCAAGCGTCACCAGCGCAGCGGCCTGAACCACCTGGATGAGTCGCTTGGGCGTGAATTCGGCCAGCAGCACGCCAAATGCAATGCCACTGCCGACCATGCCCAGCAACAGCATCACGTACATCAAGGCCACCACGCGCGGGCGGGTCTCCTCGGAGGCCAGATCGGTGGCCAGCGCGAGGCCAGCTGTCTGCGCGGTCTGCAGACCGAGCCCGACCACAAGGAATGCAAGCGCTGCGGCCAGCTGACCGACGATCGGAGGCGTGGCCACCTGGCCTAGCCCCGAAAGCACCAGCAGGGCGAAGGGCATGATCGCCAGGCCAAAGAACTGCAGCAGCGTGCCGGTCCAGATGAAGGGCACACGGCGCCATCCGAAGGCCGACCGGTGTGTGTCGGATCGAAACCCGGTGAAGGCGCGCATGGGGGCCACCAGCAACGGCAGCGCCACCATGGCTGCGACCAGCCAGGCCGGCACGCCCAGCTCCACGATCATCACGCGGTTGAGCGTGCCCACGATCAGCGCCGTGGCCATACCAACCGTCACCTGAAAAAGCGACAGGCGCAGCAGGCGCGACAAAGGCAGACCGACGCTGGCCGCGTCGGCAAACGGCAGGTACTGCGTCGGCAACTGACGCATCAGACGGCTGAAGCGAATCGCTTTCAACCGTGCCTCCATTCAATCGCCTGCGAGGTGTAGAACCCGCTGCTGATGCGCTCGGTGCGCCCCTTGTTCCATCCCTGCAGCACGGCGTAATCGGCCACGGCAGTCACCAGCGTCTGCTCCGCAACCGGCACGATGGCCGGCGCACGGTCCGAGCGGGGAAACGCCCGACCCACGCTGTGCATGACGGCGAGCAGCGGTGTGCGCGGCGCAAACGTGATCACCAAGCTGTCCACAGTGCGAGCGGACAGGGCACCCAGGGCACGAACCACATCACGCGGTTCGTAGTGGATCAGCGAATCCATGGCCACCACATGATCGAAGTAGCCAAGGTCTTCATCGAGCATGTCGCCGGATCGGAAGTCGATGCGCGACGGATCAATGTCTGCAGGCAAGCGCTCGCGGGCCAGCTCGATCATGCGCGGCGAGAGGTCGATCGCCAGCACTTCGGCGCCGCGCCGGGCGAGTTCGACCGCCATCAGACCGGTGCCGCATCCGGCATCGAGAATGCGCCGCCCTTCCAGGCTAGGCGGCAGCCACGAGAGCATGGTGGCGCGCATGCGATCGCGACCGGCACGCACAGTGGCGCGAATACCGCTGACCGGTGCCGACGAAGTCAGCTTGGCCCAAGCGTCTGCGGCCGTGCGATCGAAATAGTCTTCGATCTGGCTGCGTCGATCCTGATAGGGAACGTGGCTCATTCCATGCGCCTCAATCGAAACCCAGCAGATCGAAAATGTCCCGGTCTTTCAAGGCCTCAGGCGCCAGCGGGTCGGTGCCCGCCCAGAGCGATGCGGCCAGTCGCAGGTATTCCTGCTGCACGGCCTCGAGCTCGGGTGACGGCTCCATCTCGAACAGGGTGGATTTCTTGAGGCGGCTGCGGCGGATCACGTCCAGGTCGGGGAAATGCGCCATGCGCTTCAGTCCCACCCGATCGTTGAAACGATCGATCTGATCGGTGTCGCGGCTGCGGTTGGCAATCACGCCGCCCAGGCGCACGTTGTAGTTTTTCGCCTTCGCGTTGATGGCCTGAACGATGCGGTTCATGGCGAAGATTGAATCGAAATCGTTGGCCGTCACGATGAGCGCCCGATCGGCATGCTGCAGGGGCGCAGCAAAGCCGCCGCACACCACATCACCCAGCACATCGAAGATGACCACGTCGGTGTCTTCGAGCAGGTGGTGCTCCTTGAGCAGCTTCACCGTCTGGCCCACCACATACCCGCCACAGCCGGTACCGGCCGGAGGCCCGCCTGCTTCCACACACATCACGCCGTTGTAGCCTTCGAACACGAAGTCTTCCAGGCGCAACTCCTCGGGGTGGAAGTCGACTGACTCCAGCACATCGATCACCGTGGGCATGAGCTTCTTGGTGAGCGTGAAAGTGGAGTCGTGCTTGGGGTCGCAACCGATCTGCAGCACCCGCTTGCCGAGCTTGGAGAACGCGACAGACAAGTTTGATGACGTGGTGCTCTTGCCAATGCCCCCTTTGCCGTAGACCGCAAAGACCTTGGCATTGCCGATCTTGACGTTTGGATCGAGCTGCACTTGCACGCTGCCCTCACCGTCTTTGCCGCGAGACGGGCGGCGGATTTCAGTGAATGGGACGGTCGCTGTATTCATGCTGAGGCTCCTTCATAGACGCCCTCGATGCGGTCTTCGAGTTCCTCGCTGGCGCGGCGAAGCGCATCGAGCATGTCGGAGTCGGGCGTCCAGTACTGGCGATCGGACGCTTCGAGGAGCCGGTTGGCTACCCGAGCCGAAGCCGTGGGATTCAATTTGGCAAGACGCTCGCGCATGCCTGGATCAAGCATGAAGGTCTGAGTGAGCTGCTGATAGACCCAGGGCTGGACCTGGCCTGTGGTGGCCGACCAGCCCATGGTGTTGGTGACATGCTGTTCGATCTGGCGCACGCCTTCGTAGCCGTGTTCGAGCATGACTTCGTACCAGCGCGGATTGAGCATGCGGGTACGGGTTTCAAGCGCAACCTGTTCATCGAGGGTGCGCACTGCGCCTTCGCCGCGGGTCTGATCACCGATATAGACCGTGGGCGTAGCCCCGCCGCGCGCACGCTTGACCGCACCCGTGATGCCGCCGAGCGTGTCGAAGTAATTGTCGACCGTGGTCACACCCAGCTCCACGGAGTCGAGGTTCTGATAAGTGAGCTGCACATCGGCCAGCACGCTTTGCAGCAGCGCGGACTGCTGCACGGCTACACCGCTGCGTCCATACGCAAAGCCCTTGCGACGAGAGTAGGTCTCGGCGAGCTCGTCTTCTTCGCTCCACCGGCTGCTCTCAACCAGATTGTTCACGTTCGAACCATACGCGCCTTCGGCATTGCCATAGACGCGCAAGGCTGCGGTCTCGAGCGTGCAGCCATGCTCACGCTGGTAGGCCAGCGCATGCTTGCGAATGAAATTGCGGTCTTCGGGTTCCTCTGCACTGGCCGCGAGCCACGCGGCTTCGGCCAGCAGGCGAATCTGAAGCGGCATGAGATCGCGAAAGATGCCCGAGATGGTGACCACGACATCAATACGAGGACGGCCCAGTTCCTGCAGTGGAATCAGCGTGGCGCCAGCAATACGTCCGTAGCTGTCGAAGCGCGGCTTGGCGCCGATCAGTGCCAGCGCCTGGGCGAGCGGCCCGCCTTCGGTTTTGAGGTTGTCACTGCCCCAGAGCACCATCGCAATCGACTCGGGCAAGGCCGTGCCTTCCACGGTGCAGCGTTCGATCAGGCGCTGCGCCTGACGGGCGCCATCGCGCATGGCAAAGCTGCTGGGGATACGGAAGGGATCAAAGCCATGCAGGTTGCGCCCGGTGGGCAGCACCGCCGGATTGCGCAGCAAGTCGCCACCGGGTGCGGGTCGAATGAAGCCGCCATCCAGGGCATGCAGCAGGGCATCGACCTCAGTGTCGCGTGCCAGCAAGCGGTCGGTGTTCGCGAGCTCACGCAGCCGCGCACGGTTCGTTTCATCGGCCGACCAACCCGACAGCGCCAGCACCCGCTCTGGCGCCTCACCTTGCACCAGGGCCTCGATGGCAACGCGCGCGGCCGGCTGGCCATCACCGCAATCGGACATGGCGCAGAGCATTTCGATGCGCTGCTGCGGACTGGCCGCCTGACCCGCAATATGCAGACCGAAGGGCACGAGGCTGTATTCGATCTCGAGCACACGTTGCGACAGCGCGAGGATCTGCGCCTGGGCATCGTCCTGCGGCTGCGGCAACCAGGTCTCGCCGGGCGCTGCGAGATTGAGCTCAACCGCCTGCGCATGAATCAGCGCCGCGAGCTCGGTCAGCCGCTCATGCGCTTGCGGCGGGACGGCGCGCCATTGGTCGATGGTCGCCTTCAGATCAGCCAGGCCGCTGTACAGGCCTGCCTGCGCAACCGGTGGCGTGAGATAGCTGATCAGGGTCGCCCCGGACCGGCGCTTGGCGATCGCACCTTCGGACGGATTGTTCGAGGCGTAGAAATACAGGTTCGGCAAATCGGCAATAAGCCGCTCGGGCCAGCAGGCCCCGGACATGCCCGACTGCTTGCCCGGCATGAATTCCAGTGCGCCGTGCGTGCCGAAGTGCAACACGGCATGCGCCGCGAAGTCTTCACGCAGGTAGCGATAGAACGCCGAAAATGCATGCGTAGGCGCGAGGCCTTTCTCGAAGAGCAGACGCATCGGGTCGCCTTCGTAGCCAAAGGCTGGCTGCACGGCGACCAGCACATTGCCGAAGCGCTGGCCCAGCACAAAGATCGACTGCCCGTTGCTCAGTTGTCGGCCGGGTGCCGGGCCCCATTGGGCTTCGATTTCGCGCAGCCAGGGCTCGCGGCGCACATGGTCCTCGGCCGATATCAGCGCATGCACATTGGCGTCAGCGCCGTGCGTGGCCGCATTGCCGGTCAGGATCGCTTCGCGCAGGGCATCCGCCGACTCGGGGAGCTCCACCTCATAGCCACGCGCATGCATGGCGACCAGCGTGTTGTAGAGCGAGGGGAACACTGCGAGGAAGGCTGCAGAGCCGATGTTGCCGGCATTGGGCGGAAAGTTGAACAACACGACCGCCACCTTGCGCTGTGCGCAGTCGGCGCGGCGCAGGTCCACCAGACGCGCGACGCGCGCAGCCAGCGTCGTGGCGCGCTCCGGGCACGAGGCCATGTCCTGCGTCGTGTCAGCCGCAGTGAAGGTGCAACCCTGATGGCAGCCGGTGCACTGCACGCCCGGGGCTCCTGGTCGACCGCCGAAAACGATCGGACTGGTGGCGCCGTCCAGCTCAGGGATGGCCACCATGATGGTGCTCTCGACTGGCGACAGTCCGCGGCCCGAGCCGCCCCATTGGTCGAGCGTCTGAAACTCGACCGGGTGCGCGGCGATGTAAGGCACATCGAGGCCGGCCAGCACCTCCTCGGCGGCCTTCGCGTCGTTGTACGCGGGACCGCCCACTAGAGAAAAGCCCGAGAGTGAAACCAGCGCGTCGATGGTGGCCGCGCCTTCTCGGGTGAAGAAGCGAGTGATCGCCGGGCGGGCATCGAGCCCGGCGGAAAATGCGGGGATGACGCGCAGTCCGCGCGCTTCGAGCGCAGCGATCACGCCGTCGTAATGGCCGGCGTTGCCGGCCAGCAAATAGGAGCGCAGCAGCAGCAAACCCACCGTACCGCGCGGCTCCACACCGGCAGGCAGGGGCGGCAGTTGTTCGGCACGGTCGGACAGGCGACCTTCCATGCGCGGGTGATACACGCCCACTTCCGGGTATTCGACCGGCTCGCCCACCTTGGCCGTGCTGCGCAGCGCACGCCGCGGGCCATCGGCATAGCGGTCGACCAGAAAGCGCACCATGTTGAAGACGTTTTCCTGCGAGCCACCCAGCCAGTACTGCAACGTCATGAAGTAGGCGCGCACGTCCTGAGCGGTGCCGGGGATGAATCGCAGGAGCTGCGGAATCCGGCGCAGCATCTTCATCTGCGCAGCGCCACCGGTCGCCGCCTTGTCCTTCTCGCCGCGCAGTTTTTTCAGCAGCGCCAGCGGGCCCGATGCGGGCTTGGCCATGTCGAACCGGCCCAGTCGGGTGAGCTTGACCACCTCACTGGCCGACATGGCGCAGACCATTGCATCGCAGTGCTCACGCCGCGCCTGAAGCGCCGGCAGGATCGGCAGGAAGTGATCTTCGAGGAACAGCATCGTGGCGATCACGATGTCGCCCGCAGCAATATCGGCAAGGCAACGCTCAAGTGCCGCCGGATTCGCTGACCATTCCGAGGCAGCATGCAGCGTCAGGTGCAGTCCGGGCAGCACGCGCTTGAGCGCAGCCCGCGCACGGTCCGTGGCGCTCGCCAGGTGGGTGTCCATCGTCACGATGACGACGTTCACCGGCGTGTGCTCAGCGGCCGAAGTGCGACTTCGCATCGTAGAGCGTCTCCACGGTGATCAAAGCCACACCACGTTCGAGCGCAAAGCGCTCGGTGTTGCGGCGGGCCTTGCCTCGCACGAAAAACGGGATCTTCTGCAGTTCCGCCCGCGCATCATCGGCCCAGGCCGCCACGACAATGCTCTCCCCGGACGACGCGCCGGCAAGCGTTGCGGCCGCGTTCGTTGGCGCAGCAATGGTCTGGTGCTCGCTCGCCAACAGATCACTCATGCGCGCAGCGACAGGCGTTTCTGCGAGGGGCTGCGAGGTGTCGGCTTGGACGGCCTGTTCGGCTGGCACAGTGTGCGCAGACGCCGCAGGAACAGATGCGTGCGAAGCACGAGCCGGAGCTGCTCCATGACCCAGATGGGATGCGGCGGCGCCGTCATGAAATTCGAAGTCGCCGCGGAACATGGTGAGCAGATGCTCTTCGAGGCCCATCATCAGCGGATGCACCCAGGTGTCGAAGAGCACGCTCGCGCCTTCAAAACCCATTTGCGGCGAGAAGCGGGCCGGGAAATCCTGTACGTGCACCGGCGCTGAGATCACGGCACACGGAATGCCCAGGCGCTTGGCCATGTGCCGCTCCATCTGTGTGCCCAGCACGAGCTCGGGCTGCAGCGCCGCCACGCGCTCTTCCACGTCGAGGTAGTCATCGGTGATGAGCGCCTCAACGTCATACAACTTGGCCGCCTCGCGCACTTCGCGTGCAAACTCGCGGCTATACGTCCCCAGTCCCACGACGGTGAAGCCGAGTTCGCGCGATGCCACGCGCGCTGCGGCAATCGCATGGGTGGCATCGCCGAATACGAAGACGCGCTTGCCCGTGAGGTAAGTTGAGTCCACCGATTTGGCGTACCACTGTGCGCGCTTGCTGACAGCCAGCACGGGCTCGGGGTCCACGCCGGCGAGCGCGGCCACTTCACGGATGAATTCAATCGTGGCGCCGGTGCCGATCGGGATCGTGCGTGTCATGGGCTGGCGCAGACTGCGCGACAGCCATTGCGCAGCTTGCATCGCGGTTTCCGGATAGAGCACGACATTGAAGTCAGCCTCTCCCAGGCGCGTGAGGTCATCGGGGGTCGCGCCCAGCGGTGCGACCACATGAATATCGATGCCCAGCGATTCGATCAGACCGCGTACCTCGCGCAGGTCGTCGCGATGACGAAATCCAAGCGCAGTCGGCCCCAGGATGTTGCACAGCGGCCGCTCGCGCGGGCTGCGCTGCTCGGGCGCAATCGGCTTGGCCAGGTTGCGCACCAGCTGATAGAACGTCTCGGCCGCACCCCAGTTTTCTTTGCGCTGGTAGGACGGCAACTCCAGCGGCACCACTGGCACAGGCAGTGCCAGCGCCTTGGCAAGCCCACCGGGATCGTCCTGGATGAGCTCGGCCGTGCATGAAGCCCCGACGATCATGGCCTGCGGACGGAAGCGTTCGTAGGCTTCGCGGGCCGCCGTCTTGAACAGTTCTGCAGTGTCTGAGCCCAGGTCGCGTGCCTGAAACGTGGTGTAGGTGACTGGCGGGCGCTGCGGCAGCCGCTCGATCATCGTGAACAGCAGATCGGCGTAGGTATCACCCTGCGGCGCATGCAGCACATAGTGCAAACCGCGCATCGCGGTGGCCACTCGCATGGCACCCACATGCGGCGGTCCTTCATAGGTCCAGAGCGTCAGTTGCATGGCGGCGGTCTCAGGCGGCCAGTCGACGACGACGGTCGATCGGGCGGGCGAAGAGTTCAGCCAGATCGGCAGCCTGTTCGTAGCCATGAATCGGCGAGAACACCAGTTCGATCGCCCACTTCGTGGTCAGCCCTTCAGACTCCAGCGGATTGGCCAGACCCAGACCGCACACCACGATGTCAGGCTGTGCGGCACGGCAGCGGTCCAGTTGCCGCTCAACATCCTGGCCCTCGGAAATCACGACAGTGTCCGGCAGTTGCGCGAGTTCGCTGGCCAGATGGGCGCGATGCAAATAAGGCGTACCCACCTCGATCAGCTGCATGCCCAGTTCACGCGAGAGAAACCGGGCAATCGGGATCTCGAGTTGCGAGTCGGGGAAGAAGAAGATGCTGCGCCCTGCGAGCACGTCGCGGTGGCGCTGCAGCGCGCGGCGAGCACGGTCGCGCGCCGGGGTCACCGTCCGCTCAAAGCGCTCGTCAGGCACGTCGAACGCGCGTGCAGCCGCGTGCAACCAGGCGGTGGTGCCTTCTTCGCCAAGCGGAAATGGCGCTTCAAGGCGCACCGCGCCACGCGCTTCAAGTGCACGGGCCGCATCACTCAGAAACGGTTGTGCCAACAGCATGCGCGTGCCGGGGCCAACTTCGGGCAAGGCGTTCGATGAGCGCGGCGGAAAGAACGCCACCGGGCCGATGCCCATCTCATCGAACAGGCGACGAAACTGGTCCTCGACCACATCAGCCAGCGCACCCACCACCATCAGGCTCGATGCGGACGAATCCGTTGCCTGCGGCAGTGCCGGCACCATGGCCGCGAGGCAGGCATCTTCGCCTTGTGTGAAAGTGGTTTCGATCCCGCTGCCCGAATAGTTCAGGACGCGCACTGCCGGCGAAAAGCGCGCGCCCAGGCGCTGCGCTGCACGCGAGAGATCGAGTTTGATGACTTCGGAGGGGCACGATCCCACCAGAAACAGCAGCTTGATATCCGGACGACGTTCAAGCAGGCGAGTCACCACGCGATCGAGCTCTTCGTTGGCGTCGGCCAGCCCGGCAAGGTCACGGTCGTCGATGATGGCAGTGGCGAACCGAGGCTCGGCAAAGATCATGACGCCCGCAGCCGACTGGATCAGGTGAGCGCAGGTGCGTGAGCCCACGACCAGAAAGAACGCATCCTGAATCTTGCGATGCAGCCAGATGATCCCGGTCAGACC
>DGIT01000022.1:20653-79324 GCA_002386465.1 Burkholderiales bacterium UBA4615 | reverse complement strand
CCGGGTGCAAGGCGGTGGATGGGGACGATCGCGTTCATGCCGCCTCCACCTGCACCGACGCGGGGTTGCCGGGGCGGCCAGCCTGCGGCGCACTCAGGCGCGCCGCCCGCAGTTTCAGCACAAATTGCGCTGCATTGACCACGTAGGTGGCATAGGCCGCAAGCGCCAGATACATCAGCGGGCGGGCATCGAGCGCGTCGGTGAACAGCGCCACCAGATAGGCGGTGTGCAACGCCAGCACCGCCATGCTGACCACGTCTTCCCAATAGAACGCAGGGGCGAAGAGGTAGACGCCGTACACGTCTTTTTCCCACAGGCTGCCGGTGATCATGATTGTGTAGAGCACCACGGTCTTGACGACGACTGACACGCAGGCTGCGGTTTCGTCCTGTCCGGTGGCCAGAAAACGCCAAACCAGAACCAGGCTCACCAGGAAGACCAGGAACTGCACCGGCGCGAGCACACCCTGCACGAACGTCCAGCCGGACGCGTCGCGCCGCATGCGCTGTGCTTCGGTGTAGAGGGGTGGCCGCGAGCTGGGCCGACGCGTCTCCACCGTCCGGGTTCGCCCGTCCGTTGTCGTCTTCATGAGCCCAATCTAGACTGCGCCCTCCCTTGTGTCAACCTATGTTGACGTAAATTCAATTTGACATTAATGTTGGCGACATGGGATACCCGGCGACGATTGCGCAATGGTTGCCGGGCGTCTTGAACCTGACGGTCCGCGCCTTGACAAAGCTGCCAAGCGGACCTGACACTGCAAGACGTACCAAAAGATTGATCACGCGGTCGGTCACTCGGTCCCTCCGGATCGGAGATTCGCCTGCCAGCAGTTCGGTTCGTTGACGCTGCGACTCCTGTGAAGATGCGCGGGAGGCTTACGGGACGATTCCGTAACCGGGGGAGGTGGAATGGCTCACTGGGAACAGGACGACAAGGGAGGCGGCTCCTTTCAGCAACCGGAGACTTCGCTGTCGCCGGAAGCGACGCGCACTTACCCCTTCTCTTTGAAGAATCAGGCGTGGCTGCAACGGACCATCGAACTCGAACTCGTACCCCGACTCATGTTGGCCCATCGCAGCGAAGCACGCGCCTTCCCCGATTTCACCCCCCAGTCGGCGAAGCTGCCCGAACCGGCTGACGTTGAAGCGCTGACCAACCTCCTGCTGCGCGACGACGAGCAACCGAGTCTGGAATTCGTGCGCTCGTTTCGTGAACGTGAAGTCGCCCTGGGCGACGTGATGCTCAACCTGCTCGCACCGGCAGCCCGCCGGCTGGGTGAGCGCTGGACCGCCGATGAGTGCGATTTCACGGCCGTGACGCTGGGCCTGTGGCGGATCCAGTCCATTCTCTTCGGCTTGAGCGAGTCGTCGCCCCCGCTGTTTGACCATCCGGACCGAACCGTCGGTCGCGTCCTGGTGGCTGCCATGCCTGGGTCGGACCACACCCTGGGTGTCCTGATGCTCGCCGAGTTTTTCCGGCGCGCAGGCTGGGACGTCTGGCACGACCCCGAGGCCGATCTGTCGGATATCGAATCAGCACTGGCGGCCGACCGCTACGACCTGGTGGGCCTTTCGGCGAGCCAGGATATGCATCTGCAGCAGCTGCCCGCGGTGATCCTGGGCCTGCGTCGCGTATCCAAGCACGCCGGCCTGGCGGTCATGGTGGGCGGGCCCCTCTTTCTGAACCACCCGGAGCGGGCTGAGATGGTCGGAGCAGACCTGACAGCCTCTGATGGCCCTGAGGCACTCGAAATTGCGCAGGAATGGGTTACCCAG
Source organism: Burkholderiales bacterium UBA4615 (assembly GCA_002386465.1). GTDB lineage: Bacteria > Pseudomonadota > Gammaproteobacteria > Burkholderiales > Burkholderiaceae_E > UBA4615. Next base: position 77,546 of record DGIT01000022.1, on the reverse strand, counting down.
GGTCGATTGCGAAGCTGATGTGTCTCCCCATAAAAAATACAACCTCCTCCCCCGAACCGCGAAGTCACCGCTGACTGCTTGTGAATTCACCTGCCTCACTTAAGAACGCATTTGCTGGCCTGCAGCCTGCGGATACGGCATCTCTCATTGCCGCTGCAGCCGATGTGGCCTTGCTGGTCGATGCGCAGGGCGTAATCCGCGATGTCTCGATCGGAAACCAGGAGCTGGCCGACCTAGGTCCGGCGCAATGGATCGGCAAGCCCTGGGCAGAGACCGTCACTGTGGAGAGTCGGGCCAAGGTCGCCGCCTTGCTGCAAGGACCCTCTGGCGAAAACTCGCCCCAGTGGCGGCATGTGAACCACGCGTCCACGCAGGGCAGCGATGTGCCGGTGATGTACGCCACGATCCCGGCGGGCCCATCTGGGCAGGTCGTTGCCATCGGACGCGACCTGCGTCAGTTTGCAACGGTTCAGCAGCGTCTGATCACCGCGCAGCAATCGATGCAGCGCGACTATTCCCGCCTGCGTCAGCTTGAAACCCGGTATCGCGCACTGTTTCAGGCGATTGCCGAGCCGGTTCTGATCGTCGATGCCGCCACGTTGCGCGTGGTCGAGGCCAATCCGGCCGCCAGCGTGCTCTTTGCCGAATCCCCACGGCGTCTGTCGGGGCGCCCTGTCGTGGACTGCTTCGATGCCATGAGCGGCTCCAAGCTGCTGATGCGCTTTGAAAGCTTGCGCAACTCACGCCAGGCCGACACCGGCGTGCAGCGTCTGCAAGCACAGCGTGCCGGCGAAGTTGAAGTCTCGGCCTCCATTTTCCGGCTGGACGGCAACACCTATTTTCTGGTCCGTGTGGTCCCGCCGCCGGTCCCGCAAGACGACTCTGCAGCACCGTCCCGACGCGCCGTGCTCTCGGCTGTCGACCGCGCACCTGACGCCCTGGTTGTCACCGATCCGGCCGGCCAGGTGCTCTATGCCAATCAGAGTTTTGCCGAAATGATCCAGTTCGACTCCCCCGAAGCAGTCGTGGGCGAATCGCTGGAACGCTGGCTGGGCCGATCGGGCGTGGATCTGGGCGTGCTGATGGCCACTCTGCGCCAAAGTGATGCGGTGCGCCTGTTCCCAACCGTCATTCGGGGCCGCTTCGGCAATGAAACCTCGGTTGAAATTTCAGCGGCCGCCGTCCACGATGCCAAGCATCCGTGCCTGGGCTTCACCTTGCGCGATGTCGGGCGTCGACCCAAGACCGATGCCCGTGATGACCCGGGCCTATCGAAGGCCGTCAGTCAGCTCGCCGAGCTCGTAGGCCGTGTACCGCTCAAGGACATCGTCGGTCAGACCACCGATCTCATCGAGCAGATGTGCATCGAGGCCGCCCTGCATCTGACCCGTGACAACCGTGCTGCAGCCGCCGAGATGCTGGGCCTGTCACGCCAGAGCCTCTACGTGAAACTGCGCCGATTCGGGCTGGGCGAGCCGGCTGCAGACACCGACGCCTGAGTCGTCGCCGATCCGTATGCCCGGCGACGTGACGTCTGGTCCGGTCGTCGTGGTCATGCTGGCCGATATCGCGCCGGCCCATCGCTTGTGGGGTTGGTCGCGATTCGTAATCGGCCGTTACCTGCTGCGAAAGATTCCAGGTCTGCGCTTTGGCAAGGTCATGGGCAGCGGGCACGCCGGGGGTTTTGGCCTCAAGCCCAGCGCCTCCATCCAGGGTGTTTTCTGCGTCTTCGACACCGCGGCCCATGCCGACGCTTTCATGCAGCCCGATGGCCCACTCAGTGCCTGGCGCTCGCGCGCCAGCGAATGGTTTTGCTGCCGGCTGCGGGCGTATTCCAGCCGTGGGTCGTGGGCAGGTGAAGCGCTGCCAGTGAGCGTCGATCCGCCGGCGCAGGGCCCTGTTGCCTCGCTGACCCGGGCATCGATCCGCCCGACGCGCGCGGCAGCGTTCTGGCGCATGCAACCCGCGGCCGAGCGCTCGCTGGGCGGCGCACAGGGCGTGCACCTTGCCGTGGGCATCGGTGAAGCGCCTCTGTTGCGCCAGGCCACCTTCACGATCTGGGACAGCGTGGCGAGCATGGACCGGTATGCACGCAGCGGTGCGCATCGCGACGCCATCGAAGCCTCCCGCAGCGGACATTTCTTTTCCGAATCGATGTTCGTTCGCTTTGTCGTCGAAGCGACCCAGGGCTGCTGGAAAGGGCACTCGCTTGCCTGATCAGCATGTGGTCGTCGTAGGCGCAGGCGTTGCAGGCCTGGTCGCTGCAGCCGACCTGGCGCGGCGCGGCATGCAGGTCACGGTGCTTGAGCGTGCAGCAGCGCCCGGTGGCAAACTGCGACAGGTTCAGGCCGATGGGGCCTGGATCGACAGCGGGCCCACGGTCTTCACTATGCGCTGGGTGTTTGAAGATCTGTTTGCCGACGCCGGCCTGCAGTTGTCGTCACACCTGCAGTTGGAGCCGCTCAGCGTACTGGCCCGTCATGCCTGGGGCGACGGCGGTCAGCTCGATCTGCATGCCGATGCCACACAGTCGGCCGACGCGATCGCAGCGTTCAGCGGCGTGGCCGAGGCGCGGCGGTTTCGCGCCTTTTGCGAGCAGGCACGCAAGGTCTATGACACGCTGGAGGGGCCGTATATCCGATCATCGCGCCCAAACGCGGTGTCTTTGACGCGCGACATCGGGCTGTGCGGCACGGCGGTGCTCACCGGGCTGGGTCCGTTTCGCAACCTGTGGCGCTCGCTCGGTCGACATTTCCATGACGCCCGTCTGCAGCAACTCTTTGCGCGCTATGCGACCTACTGTGGCTCATCGCCCTTCGAAGCGCCGGCCACGCTGATGCTGGTGGCGCAGGTCGAGATGCAGGGCGTCTGGGCTGTACGCGGCGGCATGATTGCACTGGCGCGCGCGCTCGCAGCCCTGGCCGAGCGCCAGGGAGCCACGATCCGCTGTCAGTCGCCGGTTGCGCAGCTGTACGTCGAAGGTGGTCGAGTGAGCGGCGTCGTGCTCGACGATGGCGAGCGCATTCAGGCTGATGCCGTGGTGTTCAATGGCGACGTCGGCGCGCTCTCGGCCGGTCGTCTGGGTGACGACGCACGCAGCGCAACGCCGATCGTGCCCACAGCAGCCCGGTCGCTTTCAGCACTGACCTGGTCCATTCATGCACGGACCCGCGGCTTTGAGCTCGTGCGACACAACGTGTTTTTCGATGCCGACTACTCCAGTGAGTTTCGCGACATCTTCGGCCATCAGCGCCTGCCTTCTGCGCCGACGGTCTATGTCTGCGCACAGGACCGCACCGATGCCGCAGGCGCCGCTCAACCAATGCAGGCCACGCATACCGACAGCGAAACACCCGAGCGTTTGCTGTGCCTTGTGAATGCACCGGCCATCGGCGACACCCAGCCGATTTCCGAGCAGGCGATTGCCGACTGCGGGGACCGCGCCTTTGCACTGCTCAAGCGCTGTGGTCTGCAGGTGGACCGTGCGCCCAGCAATACGGTGATCACCTCCCCCAACGATTTTGAGCGGCTGTTTCCGGCCACTGGCGGCGCGCTCTACGGGCGCGCCTCGCATGGCTGGATGTCTGCTTTTGCGCGCCCCGACGCGGCCAGCGCGCTGCCCGGCCTGTATCTGGCAGGCGGCAGCGCACACCCGGGACCAGGCGTGCCCATGGCAGCGCTATCGGGACGGCTGGCTGCCGCCCGTTTGATGCAGGACCACACTGGCCGACAGCGACGCGAACGGGTGGTGATCCGGCCGCACAGCCCGTCCACATCGGCCTGATCCTCTGTGCGTAGCCGCGCACGCGGTGCCCGGCAGGACCGCGGCACGCCATCACACGGTCAGGCCGCGCTTGGCGTGCGGTGACTGTGCGTTAGCGTCGCCCGCGCAGGCCCTGGCCCGGCACCAGCGAGGCCGCATCCGGCAGCACCGATTCCAGCGCCTTCGCTGAGGCCAGCACCCCGGGCATGCCCGCACCCGGGTGCGTGCCAGCGCCCACCACGTACAGACCCTCGAGGTCTTCACTGCGGTTATGCGGTCGGAACCAGGCGCTTTGCAGCAGCAATGGCTCCATCCCGAAGGCTGCGCCCTTGTAGGACAACAAGCGGTCCTGAAAATCCTGCGGCGTCAGATAGAACGAAGTGACGAGCGATTCGCGCAGTCCGGGCATGACCGTGCGTTCCAGCTCCGCAGCAATCGCATCACGGTAGCGATCGCCGTGGGCTTTCCAGTCGGTACCGCTGTCCAGATGCGGGACCGGCGACAGCACATAGAACGCATCACAACCGGGTGGCGCCATGGCCGGATCCGAGGCGGTTGGCCGATGCAGATACAGACTGAAATCCTCGGCCAGATGCTTGCGCTTGAAGATGTCGTGCAGCAGCTCTTTGTAGCGCGGCCCCAGCACCATCATGTGATGCGGCACATCGGGGAACTGTCGCTTCGTCCCGAAGTACCAGACGAAGAGGCTCATGGAATAGCGCGCCCGCGCCAGACGTGCATCGGTCCAGTGCTTGCGATAAGCCGCATCGACCAGGTTGCGGTAAGTCCAGGCGGTATCGCCGTTCGACACCACGATATCGGCGTCGATGCGCTCGCCACCTTCAAGTTCCACGCCGCTGGCGCGCCCGTCGGTAACCAGGACCTTGCGCACGGTCGTGTTGTATTGGATCGGTGTGCCCTGGCCCTGCACCAGATCGACCAGGCCCCGCACCAGTGCGCCCGTTCCCCCCATGGCCCAGTGCACGCCATGGCGACGCTCAAGCGAGGCAATCAGTGCATAGGCACTGGTGACCGAAAAGGGATTGCCGCCGATCAGCAGCGGATGAAAGCTGAACACGATCCGCAGCTTGGGGTCGGTGAAATGCGAGGCCGCCAGCGTGTGGATGCTGTTCCAGGCCTTCATGCGGGTGAAGGACGGAATGGCTGCCAGCAGATCGCCAAAGGTGTCGAAGGCGGTTTCGGCCATGCCCTCGAAGCCCAGCTTGAAGCACTTCTCGGCATCGCGCATGAAGCGCTCGTAACCCGGGACGTCCGCTTCGCAGAACTTCGCCACTTCGGCCCGCATGCGCTGCGGATCACCGGTGTAATCGAACCAGGTGCCATCGTGAAACCTGATCCGATAGAACGGGTCCATCGCCTTGAGGGTCACGTGGTCGGCCCGCCGCTGGCCGCACAGCGCCCAGAGCTCGTCGAACAGGAAGGGGGCGGTCACGATGGTCGGCCCGGCATCGAAGGTGAAGCCGTCGCGCCGATACACATAGGCCCGGCCACCCGGACCATCGAGCTGTTCGAACAGGCTCACCCGCCAGCCGCGCGCACTCAGGCGGATAGCGGTCGCCAGACCGCCCAGGCCAGCCCCGATGACGACCGCGTGCGGCCGATGCCCGCGCTGCGCTGCGGGAAGCGTTGTCAAATCAGTCATGTGTCGGTGAGTGTAAATCAAGGTTGACGCTTTGGGGCGTCAGATGCAGACTTCGACCATGCCTCGCCCCGCCCTGTCCACCGTCACCGAGCTGCTCAAGCCGATCACCTGGTTCCCGCCCATGTGGGCGTTTGCCTGCGGTGTGGTGGCGTCCGGTGCCTCGCCGCGCGAGCAATGGCCGATGGTCCTGATCGGCGTGATCCTGGCCGGGCCGATGGTCTGCGCCGCCAGCCAGGCCGTCAACGACTGGTTTGACCGCCATGTCGACGCCATCAATCAGCCGGAGCGCGCGATCCCGTCCGGTCGCATGCCCGGCCAGTGGGGGCTGTATATCGCCATTGCCTGGACGGTGCTGTCCCTGCTCGTAGCCAGTGCGCTGGGCCCGTGGGGTTTCGCAGCAGCCGTAGCCGGCCTGGTCCTGGCCTGGGCGTACAGCGCGCCGCCGGTGCGTCTGAAAGAAAACGGCTGGTGGGGCAATGCCGCCTGCGGCCTGTGCTACGAGGGCCTGGCGTGGGTCACCGGCGCAGCCGTCATGGCAGGCGGGGCCATTCCTGACGGCCGTTCGCTGGCGCTGGCAGGCCTGTACAGCCTCGGTGCCCACGGCATCATGACCCTGAATGATTTCAAGTCGGTCGAAGGCGACCGGCAGATGGGCGTCGACTCCTTACCCGTGCAGCTCGGCGTGGTCCGCGCTGCACATGTGGCCAGCTGGACCATGGCACTGCCGCAGGTCGTGGTGATCGCACTGCTCGCGCACTGGGGCAGCCCGGTCCATGCGGCGTGGGTGGCGGTGCTGCTGGTGGCGCAAGTCGTTCTGATGCGCTGGTTTGTCGCGCAACCTTCGTCGCGGGCGCTGTACTACAGCGGCTTTGGTGTGCCCTTGTTTGTCGCGGGCATGATGGTCAGTGCGTTCGCCCTGCGCGCATTGGCAGCCCACTGACATGGACGCGAGGATGTCCACTCCACACCCTTTCGGCTGGCTCGCGATTGCGCGTCTGGGCCTGGTTCAGATGGCCCTGGGAGCGATCGTCGTGCTCACCACGTCGACCTTGAACCGCGTCATGGTCGTGGAGCTGGCCTTGCCTGCACTGTTGCCCGGTCTGCTCGTGGGCGTGCATTACGCCATGCAGGGCTTGCGTCCGCGCATGGGGTACGGATCGGATGTGGGCGGACGGCGCACACCCTGGATCATCGGTGGCATGGCCGTGCTGGCATTGGGCGGCGTCGCAGCAGCCGGTGCCACAGCGCTCATGTCGAGCCATCTGGGTCTGGGCATCGTGAGTGCTGTGCTTGCGTTCGCCACGATCGGCGCTGGGGTGAGCGCATGTGGCACCTCGCTGCTGGTGTTGCTCGCCAAGCGCGTAGCCCCTGAACGCCGGGCCGCTGCAGCCACCACCGTGTGGCTGATGATGATTTTTGGCTTTGCGATCACGGCTGGCGTGGCTGGCAAACTGCTCGACCCCTACACCCCCGCCCGGCTCATTCTCGTGACCACGGGCGTCGCTGCGATCGCGCTCTGTGTCACCTTGATCGCACTGCGAGGCCTTGAAGGACGCGCCGTGCCGGCAAGCGCAGTGCGTGATGCGGGTGTGCCCGCTGATGCGCAAGCGACGCCGCCCACCCCGCGCTTTCGTGAAGCACTCGCCGAAGTGTGGGCGGAGCCCGCCGCACGCCAGTTCACGGTTTTCGTTTTCGTCTCGATGCTGGCGTACAGCGCCCAGGACCTGATCCTCGAGCCGTTTGCCGGCGCAGTGTTCGGCTATACACCCGGACAGTCGACACAGCTGGCCGGTGTGCAGCACGGTGGCGCATTTGCCGGCATGCTGATCGCAGCGCTTGCAGGCAGCCGCCTGGCTGGTCGGCAACTGGGTTCGCTGCGTGCCTGGACGATCGGCGGGTGCATCGCCTCGGCCGCTGCGCTCGCCGGTCTCGTTGTGGCCGGTGTTGTGGGCACGCCCTGGCCGCTGAAGGCCAACGTCTTTCTGTTGGGGGCAGCCAATGGCGCGTTTGCCATCGCTGCCATCGCCTCGATGATGCGGCTCGCTGCACAAGGGCGTGCTCAGCGCGAAGGCGTGCGCATGGGCCTGTGGGGCGCGGCCCAGGCCATCGCCTTTGGGGCCGGTGGGCTTGCAGGTGCCGCTGCCAGCGATGTCGCGCGCTGGCTGGTTGGTAGCGCCGGCGCAGCCTACGCATGGGTATTTGCCATCGAAGCCCTGCTCTTCGTGCTGTCGGCGCGCCTGGCTGCGCGCATCGGTCAGTCCGAGCAAGGCGAATTCCGTATCGACCCTGATGCCCGTGAGGCTCACCCGTCGGATGCTTCCGGCGCGCCAAGTCCTCGCACCGACTATCACCTGCCCGCGCTGGAAAGAGGATGACCCTGATGGATATGACCGAAACCTTTGATGTCGTGGTGGTCGGTGGAGGTCCCGCTGGCGCCACGGCAGCACATACGCTGGCAAGCAAGGGGCACTCGGTGCTGTTGCTGGATCGCGCAGGCCGGATCAAGCCGTGCGGGGGTGCGATTCCGCCGCGGGCCATCCGCGACTACAACATCCCTGATTCACAGCTGGTGGCTCGCGCCACATCGGCACGCATGGTGTCGCCGCGCGCGGTCAACGTCGACATCCCGATCGAAAACGGCTTCGTGGGCATGGTCGATCGCGATCAGTTCGACGAGTGGCTGCGGGTAAGGGCCGCAGACGCGGGCGCGGTGCGGCGCACCGCCGTCTTTGATCGCATTACCCGTGCAGAAGATGGCATTAACGTTATCCACTACCGCACGCGTGAGCGCGGTTCGACCAACGATGGCGTGCCAGGGCGCGTGCGAGCGCGCATGGTCATTGGTGCCGACGGCGCCAAGTCTGCAGTAGCGCGCCAAACCATCGACTGCGCGCAGGACACACGCTATGTGTTTGCGTACCACGAGATTATCGCGGTGCCTCAGAAGCGGCCCGATGGCTACGACGGCTCGCGCTGCGACGTCTGGTATCAGGGACGACTCTCTCCCGACTTTTACGGCTGGGTGTTCCCGCACGGCGACACCCTGTCGGTCGGCACAGGCAGTGCCGACAAGGGATTTTCGCTGCGCAATGCCGTAGCGGCTCTGCGCGAAGCCACGGGCCTGACTGATGCACCGACATTGCGCCGTGAAGGCGCACCCCTGCCGATGAAACCGCTCAAACGCTGGGACAACGGTCGAGACGTCGTCCTGGCGGGTGACGCGGCCGGCGTAGTGGCCCCGGCTTCAGGCGAAGGCATCTACTACGCCATGCTGGGTGGCACGCTGGCTGCTGATGCCGTGGATGCGTGCCTTGCTACCGGCAACGTTCGCACGCTAGCCACCGCGCGCAAGCGCTTCATGCGCGATCACGGCAAGGTGTTCTGGGTGCTGGGCATCATGCAGCGCTTCTGGTACTGCAGCGATGCAAGGCGCGAACGCTTCGTGAGCATCTGCAAAGACCGCGACGTGCAGCAGCTCACTTTCGAGTCGTACATGAACAAAGCACTCACGCGCCGCAAACCTATGGCGCATGTACGCATTTTCTTCAAAGACATGGCGCATTTGCTTGGCCTGGCGCGGGTCTGAGTCACGCGCATTCATTCTTCTCACCTCAAGTCCGCGCACCCCGAGTCCCCCACTGCGCATGGCTGACCTGGTCGCCAGTGGCCGGCTGATCGATCTGATCATCGTGTTCACCGTTCTCGAGATCGCAGCACTGTGGGCCTACCACCGCGCTACCGGCCGGGGTCTGGGGCCGGCCGGCTTGTTGCCGAATCTGATGGCGGGTCTGTTTCTGATGCTGGCGGTGCGGGCGGTGACCGTGCAGGCCGCATGGCCCTGGATAGTGTTGCCGCTCATGGGGTCCGGAGTTGCCCATGTGCTGGATCTGCGCAAACGCTGGCCACCTTCATGACCAACCCTCCCAACATTGTTTTCATCGTTGCCGACGACCTGGGCTTTGCTGACCTGGGGTGCTACGGTGGCCGCGATGCCGCGTTCGGCGCGGTTTCACCGAACCTTGATCGTATGGCCCGCGATGGCATGCGCTTTACGCAGGGCTATGCCAATTCTTCGGTCTGCTCGCCGACGCGCTTTGCGCTGATCACCGGCCGCTGGCAATACCGTCTGCGCGGTGCGGCTGAAGAGCCGATGCGAAGCGACCCGCTCACCCGTCAGACCCTGGGCCTGCCGCCTGACCATCCGACCTTGCCGTCTTTGCTGCGTGCGGCGGGTTATCGCACCGCACTCATCGGCAAATGGCATCTGGGTTTTCTGCCCCACTTTGGTCCCTTGAAGTCAGGCTATGAGCACTTCCTCGGGGCCATGGCGGGCGGTCTGGATTACTTTACGCACCTGGACAGTCGCGGTCAGCACGACTTGTGGGACGGTGAATCGCTTCTGGATGACGACAGCTATCTGACCGATCTTTTCTCCCGCCGGGCGGTGCAGTGGATCGAGCACGCGGCACAGCCTGCCCAGGGGCACAGCACACCCGGCAAGCCCTTCCTGTTGAGCCTGCATTACACAGCGCCCCACTGGCCGTGGGAGACCCGCGAGGACCGTGCACTGGCACAGTCGTTAGGCGGCCAGATCTATCACATGGACGGCGGCAACATCGAGACCTACCGGCGCATGATCCATCACATGGACGAGGGCATCGGTCAGGTCATGGATGCCCTGCGGCGCGCGGGTCTGGATGACAACACACTGGTCATTTTCACCAGCGATAACGGCGGTGAGCGCTTCAGCGACAACTGGCCTTTAGTCGGGGGCAAGATGGACCTCACGGAAGGCGGCATTCGGGTGCCGTGGATCGCGCGCTGGCCCCGCATGATTCAGCCAGGCACCCAAACTGCTCAGCACTGCCTCAGCATGGATTGGATGGCCACCATTCTGGATGCGGCGGGAGTCTCGGCTGACCCGGACTATCCGCTGGACGGGGTGTCGCTCCTGACCGTGTTGCGCGACGCGACGCACCACTTTGAGCGACCGATGTACTGGCGCATGAATCACCGCAGCCAGCGCGCCTATCGGTCAGGCGACTGGAAATACCTGCGTGTGGACGACCACGACTACCTGTTCAATCTGGCTCAGGATGAACGCGAACGATCAAATCGTGCTGCCCGCGAGCCCGATCGTCTGCGTCACATGAGGCAGGCCTGGGAGGACTGGAACGCAGACATGCCGGGCATTCCATCGGACGCCACGATCAGCCCTGTGTACGGGCTCAAGGACATGCCGCAGCGCTGATCCATGACATTGGAATGCTCGCTGTAACGCCGGCAATTGAACCGGACAGATGCGCCAGCACCGTGCTCGTCTATAGTGTCCTGGGCTTCATGGTCCGCCAGTGACTTTTGCTAGAGATCAATCACCACAGGGAGACTTCGCATGCTTTACGAATTGCGCACCTACTTCTGCATGCCGGGCCGCTTGCCGGATCTGAACAAGCGCTTCGAAACCATCACACTGAACATCTGGAAAAAACACGGCATTGTGCCGGTGGCTTTCTGGACCAATGTCATCGGCGACAGCAATGCGACGCTGATCTATGTACTGCAGTGGGACAGCCTGGCCGACCGTGAGCGCAAGTGGAATGCCTTCGCGGTCGACCCTGAATGGCTCACCGCGCGGGCAGAGACCGAAAAAAATGGCCCGCTGATTTCGCACTTCAGCAACGCCATCATGGCCCCCACGTCTTACTCTCCCATGAAGTAAGCGTGGAGTTCTGAGCAGCGGGTTGTATCAGACGTCGATATTGCGAGCCACGAGCGCGTTTTTCTCTATGAAAGCGCGACGTGGCTCCACTTCATCGCCCATGAGGGTCGTGAAGATCTGATCGGCTGCTATGGCGTCTTCAATCTGCACTCGCAACAAGCGCCTGGCGGACGCGTCCATGGTGGTTTCCCACAGCTGCGAAGCATTCATTTCACCCAAGCCCTTGTAGCGCTGGCGACCGACATTGCGTTCTGCATCGGTAAGCAGCCATCGGATCGCATCACGAAAATCCACCACACTATGCGCGCGCTGACGATCACCGTCTCCGCGTCGGATCTCGGCGCCTTGCGCAATCAGGCCACCCACCGTCTGCGCGCACTCAACCAGGGTGCTGTAGTCGGATGAATTCACGAAGTGCGGGTCAATGATACTGACGCGCACGTTGCCATGATGCTTGCGCTCGATGCGCAAACGCCACTCTTCTTCTTTCTCTTCATACACCGCTTGGACGGTAGCCCCTGAGTCGTTATCGACTTTCTGAGCTTCGCTCTGGTAGCGCGCCATGGCAATTTGGAGCTTGTGTGCCGTTGATTCGGCATCGGCTTGCGTGCCCATTTTCAACTCAAACCCATCGAGGATGCTGCGCAGTGCATCCTGATCGATGATGCGTGAGAGCCGCTCAATCACCGCTTCCGACAGGAGGTATTTCCGGGCCAGTTCGCCCAGCGCTTCACCTGCGATCGCTCCGGGTGCGGAAGCCGCCGCCTGCGTGGCAGCAGCACCGGCTGCGCCAGATGCGGGCGTACCCAGACGTGCTTCATATTCAATCTTGGCGATCGCATTAGGCAGCAGGACCGCACCCTCCAGGGCGAGCTTGAGCATGTACTGATTGAGCTCGTGATCGTCCTTGATGTAGCGCTCATCCTTGCCGTGCTTGACCTTGTAGAGCGGTGGCTGGGCGATGTAGATGTGCCCGCGTTCCACCAGAATGGGCATCTGGCGATAAAAGAAAGTCAGCAGGAGCGTGCGGATGTGGCTGCCGTCCACATCGGCATCGGTCATGATGATGATGCGGTGGTAACGCAGCTTCTCCACGTTGAAGTCTTCGCCGATGCTGGTGCCCAGCGCGGTAATCAGCGTGGCAATTTGCTCGGAACCAATCAGCTTTTCAAACCGGGCGCGCTCCACATTGAGCACCTTGCCGCGTAGCGGCAGGATGGCCTGGTACTTACGGTCCCGGCCCTGCTTGGCCGAGCCACCGGCTGAGTCACCCTCCACCACGAACATTTCGCTCTTGGCCGGGTCGCGTTCCTGACAGTCAGCCAGCTTGCCGGGCAATCCCAAGCCGGCCATGACATTCTTGCGGGTCATTTCGCGCGCTTTACGCGCAGCCTCGCGAGCCCGTGCAGCATCGACAATCTTCTGGCAGATGCGTGCAGCATCAGCCGGCCGCTCCAGCAGATAAGACTCAAGCTTGCCCGCCACGATTTCTTCCACAGCCGGCCGCGCTTCAGACGAAACCAGCTTTTCCTTGGTCTGGCTTGAAAACTTGGGGTCGGCCATCTTGACCGAGAGCACGCAGGTGAGGCCTTCGCGCATGTCATCGCCGGTGGTTTCCACCTTGGACTTCTTGGCCAGCTCACTTTCAACAATGTATTTGTTGATGATGCGCGTCATGGCTGCGCGCAACCCGGTCAGGTGTGTTCCCCCATCTTTTTGCGGAATGTTGTTGGTGTAACAGAGCACCTGTTCGTTGTAGCTCTCATTCCACTGCATGGCGACTTCAACAAACACCCGTTTGCGCTCGGATCCCACGTCGATCTCGGTCTCGCCGTTGGCCGAGAAAATCGTGGGATGAAGCACTGTCTTGGACTTGTTGATGTACTCCACAAAGCCCGACACGCCACCCGCAAACGAAAACTCCTCTTCCTTAGCCTGGCGCTGATCGATCAGCCTGATGCGCACGCCATTGTTGAGAAATGACAGTTCGCGCAACCGCTTGGACAGGATCTCGTAGTGAAAGTTGATGTCGGTGAAGATATCGATATCAGGCAGGAAATGGACTTCGGTCCCCCGCTTATCAGTGGTCCCGGTGACTGCCATCGGCGACACCTCAACACCATCGACGAGCTCGATGCGACGGTTGCGCGGCACACCGCGCTCGAATTCCATCTGATGCACCTGACCATCGCGCTTGACGGTCAGCCGCAGCCACTGCGACAAGGCATTCACACAGGACACACCCACACCGTGCAGCCCGCCTGACACCTTGTAGCTGTTCTGATTGAACTTGCCACCGGCATGCAGTTCGGTCAGCGCAATCTCAGCCGCAGAGCGCTTGGGCTCATGCTTGTCATCCATCTTCAGACCGGTTGGAATGCCGCGGCCGTTGTCATGCACCGAGATGGAATTGTCGGTGTGGATGGTCACAACGATGTCGTCGCAATAGCCTGCCAGCGCTTCATCGATGGAGTTGTCGACCACCTCGAACACCAGGTGATGCAGGCCGGTACCGTCCGAGGTGTCTCCGATATACATGCCGGGGCGCTTGCGAACCGCTTCCAGTCCTTCGAGGATCTGGATGGACGATGCACCGTAATCGTTGCCTGCGGTGTTGGGGTCGGACGTGCTGCCGGAACTGCCGTTTTCCACGGTCATAGGGGTGTCGCTCATGTCTTCAGATACGCATCGGCATGACGACATATTTGAAGCTGTCGTCGCCTGGGATGGAGATCAGGGCACTGGAATTTGCGTCGCCAAACTCGGCTTTGACCGATTCGGTTTTCAGATTGTTCAGGGCGTCCAGGAGATAGGTGACGTTGAAGCCCACCTCAAGCGCCGGGCCTGCATAGTCCACATCGAGTTCTTCGACTGCTTCTTCCTGTTCGGAGTTGCTGGTCTGGATCTTCAATGCGCTATCGGACAGCGTGAAACGCACACCCTTGAACTTCTCGGATGTGAGGATGGAAGCTCTGGCCAGTGCCCCGGCCCAGGCATCGCGGGCCACCACAATGCCTTTGGTGTAGCCGGTGGGAATGACGCGGTGGTAATCGGGAAATTTGCCTTCGACCAGTTTGGAGAGCAATTCCACTTCGCCGAAACGAAAGCGAATCTGGTTGCTTGCAATACGAATTTCGATTGGCTCTTCCGAATCCGACAACAGCCGCTGCAGCTCGGTGATGGTCTTGCGCGGAATGATCACGTCCTGGCGACCAGCCGCCTGAGGAATGTCGGCCGCGCAGTAGGCCAGCCGGTGACCATCAGTGGCCACCACGCGAATCTGAGCGCCATCCACCACGAACAGCAGTCCGTTCAGGTAGTAGCGAATGTCTTGTTGCGCCATAGCGAAGTGCACCATCGCAAACAGATGGCGCAACTGCTTTTGCGGCATGGTGAAGCTCACGCCGGGGTTCTCGTTGGCAGCCACCGTTGGAAATTCTTCAGGCCCCAGCGTTTGCAGTGAAAAGCGACTCTTGCCCGATGCAATCGTGAGCTTGCGAGCGCTCAGACTGATGCTCACTTCGCCTTCCGGTAGCGAACGCAGAATGTCGATCAGCTTGCGGGTGTTGACCGTGATGGCGGCATCGTCCTGACCTGCCGCAATGGCTGCCGAGGTCTGGATCTGGATTTCAATATCCGTGGCCAGAAAAGACACCTGCTCGCCCTGCTTGCGGATCAGGACATTGGCAAGAATCGGCAGGGTGTGACGCCGCTCAACAATGCCCGCCACCATCTGCAAGGGGCGAAGGATGGCGTCCCGATTTGCCTTGATCATCAACATCGTCTTTACCTTTGAATCAATGTTGTTGTTGATTTGTTGTGGTCGGTGAATATGTGGACAAGCGCTGTGGAGCCTGTGTTCATGCCGATCTTGCGAGAGGGCAACCATGTTGACCAGGCACCTGTCAGCCCTGAGCAGTGGTGCACAGTTTGAGTCGAGACTGTGACGCGATCGACTTGTTCAAGCTCACACACAGCGGCATCACAGCTTGTCCCATGGGTCGTCCACTGCTTATGCCCAGCCTTGCGCACAGCGTTGTTCACAGGTACTCCCGCAGGGTTTGTTCCAGGACGTGGATCTGGTGATTCAACTCCTGGCGATGCTGGCGTAGCTCGGTGATCTTTCGAACGGCATGAAGCACTGTGGTGTGATCGCGCCCGCCAAAGAGCTCACCAATTTCCGGCAGGCTCTTTTGCGTCAGGTCCTTGGCCAGGTACATGGCAATTTGCCGAGGCAAGGCAATGTTGGCTGGCCGGCGCTTGCTGTACATGTCGGCCACTTTCATCTTGTAGAAGTCGGCAACTGTCTTCTGGATGAACTCGACCGAAATCTGACCCCGGTTGAACGACAGGAGGTCTTTGAGTGCCTCCTTGACCAGGTCCAGTGAAATGGGCTCGTTGCGAAACTGTGCGTAAGCCAGAATGCGTCGCAAGGCACCTTCGAGTTCGCGCACGTTCTGGCGAATGTGCTTGGCCACGAAGAACGCCACATCATCATCCAGTCGATGGCCAGCCGATTCGGCTTTGCGCATCAGGATGGCCACGCGCATCTCGAGCTCTGGCGGTTCAATGGCAACAATCAAACCGGAGTTGAACCGCGAGATCAGGCGGTCATCGATGCCCGACATTTCCTTGGGATAAGTGTCTGAGGAAATGATGATCTGTTTGCGCTCGGCGATCAGATTTTCAAAGGCATAAAAGAACTCTTCCTGCGAGCGTTCCTTGCCGGCAAAAAACTGGATGTCGTCGATCAGGAGCAGATCGAGCGAATGGTAGTAGCGTTTAAATTCATCGACCGACTGGCGTCGGATAGCAGCCACCATGTCCTGGAAGAACTGGTTGGCCGTGATGTAGCGCACGTTCATGCTGGCTGCGCGGGCCATGATGGCATTGCCCACAGCATGAATCAGGTGAGTCTTGCCCAGGCCCACCCCGCCATACAGAAAGAGGGGGTTGTAGGCGCCGCCTGGGCGATCAGCAACCTGCAGGGCAGCTGCACGCGCCAGATCGTTGGCTTTACCGGTCACGAAACTGCCGAATGTGAACTCGGGATTGAGACGGGAACGATCATGCGTGGGCCCAGGGCTCATTCCGAATGCGGTCCCACCGGTGTTCGATGCGCCTGTGGCGCGCGAGGCGTGCGAGCTGTCAACCGAACGAACGGTTGCTGTGGTCGCTGGCGGAAAGCCTGATTCGGTCGATGCCAGGTCGGCCCCAGGGTTTGAGACGCTGGGCGTTTCATCAGACCCGCCGCAGATCTCGAAGCTCACCCGAGTGTCTGAGCCGATCAGATCGGCCGCCAGCTGTGTGATTCGATCGCCATATTGGCCGCGGACCCAATCGAGCTTGACGCGGTTCGGTGCGCCGAGTTTCAGGATGCGCTCGGTGTCATCGAAGCCCAGAAAAACCAGTGGTTTGATCCAGGTGCGGTAGAGCTGATCCGGCAACTCGCTTTCGAGATGCGACGCGCAGGCTTGCCAAAGGTCGTTCATCGAAAGGGGGGCTCGGGGTCTCGGTGCTGTGGACGGCTGTGACGGGTCGGTACTCAGACCGGAAACCGGCTGACAGAGCCATGAATTTTACCTTATCCACAGCCCTCAGGCAGGCTGCCTCGCTGATGAAAAATTGACAGTCTGGCCCTGGCTTGATGTAATGGCGGGCTTTTCTCGAGAGTCCAGCCATGAAACGCACGTATCAACCTTCGGTGGTTCGCCGCAAGCGCACCCACGGCTTCCTTGTCCGTATGAAGACCCGCGGCGGCCAGGCGGTCATCCGTGCGCGTCGCGCCAAGGGTCGTAAGCGCCTGGGCGTCTGACCCGGACGTCGGCGTCACCCGTGCCCCGCCCCGCTGCGGGCCGTGCGGGCCGGTCGTACCGATTCTCGGGCGATCATTTTGTCGTCGTCGCCCGGGCCGCCGTCGAATCTGACAGCCCCCGACTCACGATGGCCATTCCCCGCAAGCTGGTCCCGTCTTCACCGGTACGCAACCTCATGCGCAGGGTGATCCGCGAATCGCATCTTCAGGCTGCGCGAATGCACGCGGCCTGGTTCGGGCCAGCAGGCGGCTGGAGCGTGCGATTCCAACTCGTCAAAGTGCCTCAAGACCCTGATGCACCTGTGCGGGTAGCCGCTGGCCGTGCTGTACGCCCCTTCGCACGGCGACCATCGGATCGTCGGCTCAAGCTTAGGGTGCGTGCTGAAATTGACAGCCTGTTCACGCGCCTGGTGTCTCGGACCCCGGCCGTGCATGTCTCCCCTGCTTCCGTGGGAGAGGGCTCATGATCCATCGGGCTCTCACAGCAATCGGCCTGGCAGGCATCGCCGTGTATCGCTATGGCATTCGGCCCATCATCGGTCCGCGTTGCCGTTACTTCCCGAGTTGCTCCGAATATGGCCAGGAAGCGCTGATCCGCCACGGATGGATGACCGGGGGTCTGCTCACGCTGATGCGGCTGTCCCGATGTCATCCCTGGGACAAAGGGGGTCTTGATCCCGTCCCCGAATCGCCCGTTCTAAGGTGGCGGCGGCTGGGCCGTTGTGATGATGTTTCGTGTACCGACCACGCAGTCTCGCCTTCACGTGTTGCCTCTGCCCATGCCCCAGTGCGTGCGGCGAGCCCGATTTCCCGTCAATGATCCCCTGATACAGAGCGTCCACCTCCATGCCCACGCAACGCACGATCCTCTGGGTCATCTTTTCGATGTCGCTGCTTTTCCTTTGGGATGCCTGGCAACGCCATCAGGGTCAGCCTTCGCTTTTTGGAGCGCCCACACCAACAGCGCCTAAGTCGGCGCAGACCGCCCCGGTATCAGGTGGCGCCAATGCGCCAACGGGCAATGCGGCCGAGCCTGCGGTGGACAAGAGCATTCCGTCGGCGGGACCCTCGAGCGTGCCTCCGACCGCAGCCGTTCCGTCAGGGAGCGCATCGTCGGGTTCGGCAACGCCGGCGGTCAGGCTGAGCAATGATGTGCTGTCGATCGATATCGACCCAGTCGGTGGGGAGGTTCAACGCGCCGAACTGCTGAAGTATTCCGACACCGAAGATGCCAAGCTGAATGTCGTGCTGCTCGAAGAAAAACCGGGCGGTCGGATCTATGTGGCGCAAACCGGTTTGGTGGGTGCGCCCGCGGGCACGAACTGGCCCAATCACCGCACACCCTTTGAAGTGCAGCCTGGCGAGCGCACGCTGGCCGATGGCAAGGATGCCGTGGCGGTCACGATGCGCTCGAGTTCCGGCGGCGTTCAGGTTGATCGGACCTATACGCTGGCACGCGGCTCGTATGTGGTGCAGACCCGCACGGAAATCACCAATCTGGGTGAGGCGCCGATTCGTCCGACCGTGTATCTGCAGCTGACGCGGGACGGTAATCCGCCGGCTGGCGAGTCGCAGTTTTACAGCACCTATACCGGGCCGGTGGTGTTCACCGATCAGGGCAAGTTCCAGAAGGTCGATTTCCCGAGCATCGAAAAAGGCAAGGTCGAGTATGTGAAGTCGGCCACTGATGGCTGGATTGGCGTGATTCAGCATTACTTCGTATCGGCCTGGGTGCCGGCCGGCAGCGGACAACGCGAATTCGAGACCGCGAAGGTCGACAACAATCTGTATGCGGTGCGGATCAAGCAGACCTTGGCCGAGATTGCACCGCAGGCCAAGACCACGGTCGATGCCAAGCTGCTGATCGGGCCGCAGGACCAGAAAATGCTGGCCGATGTGGCACCAGGCCTGGATCTGAGCGTGGACTACGGCTGGCTGTCGGTGTTCGCCAAGCCGCTGTTCTGGCTGCTGCAGTTCCTGCACGGTCTGGTGATGAACTGGGGCTGGGCGATTGTGCTGCTGACGATCGTGGTCAAGACCGCTTTCTTTCCTCTACAGGCGGCGAGCTACCGCTCGATGGCCAATATGAAGCGGGTCACGCCTAAGTTGCAGCAGCTGCGCGAGCGCTTCGGCAGCGATCGGGTCAAGATGAACCAGGCCATGATGGAGCTGTACAAAACCGAGAAGATCAACCCGCTTGGCGGTTGCTTGCCGGTGGTGGTACAGATCCCGGTGTTCATTGCTCTGTACTGGGTGTTGCTGGCCTCGGTAGAGATGCGCAATGCGCCCTGGCTGGGCTGGATCAAGGACCTGGCTGCACCGGACCCTTATTACATCCTGCCGCTCATCATGGCGGCCACGATGTTCATCCAGACCAAGCTGAACCCCACTCCGCCTGATCCGGTGCAGGCCAAGATGATGCTCTGGATGCCGCTGGTGTTCTCGGTCATGTTCTTCTTTTTCCCGGCGGGCCTGGTGCTGTATTGGCTTGTAAACAATCTGTTCTCGATTGCCCAGCAATGGGTGATCACTCGCAAGATTGAAGGCAAGCCGATCTTTGGCAGAGCACCGGCCTGATGGTGAATGCCTGATGGTGTGAGGCATGTGGACTAAGCAGGATCGGCTAAGTCAGGCAGAACGCAGCAGGGACGGTGAACGGTGAATTTCCAGCAGCTTCGGTCGCTACGTGAGACGGTTCGCCGCGGCCTGAACCTGACGGCGGCAGCCGAGGTGCTGCACACCTCGCAACCGGCCCTGTCCAAGCAGATCCGCGAGCTGGAAGAAGAGCTGGGCGTCCAGCTTTTTGTGCGTCATGGCAAGCGCTACACGCAGATGACCGAAGCGGGCGAGCGTATCTTGCAGATCGCGACGCGCCTGCTCAACGAAGCCGATGCGCTGCGCAAGGTCAGCAGCGAGTTTTCCGAAGGCCATGCGGGCACGCTGTCGATTGCCGCCACGCACACTCAGGCGCGCTATGTGCTGCCGACGGTGTTGGCCCGCTTTCGTGAAGAATTTCCGGCGATGCAGTTCAAGCTGCTGCAGGGCAACCCGGAACAAGTGGCCGAGTATGTGGTGCATGGTGATGCCACCTTTGGTCTGGCGACCGAAACACTCGACGATCATCCTTCGTTGGATACCCGCCCTGCGTATGCCTGGCGGCATTGCCTGATCGTGCCGCCTTCGCACCCGTTTGCATCGCTCGGTCGTCAGCCCACGCTGCAGGAGCTTGCGTTGCAGCCGCTGATCACCTACACCGCGCAGTTCGCAGGTCGCCGCGGGATTGACGCAGCCTTCGCCAAGCTCGGTCAGACGCCGAACGTGGTGCTCGAAGCGATCGACTCCGATGTCATCAAGGCGTATGTGGAGCTGGGCTTTGGGGTGGGCGTGATCGCCGATGTGGCGGTCGATGCCGAGCGCGACCGGGGGCTGGTGCGTATTGATGCACAGGGTTTGTTCCCAGAGAAAACAGCGCGTATTGCATCCCGCATTGGTATGCCTTTATTGCCGTTTGAGCGTCGCTTCGTGCAGCTGGTGCGCGAGTTCAGGCAGCAGCAGGCGCAGCAGGGTGCAGGTCAGAGCTGAGCCGATTGCAGCCATTGCCACCGCGCCCGGTCGTGGTGGTATTGGTGTGGTGCGGGTGTCGGGCCCCAATCTTTCGGTGATCATTCACGCGTTGTGTGGCCGCGCACTTGTGCCGCGGGTGGCCACGTATTTGCCGTTTCTGGCTGCAGACGGCGAACCGATCGATACCGGTCTGGCTTTGCATTTTCCTGCGCCGCATTCGTATACAGGCGAGGACGTGCTGGAACTGCAGGGGCACGGTGGGCCGGTGGTGATGCAGTTGCTGCTTGAGCGCGTGTTGCAGGCGGGTGCGCAGATCGGTCTGCGCACCGCGCGCCCGGGCGAGTTCACCGAACGCGCGTTCCTGAACGACAAGCTGGATCTGGCACAGGCCGAAGCGGTGGCCGATCTGATTGATGCGAGTTCGGCGCAGGCCGCGCGATCCGCATCGCGATCACTGTCCGGTGTGTTCTCGCAGGCTGTGCATGGTGTGGTCGATCAACTGATCGAACTGCGCATGCTGGTGGAAGCGACGCTGGATTTTCCTGAAGAGGAAATCGATTTTCTGGAGCGCTCGGATGCGCGCGGCCGGCTGGCCAGGGTGCGCGAGTCATTGGATGCACTTTTAGCGCAAGCGCGTCAGGGCGCACTGCTGCGTGAAGGCTTGCATGTGGTGCTGGCCGGTGCGCCCAACGTGGGCAAGTCCAGTCTGCTCAATGCGCTGGCCGGTGCCGAGGTGGCGATCGTGACCGCAGTGGCCGGCACCACGCGCGACCGCATCGAGCAGGCCATCCAGATCGAGGGTGTGCCGCTGGTGGTGGTGGATACCGCGGGCCTGCGCGATACACAGGACGAAGTGGAGCGCATCGGTATTGAGCGCACCTGGCAAGCGGTGGCGCGTGCCGATGTGGTGCTCCATCTGGGTGATGCATGCGGGTCAAGGCCTGCGTCCGCGGATGCCTTGGACGAGGCGATCGCCAGCCGATTGCCTGCAGGCACGCCGGTGCTGCGGGTGTGGAACAAGATCGACCTGGCGGGTGTGGCCGCACACGCGGATGAACAGGCCGTGTGGATGTCGGCCCGCACAGGCGAAGGCATTGAACTGCTGCGTGCCGCCTTGCTACGGTTGGCTGGTTGGCAGGGTGCGGGTGAAGGCTTGTTCATGGCGCGCGAGCGGCATTTGCAGGCGCTGCGTGAAGCACGCGATCACCTGACGATTGCGCATGCGCACGCGCAGCGCCGCGATGAAGTGCTGGACCTGTTTGCAGAAGAACTGAGGTTGGCTCAGGAAGCGCTGAATCGCATTACCGGCGAGTTTGGTGCGGATGATTTGCTGGGGGTGATCTTCTCGAGGTTTTGTATTGGGAAGTAGGTCTGCTGGCTCCTGCCGGGTATGCTCCCTGGCAGCCGACCGCCTCGCGCTAACGCGCCCTCTTACTTTCCCGCCGCGAAGTTCACGTCTGGTCGGTCGTTCCAGCGTTTGATGCGCCACATGCCCCGGTGCTTCGCGAACCTGCCTTCGTAGTCGACTCCTGAGACAACGCTTAGGCAACCGGGAGTTGCTCGGTTCTCTCTTAGACCGCGGTGGCTGATACCGCGGTCAGGCAGCGCGCCAGGGCAGCACGCAGGGCCTCGGTGGTGACCGGCTTGGCCAGAAAATCGTTCATGCCAGCAGCCATACAGGCCTCCTGTTCACCCGACACCACATTTGCGGTGACGGCGACGATCCAGGGTTTCAACGCACCGGGAGATTGGCTGCGGATGCGCCGCGCGCATTCCAGGCCATCGAGTTGCGGCATCTGCAGGTCGAGCAGGATCAGATCAAAATGGGTTTGCGACAACGCTTGCAGCACCTGCAGGCCATCCGAGACCAGGGTGGCTTCGTACCCCAGACTCCTGAGCATGAGCTGGGCCACCCGCTGATTGACCGGGTGATCTTCGGCGATCAGGATGTTCAGCGCCTGAGCGGGCGCAGACCCCGTCGGGTGAACCTGTCCGACGGGTGACGGGACCGGCGCGGGCTCAAAGGGAATTTCGAAGTGAAAGCCCGATCCCTGACCCGGTACTGACTCGACGCCGATGTTGCCCCCCATTTGCATCACCAGCCGCTGGCAGATAGCCAGACCCAGTCCGGAGCCGCCGTATAGCCGTGTGGTCGATGCATCGGCCTGGCTGAATGGTTTGAACAAGCGCTCGAGCTGCTCTGCACGGATACCAATGCCGGTATCGCGCACTTCAAATCGCAGCATGGCAGGGTTGGGCTGCGACACGCTCAGCACGACCTCGCCCGACGAGGTGAATTTCACCGCGTTGCCAAGCAGGTTGACCAGAATCTGGCGCAGGCGGGTCGGGTCGGTGCAGAAAGCCTGCGGCAACGAAGGGCTCAGGACGCTGCGCAGCGCCAGCCCCTTGGCATGCGCGGCATAACCCACCAGCTGCGTCGCTTCATGGATGCACGCGCTCAGGACCACGGGTTTGTGTTCAAGTTCCAGCCGGCCGGCTTCGATCTTCGACAGATCAAGGAGGTCGTTGATCAGGGAGATCAGCGTTTCGCCGCCGGTGCGGATGGTCTGGGTGAATTCGCGTTGCTCGGCATCGAGGGCCGTCGTTTCGAGCAATTCGGTCATGCCGATGACCGCGTTCATGGGCGTGCGGATTTCGTGGCTCATGTTGGCCAGAAAGGCGGCCTTCGCCCGCACGGCGGACTCCGCCTCGTCGCGGGCTGCGGCCAACGCGCTGTTCTGTTTGAGCAGCGCCGCCTGCGCGGCGCGTCGGTCGCTGATCTCACGGCGCAGCGCAAGCTCGGTCATCACCAACGCAGCCAGATCTTTCAGCGTGGCCAGATCGCTCTCTGACCATGACCGCGGGTGACCGTCGATGACGCAAAACGAGCCCAGCACGAATCCATCGGGGTCGGTAACCGGCACACCGAGATAGGCTTTGACGTTCAGGTCGGTAATGGCCTGGTTTGTGTTCACCCGCGGGTGTTGGAGGGAATCGTCCACCACAAGCGGCGCACCTGATGTCACGACATGCTGGCAGAAGGAGTGAGTGAGCGGCGTCTCGCGGTCTGCTGCGGCCTGACCAGTCAGCCCGATCGCCGATTTGAAGAACTGCCGACGATCATCAACCAGCGAGAGCAAGGCCACCGGGGCGTTGAGCAGGCGCGACGCGAGGCTCGAGACCCGGTCGAAACTGGGCTCTGTCGGGGAGTCAAGCAGGCCGGAGCGGGCTAACGCGGATAGTCTGGAGGCGTCATCCAACTGAGGCGAGAGCGAGGACATGGAGGCCAAATTAACCCCGGGGTGTGTCGCGAATGGATCAGCAAACATAAGGCTTAAAGGGCGAGGGTTCAACAGAATTTGAGTGACACGGAGTGAGCCACGTTTCAATCCTGCGCAAGAAATACCCGTGCCTTCTTCGCAGCTACGCTCAGCAGCTCGCCGTTGGCCGCACCGTGGCCTGATTGCCCGCATGCGGCGCAACACGTAGATTGCAGCCTTAAACGGGAGATGAACGCGATGCGCTGGATACGTTTTTCAGACGGCGGTGCGCCGGGCTATGGCTTGCTTGAGGGAACCCGCATCGAGGCGGTCAGTGGCGATCCGTTCAACGGCTGGCAGCGCACCGGGCGCACGCACGCATTGGAGCAGGTGAAGATCGAAGTGCCGGTCATCCCGCCCACATTCTATGCCGCCGGGCTCAATTACGTCGCGCATATCCGAGAGATGGGCGCAGGGCACGGTCTGAACATCCCCACCCAACCCGACATGGGCTATCGCGCGAGCAATGCGCTGATTGCGCAGGGCGAAGACATCATCGTGCCCGCCGATGCGACCGAGGCCGTGCAGTATGAGGGCGAGCTGGTCGTGGTGATCGGCAAACAGGCCAAGCACCTGACCGAAGACAATGCGCTCTCATGCGTGCTGGGCTACACCATCGGCAACGACATGAGTGAGCGCAACTGGCAGAAGTCGGACCGCACCTTCTGGCGCTCTAAGAACACCGACACCTTCAAGCCCATGGGTCCGTGGATCGACACGGATGTGGACCTGGACGCCATGCAGACCGAGGTGCGGGTCAACGGCAAGCTCACCTCGCACTTCAAGACCAACGACATGCTTTTCGGCATAGCCCGCTATCTGAGCACCATGACCCGCTACCTCACGCTGTATCCCGGCGATATCGTGTGGATGGGGACCGATGGCGTGTCGCCCAATCTGGTACATGGCGACCTGGTGGAAGTGAGCATCACCGGGCTGGGCACCTTGCGCAACCGGATCGTCAAGGAAGGCGTGGCCTGAGCGGGCCTGCCTCACGGGCGCTGGACCCCGTTTTGAGCAGGTCGAGTGCAGGGCTTAGGGACAAGCGCTCAGTGTTCGGTGCTTCCAGCGTCAGAATGCGTATGCATGGAAGCGATCGCACTGAGAGGCACAGGTTTGAGTGGCGCGCGAATGCGATAGGCGCCCACCTCAGCGGGTGAGCGGCCCAGCTCATCGGCCAGCAGTTGCGTCACCGGAATGCTGCACAGCCGCCCCTGACACGGACCCATGCCGCAACGGCTGAAGAACTTGGTCTGATTGGGGCCCTGACAACCGAGGCGGGCCATTTCGCGTACGCGGCCAGCGGTCACTTCTTCGCAGCGGCACACAAGGGTGTCGTCTGCGGGCATGAGGATGTCGGCCGGGGGTCGATACAGCGCATCCAGGAACGGTCGGATGCGTTGTTCGCGCGCCAGCGTGCGCGCAAACGGCGCAGCTTCGCGCTGCAGGGCCTGCGTATCGAGGCGACCCAGTGCGTGGGCTGCGCCCAAAGCTGCCAGAGTGCCACTCGCCTGTGCGGCCAGCGCGCCTGCGATGGCGGTGCCGTCGCCGGCCATGCGCAGCCCCGGCAACGAGGTCTGGCCATATGCATTGGTGACCACGTGCCAGGCCTGCTGTGCCGGATGCCACGCATGCTCGATGCGCATCAGGCGTGAGAGTTGCGTGTTGGGCACCACGCCGTGATGCAGCAGCACGGTCTCGGCGGCGATTTCATGCGTGCGGCCCTGCGAGGTGAATCGCAGCCCCTGAGCACGGTGGTCGCCCAGCACGATCAGCCCGCGAGCCGCGGTAAAGCGGCGCACGCCTGCGCGCCGCAGTCGCACCAGAAAGCCCAGGCCCTTCGCCAGGGCAGTCATCGCGGTGCGGGTGCCAAGCACGGCGGGCAGGTGCTTGAGTGCGGCGATCCGATGCGCGGGCGTGCTGGTTTCAACCACCGCCTGCACATCGGCGCCCGCCGCGGCCAGCTGACAGGCCACCAGCAGCAGCAATGGGCCTGCGCCGGCCAGCACGACCGGACCACTGGGGATGCTCTGGGCATGTTTGAGCGCAATCTGCGCGGCACCTGCGTTCATCACTCCTGGCAAGGTCCACCCGGGAATGGGTGTGGGCCGCTCCAGCGCACCGGTGGCCGCAATCAGTTGCGGGGCATGCAGCTGAAACGCACGGCCGGCGTGCAGTGCGGTCACAGTGAGATCACGGTTCACATCCCACACCAGTGTGCCGTGCATGACGTCCACCGTGCTCGCCTGCAGTGCTTCGACGGCCTGTCGGCCCTGCATGTAATCGGGGCCCAACAACGTGGCGATGCGTGCATTGGCGCTGCCCACATCGCGCCAGATCTGGCCGCCGGCATGAGCCTGTTCATCGAGCAGCGCGGCGCGCAGGCCCAGGCGCGCTGCGGTGGTGGCCGCGGCCATGCCTGCCGGCCCGGCGCCGATGACGATGACGTCATGCGTGCACGCGGGTGACTCGGCCTGCATCATGTGTCGCCTTGCAGGCTGCGGGCGCCGCGCTGCCATTGCACGACCATGCCGGCTTCGACCGGTGTCATGCAGGCTTGCACATTGGGCCGGCCGTTGACCTGCACCAGACAGTCGAAGCACACGCCCATCAGACACAGCGGCCCGCGCGGTGAGCCTGAGACTGGTGTCTCGCGGAAGCGGTCCACACCCGCGCGCAGCAGGGCCGTGGCCAGCATCTCGCCGGGCTGGGCCTGCACCGCTCGCCCTTCCATCAGGAATGGGACGGTGGTGGTTGGCGTGCTGCCTTCAAGCGGCTTGAACATCGAAGCGCTCGGCGTGAAAGTCCATGATGTCCCGAGGCTGCGGTGCGCCGCGAATCCAGTCCACAAGTGCGCCGGCATGCTGCGCGGCCAGCGTGATGCCGCTGTGGCAGGTCACCACGAACGCGCCCGGGCACTGTTCGGATGCCTGGTAGATCGGAAAGCCATCCGGGCTCATGACGCGCAGCGCGCCCCAGGTGCGCACGATGTTGACGGCTTCCAGGAGCGGAAAGCAGCGCAGGGCGCGTGCAGCAATCATGGACAGTTGCGTCAGTGTGGTGTGGTCGTCCAGACCCACATCCTCTTTTGAATCGCCTAATTGCAGGATGCCCTCGCCGGTCTGGCGCACGTAGAGCGTGGGATGTTTGAGGAAGGGCCGCAGGCGTTCAGTGACCAGGATCTGTCCGCGGTTCGGTGACACCGGCGCGCTCAGACCCACCATAGGGGCGAGGGTACGGTTGCCCAGGCCAGCGGCGAGCACCACGCGCTGCGCATCGAAGCGCGCCTGCGGCGTGTTCACGATAAAGCCGCCTGCGCGCGCTTCGATCTGCTGCACCGTCACGCCCGGCACCAGCACGCCGCGCAGCTGTTCAAAGCCCTGAACGAAAGCGCGCAAGACCCGCAGCGGGTTCACGTGGCCATCAAGTGGGCACCAGACCGCTCCCACGACATCGGGCCCGGTTTCAGGGATGAGCGCGCGCACGGCGCCTGCATCCAGAATGTCGAAGGCATAGTCGCCACCCAGATCCGCGCGCAGTTGTGCCAGCTGCGCAGCCCGTTCGGCGAGCTCCGCATCGCTCAGGCACATCGAGAGCCCGCCTGGCTGCGACAGCTCCACGTCCACGCCAGTGCCCTCGAGCAGCTCGGTAGCCAGCGTGGGCCATTGCCGTGCGGCCTGCATGGTCCAGCGCGCATACGGCGGTCGCCCCAGCCCTTTGCCCTGCACCCATACCAGCCCGAAATTGCCCCGTGCCGCACGCAGTGCATCGTCGCCCTGATCGAGCAGGGCGACACGCTCGCCCGCGCGGGCGAGGCCGTAGGCCAGCGACATGCCGACCACGCCGCCACCGATGACGAGGGTGTCGAAGGAGGTCATATTTGCTCAGCCGTCATGCTCAACTGACGGGCTGCGCGTGCGATCTGTGCCACACGCGCAGCATTCGCCCTGCGGCGATCAGCCCGCCTTGTTCGACAGACCCGCGGCGACTCCGGGCATGGCCAGGCGCCCGGTGTTGGCCATCTTGGCCAGGGCGGCTGCAGCGCTGTCGTGCTGGAGGATCTTGTTCATGACCGCCTTGTCGCGCTGCTGGAAAGGCTCGGGGTTGTTGACCACGTGCATGCGCGACTCGCGATAGTCGTCGAGCATGCGGTTGACCTCGGGGATGACATAGCGGGCGACCATGTCCCAGCTGCGCGTGGTGTTTTCGGGGTTGGCCCAGTCGTGCACGAAGCCCACCAGTGTGCCGAAGCCACCCGTGAGCGGAATCAGTTTGCGGATGGCTGCCACCAGGTCGTCGGGCGTGCCAATGACCGCGGCCGCGCCCGGCGAGAAGGCGGTCTCGTCCACGGCCTGATCGGGGCTGGTGAAGGGCTTGCTGCCCAGGCGCTTGAGGGTTTCGCAGATGTATTCGTTGTTCCAGCGCATGAGGCCGGCACCGGCTTCCTTGCGGGCCTGCTCACGCGTTTCGGCGATGTGCCACGACAGCAGCACGCGCCAGTCCTTGCGATCGACGGTGTTGCCGTGCTTGCGTGCGGCTTCTTCGGCGAAGCTCCACTGCGTGGCCAGTGCGGCCAGTCCTTCAGCGGCGGTCGAGGCGATGGAGATGACACCGGTGCCGTATTTGCCGGCCAGGGTCATGCCTGAAGGGCTGATCGTGGAGGCGGTGACCATGGGCAGCTTTTCCTGCAGTGGCAGCAACTGCAGGCGGGCGTCCTTGAGCTTGAACCATTCGCACTCATAGCTGAAGCGGCCTTCGCCGGCCAGCAGTCGCTTGATCACGCCCAGGGCTTCGTCCTGGCGGTCGCGCTGCACCAGCGGGTCGATGCACAGGGTGTAGGCATCGGAGGCCAGCGCACCCGGGCCTGAGCCGAAGATGGCGCGGCCGCGACTCATGTGGTCGAGCTGCACGATGCGCTGCGCAACATTGAAGGGATGGTGATAGGGCAGCGAGATGACGCCTGTGCCCAGCTTGATGGTGTGCGAGCGCTGGGCGGCTGCCGCCAGGAACATCTCGGGCGAGGCGATGGTTTCCCAGCCGGTGGAGTGGTGCTCGCCGCACCAGAACTCGTCGTAGCCCAGGCGGTCGAGCTGTGCGACCAGGTCGATGTCCCGCTGGAACTGCAGGGTGGGGTGCTCACCAATCGGGTGGTGCGGTGCAAGGAAGGCGCCAAATTTCATGCGGCTCATCGTGGGGTCTCCAGGGTCAGTTCAAGGGTTATGGCAACAAGGCAATGCGGGGAAAATTTCTTTTCAATCGGCCTCGGCCACCAGACGCTGGAGACATTCAGCGTTTGGGTGGGCGTGGTGGTGAGGCGCTGAAGAGCGCAAAGCGGCAAAACCCAGGGCATTGATGGGGCACACGGCGAATCTCCCTGAAGTGTGGCGCCTTGCGTGGGCGCTCGATCTTGTCCGCGGGCATGGGATGCCGACGGCAAAGACCGAGCATACCGCGAGTGCCCGGTACTCAAGGGATCCTGGCGGATCTGATCCTCATCGGACACCGGAGACCAACCAGGCGACCGTCATCGATCAGCCTTGCGTCTTCACCCACGCCGCATAACGCGCCTGATTTTCGGCATTAGGCGGATACAGCCCGGGCAGCGCCGCACCGGCCTGCACCTGGCTCATGATCCAGGTCTCCTGGCGTTCCTGCTCGAAGGCGGCAGTAGTGATTTCGTCGAGCATGGCCGATGGGATGAGCACGGCGCCGTCCTGGTCGACCACGATCACGTCGTTGGGGAACACGGCCACGCCACCGCAGTCGATCGGTTCCTGCCAGCCCACGAAGGTGAGGCCCGCCACTGAAGGCGGTGCGGCGGTGCCCTGACACCACACTGGCAGCCCGGTGCCGAGCACGCCCGCCACGTCGCGCACCACGCCGTCGCTCACCAGCGCTGCCACGCCGCGTTTTTGCATGCGGGCACACAGGATGTCGCCAAAAATGCCGGCATCGGTGCAACCCATGGCACCCACGACCGCAATGCAGCCCTCGGGCATGGCCTCGATGGCCGCGCGCGTGGAAATGGGCGAGCCCCAGGAGGCGGGCGTGGCGAGGTCTTCGCGTGCCGGCACAAAGCGCAGGGTGAAGGCGCGCCCCGCGATGCGCGGCAGGCCGGGTGCGAGCGGGCGGGTGCCCCGCAGCCAGACATTGCGAAGACCGTGCTTGAGCAGCACGGTGGTGAGCGTGGCCGTAGAGATGCCGAGCAGCGTGTGCCGCGTGGTGGTATCGAGCAAAGCGGGTGTTGGGGTCATGGGCGCTTCCGTGCGGGGTCGGGTGAGACAAGTGCGAGATGCGCCTTGCCTTGCGGCACTACCTCGGCAGCGAGCTTGTTGTCGAGGGTGGCGAGCTTGCCCTTGTTGGCGCGAGCCAGCGCAAGCAGGTAGCTGTCTGTGACGCGCGAGTGGCTGGTCAGCAGCGAAGCGTCTGCGAATTCAGTGTCGGCCAGACTGAATCGGTCAGGCCAGAAGGCATGACCGGGCAGCGCGCGAATGGCAGCCAGTGCATGGGCGACCACGCTGGGCGGCCCGGGTGAGTTCGGGTATTTGGGATGACCGACGATACGCAGCAAACCATTTTCAGTGATCGGGCAGGTGGCGAAGGCGTGTTGCCCCACGCGGCCGAACCAGCGATGCACCGCGTCGTGATCCACATGCGCCGGATCCACCAGCGCAATCAGGATGTTGACGTCCAGCAGATAGCGCATCAGGGCTGTTCGTCACGCAGCTGATTCACGAGCTCCAGCGTGATGGGAGATGATTCTTTTCGCGTGGGCAGCAGTGGTATGCCGTTACGTTCGGCACGCGACGAGCGCTTAGGGCGTGCCAGGCTTTGTCTGGCAAGCGACGAAATCACTTCGCCCACAGTCTTGTGTTCTCGTTCGGCCAGATGCTTGGCAGCTGACAGCACATCATCGTCAATTGCAAGGGTCGTGCGCATGATGAAACGCCCTAAAGGTGATGCAAATCATCTTACATCACGCCTGCCATACCCCGAACCCCGCTTCCCGCAGGCCGATGGCCAGCTCCACTTCCATCTCGCGCGCGGCTTCATAGGGCATGGGGTTATAGACCTCGTAGAGCTTAGGCACCAGGTGCAGGCCGTACAGCGTCACGAAGCGGTTGGCCTGCACGCCGGCCTTGTGGCGGTCAAAACGCAGGTCGGGGTCCAGGCCGGTCATGCCCACGTACACGAAGGGCTTACCCAGCACATAGTCGGGGTTCGCCTTGCGAAAGGCCGGCTCGTTCCAGACCTCATCCGCCAGGGCTACCACGTAGACATGATGGTGGTGTGCCCGTCGGCTGCGACGCGGTTGAGTGCGGCTCAGATGCTCAGGTCCATGAGGTTGTAGTCGCGGATCAATGGCCGCACCGCCTCGCTCCATGCATAGTGCTCGCCCGACTGCGCATGCGGCTGATACACGAATGGTGTTTCCTGCGGGAAGCGCTGGCGGCGTGCATCAATGCCATAGCCGATCATGCGCGAGCGCTCCTGGATGCGGGCTTCGTCGTAGACGCCCTTGCGCCCGTGCAGGCTGCCGCCACTGACCACGCCCAGTACCGAGCGGCGCCGGTGAAAGCCCATGTTGACCGTAACCCGCCAATCGGTGCTGGTGTTGGCAAACGAGCCATGCACGGCCTGGCGGTTGGTCATGGCCACATCGCCCGGGGCACAGATGATCGGCACCGCGTCGGGCAGGCGGTCGGAGCCGGCTGCAGCGGCCATCGCCTTGATGTCGGCGCGCCCGAGCTTGTGCGAACCGGGCACGACCCACACGCCGTTGGCCGCGGTGCAGCCATAGAGCTGCGCCATAAAATTGAAGCCGTGTGTGCCTTCGTCCCAGTCGGGCTTACCCCAATGGGTGACGCCGTCCTGATGCCAGGCTACCGAGGCGCCCAGCCCGGGTTGCTTGATGAAGAAGGCTTCGTTGAACGGGACGAAGTCGTTGCCATTGACGGCAGCAGCGACTGAGAGCAAACCGGGGTGGCCGTACACGCGCAGCGCTGCATCGGAGAACTGCAGCGTGCCCAGCATGAGGTAGACCACATCCTTGGGTGCGTCGACCGTGGCCGTCGGTTCGAACATCTTCACCGGGTGACGCCCGTTGGCAAAGTCGGTGCCGCCGGCCGGATCGCCCAAAGGCTTGGACCAGTACAGGTTCGGGCTCTTGCAGTCGGACGACAGCGCAGGCCGACCATGGCGGTCGACAGGCGAGTCTTTCTCGGCAGGCAGGCGCTCCAGTATGTTCTGGATATCGGCTTCGATGTCGGCGAGCTCATCAGCCTTGAGCACGCCTTCGAAGATGTAAAAGCCGCAGCGCCAGTAAGCCTCCAGGATGTCGGGGTGCAGCCTGCCGTCGTCGGTGAAGCGGATCGGGCCGCGATTGCCCAGCGCATAGGCCCGTGCTTCGCCTGCTTTGAGGTACGCCTGCATCGCGGCTTCTTCAACGCCGTAGTCCACAGCACCCATTGGGGTCTCCCGATGTCTTGATCGATCTGAAGGGCGATGCTGGACCGAAACCGCGCGTGGCGTCAATGCGGGCATGTGAGTGGGCGCCTGCATGCGGGCCGCGTATCGAGCGCTGCCCGATCTGGGCAGGCGTGTATGCAGCGCGTGGCATGATCGCAAGCAGGCCAGTGGGATCCGCGCCGTACCCTCAGCATCCGACAGCGCCTGCACAAGGAGACACGATGACCCAGTTGATGCAGGCAGTCTGCACCGTGCCCGGTGCGTCCGGCGGCCGAGTGGAAGCGCGCAGCGTGCCGGTGCCGGTGGCTGGCCCTGGCCAGGTGTTGGTGCGCGTACGGGCCGCGGGAGTGAACCGCGGCGAGATTACGGCCCTGCAGGGGCTGCGCTTGGGAGCGGGCGGCATCGGTGGCGTGGAGTGCTCGGGCGAAGTGGCTGCGCTGGGCGAGGGGGTGACCGGCTTCAAGCTGGGCGATGCGGTCATGGTCTATGGTCGTGGCTCGCAGGCAGCTTTCGTGGCGGTGGATGCGCGTACCGTCATGCCTAAGCCCGCGCATCTCGATTGGCAGCAGGCCGCGGCCTTTCCCAATGTCTTCACGACAGCGCACGATGCGCTCATCACCAATGGCGGATTGCAACGCGGCGAGGTGGCCCTGATTAACGCGGCCTCATCGGGCATTGGCATGGCGGCGATTCAGGTCGCCCGGTGGGCGGGCGCGTCGCAGGTGGTCGCCACCTCCCGTTCGGCTGACAAGCTGCGCCAGCTCATGCCACTGGGCATCACCGATCCGGTGGTCGCTCAGGACGATAGCTGGGTCGACCAGGTGCTGGCCATCACCGGCCAGAAGGGTGTGCATGTGCTGGCCGACAGCATCGGTGCGTCAGTGTTCGAGCCGAGCCTGCGGTGCCTGGCGCTGGAGGGGCGGCTGGTGAACATTGGCCGGTTGGGCGGCAAGAATGCGCAGATCGACCTGGACTATGTGGCGCTGCGCCGCCTGCGCATCATTGGCGTGACCTTCCGCACCCGCACGGCCGAGCAGACTGTGGCCTGCGTGCAGGCCTGCGCGCGCGACTTGCTTGGCCCGCTGCAGCAGGGCGTGCTGCAGCCGATCGTGGATCGTGCCTTTCCCTTGCAGGACGTGCTGCAGGCGCATGCCTACATGCAAAGCAATGCCCAGGTCGGCAAGATTGTGCTGACGGTGGACTGAGTCCGAACAGATTCAAACAGGTGGACCGGTCTGGTGCCCGGCGATGTTGGCCGCGCGAGGGCATGGCCGCGCGAGGGCGGCCGTCAGCATGGGTTCCTGAAGGTCTGCGGCTCAGCGACCGCTGCCGCCGCGCTTCATCTGCTCGATCATCTGCTGCATTTGCTCGGGCGTCATGCGCCCGCCGCCTGCAGGCATGGGCGGCATGCCGGCAGGCATCCCCGGCATGCCCGCCATGCGGCTGTCACCCGGCTTCATGTCGGCGGGGCACGCGCCCTTATGTTGTGCAACGATGGTGACCGTTCGTTCAACGGCGCCGCTGCCACCTGCCTGCTCGCGGCGCATGGTGTTGGTCAGGGTGTAGCGGCTGGACAGATCGCCGCTCATCTTCACGTGGCCGCTCACTTTGCTGCCGTCCGTGTCGCACTGGTAGTCGGCCTCATAGCCGCCGCCCCCGGTGCGCACGTTGCTGGTGGTGCACCGTGCGCCCGGTTCGGAGCTGAACTGCCGGCGCTGGGCGGCCTCGTCGGTACTGCTGTCGACGCATTGCTGAAAGCTCATGGCGCCGGCTGCACCGCTTCGCGCGCCGGCAGGCATCTCCATGGTGGTTTCCCACAGACCCGCCTTGCGCGGCGGGATGCGGCCATCAGACTGCGCCCATGCGGCTGAGGTGCCGCACAGCAGCAGGGCGCCCGCCAACAAGCAGGTGCCGGCAGATGTCTGAGCGGATCGCGCTGCAACGGAGGCGTTCAATGCGGTGCGGGTCATGACAGGCTCCTTTGGTGTTGGTGGGCCACAGACTGGGATCAGTGAGAGAGTGCCGCGGGGGCTGTGCCAAGTGAGCGATCAGCCGCGACGCCCCAGTGTATTGCGCGCCACCACCCATTTGTGCACCTCGGTCGGACCTTCATAGATGCGCATGAGGCGCGACTCATTGGCCATCATCTGCAGTGGCAGTTCCTTGGTCATGCCCATGGCGCCGAAGGTCTGCATGGCGCGGTCGATCACTTCCCAGGCCATCTCGGTGGCATAGGCCTTGATGATCGAGAGCTGGGTGCGGGCGTCCATACCCTTATCCAGACGCCAGGCGGCTTCGTAGGTCATGAGGCGGGCGGCATGGATGCGTGTGGCGGCATCGGCGATCCACCATTGGATCGCCTGCCGATCCGACAGATAGGCGCCGAAGGTTTTACGCTGCGGGGCGTACTCGACCATCATGTCCAGGGCCCGCTGTGCGCGACCCACGCACCAGGCGGCCATCTGCACCCGGCGGGCGCCCAGGCGCTCCTGCATCGGCGCAAAGCCCTGCCCTTCCACGCCCAGCAGTTGGCCGGCCGGAACACGGCAGTCGTCGAAGGTCACTTCGGCGGTGAACACGCCGCCCAGCATCGGGATGCGGCGGGCCACTTCGAAACCGGGTGTGCCCTTGTCGACGATGAAGGCGGAGATGCCGCCGCGGTCGCCGCCCGAGCCCTCGGTGCGCGCCATGACGATGCCGAAGTCGGCGCGGTCCATGTTGCTGATCCAGATCTTGCGACCATTGATGACCCAGTCATTGCCGTCACGCACCGCGCGGGTGGTCATGCCGGACGGATCGCCGCCTGCGCCCGGTTCGGAGATCACGATTGCCGAACTCAGCTCACCGCGCACATAGGGCTCGAGGTATTTGCGCTTCTGCTCAGGCGTGGCCGTGCGCCTGAGCATGAGCAGGTTGGGGGTGTCGGGCGGCAGATAGTAGTGAACGATGGAGCGGCCCATCTCTTCGTTCACGCCGACCATGGCGCTCACCGGCAGATCGTGGCCACCGATGTCCTCGGGTGCATCCAGGCCCCAGAGCCCGAGTTCCTGAGACCGGCCGTCGACCTTGGCGCGTTCAGCTGCGGTGAGGCTGCTGCCCTCGCCTGCTGCCTCGCGTTTGAGGATTGCCGGCTCAAGTGGGATCAGCTCCTCGCGCACGAATCGTGCGACCAGATCCTTGATCATGCGGTGCTCTTCGGGGATTTCGAAGTCCATGGTGATTCCTCCTGAGTGGCGGCGTTCGGCCAGGGCCTCACCGCTTGTGATGGTTTGTGTTGCGAGCACCATGCCTGAGGCGATGGTGCTGTGGTGTGACGCTGCGGTATTGTCCCTCACTCGCATGCCCATGCGGCGTGTTGTGGGCATGCGAAGCGAAACGCGGTGCGCAGCAGGCAGACAGCCGCCCGTCCGATGAATGATCATCGCATTTCAAGGACGGTTCATGGACTGTTGGGAGCGGGAGGTTTGATGGAGGATTCACATCACGCGAAGCGGCCGGTGCTGGTAGCCGGTGGCGGCATTGGAGGGCTGGCGGCGGCACTGGCGTTGACCCGGCGCGGGATCGATGTGACCGTGCTGGAGCAGGCCAGCGAGATAGGCGAGATCGGCGCGGGCATGCAGTTGGGCCCGAATGCCTTTCATGCGCTCGACGCCCTGGGCGTCGGCGATCTGGCGCGTGCCCATGCCGTGCACACCGACTGCATGGTGATGCACGATGCGATCGACGCCTATGAGGTCGGACGCATTCCCACCGGCGAGGTGTTTCGGGCCCGCTTTGGGCAGCCGTATGCGGTGATACATCGGGCCGATGTGCATGGCGCCCTGCTCGAAGGAGTCCGTGCCACCGGGCGGATCAACTTTCTGACCTCGGTGCGGGCCGTGCGCGTGATCGAGGAGTCCGACGGTGTGGCCGTGGTCGATGCTGACGAGCGCATCCATCGGGGCGCGGCCCTGATCGGGGCTGACGGTGTGAAGTCGATGGTGCGTGATCAGTATGTCGGCGACCCGGCCCGTGTGACCGGCCACGTGGTTTATCGTGCCGTGGTGGATCGTGCCGAGTTTCCCGCGGATTTGCAGTGGAACGCGGCCAGTATCTGGGTCGGTCCGAACTGCCATCTGGTGCATTACCCGCTGCGAGGCGGCGAGCAGTACAACGTGGTGGTGACCTTTCACAGCCGCCAGCAGGAAGTCTGGGGCGTGACCGATGGCAGCCGGGAGGAGGTGCAGAGCTACTTCGAGGGCATTTGCCCGCAGGCGCGCCAGCTCATCGACCTGCCACGGTCCTGGCGACGCTGGGCCACGGCGGATCGCGATCCGATTGCGCGCTGGTCGTATGGGCGGGTGACTTTGTTGGGCGATGCCGCACATCCCACAACGCAGTACCTGGCTCAGGGTGCCTGCATGGCGCTGGAAGACGCCGTGACGCTGGGTGAGGCGCTGCGGGTGTCGGGCGACAAGATTGAGTCCGCGTTTGATCTGTACCAGCGGTCGCGTGTGGCGCGCACGGCGCGCATTGTGCTGTCGGCGCGTGAGATGGGTCGGATCTATCACGCGAGCGGTGTCGAGCGTCTGGTGCGCAATGACTTATGGCGAGGACGCAGTCCCGAGCGCTTTTACGATGCGCTGGAGTGGCTGTACGGTTGGAACGCAGGCAATTGCCTGTCTGGATCGGGGTACGCATGAACGAACTTGGCAAACTCAGTGACCTGCCGCAGTCCTATCGGGACGCGCTCACCGATCAGAACCTGGTGCCCTTGTGGCCGAGTCTGCGCAGCCTGTTGCCGCCCACGATTCCGGCACGACAGACACGCCCGACCATGTGGGCCTACGCGGCCATTCGCCCCTTGCTGATGCAAGCTGGCGCACTGACGCCAATTGAGAAAGCCGAGCGGCGCGTGCTGGTGCTGGCCAATCCGGGCCAGGGGCTTGAGCGCATGCAAGCGAGCCCGGCGATTTATCTGGGGATGCAGTTGCTGTTGCCCGGTGAATGGGCGCCTTCGCATCGCCACACGCCGAATGCGGTGCGCATGGTCGTTGAAGGAGAGGGAGCGTGGACGACCGTTGATGGGGAGAAGCTGCCGATGTCGCGTGGCGATCTGATTCTCACGCCCACCGGGTTGTGGCACGAGCACGGGCATGACGGCAGCGACCCGGTGGTGTGGCTCGATGTGCTGGACCTGCCGCTGGTCCATTACCTGGAGGCTTCGTACCACGTGAACGGTGCGCGCCAGGCGGTGTCGGTAGAGTGTGGCGAGTCGACCCACGCCCGGGGCGGTCTCTTGCCGACGCCGGGTTTTCAGACTTCCGCGAGCGCGTATCCGATGTTGCGGTATGCATGGTGTGACACGCGGGCGGCACTTGAGCAGCAGGCACGTACTCAGGCTTCAGTCGGGCCGGTTCAGGTGACCTATGTGAATCCGACGACAGGCGCTGATGCGCAGAACATTCTGGGCTTTCATGCGCTGATGCTGCGCCCCGGGGAAGCGTGCACCTTGCCGGCCCGTTCGCCTGCTTCGGTCTGGCATGTCATTGAGGGTGCGGTGCAGGTGATGGCCGCGGGCGAATCGTTCGAGATGGGTGAGGCCGATACCTGCTGCGCG
This sequence comes from Burkholderiales bacterium UBA4615, assembly GCA_002386465.1. Classification (GTDB taxonomy): domain Bacteria; phylum Pseudomonadota; class Gammaproteobacteria; order Burkholderiales; family Burkholderiaceae_E; genus UBA4615. Next base: position 39,634 of record DGIT01000022.1, on the reverse strand, counting down.
CCGGGGTATGTGGCGATCGGGTTGCGCAACCGGAATGCCGATGCACCGAGCTTTCTGTTTGTTGCAGACGAGTCGCCGCTGCACCGCAAGCTCGGGATTTATGAAGTGAGGGAGTGAGGGCGGGCGGTAGTGCCGCTCATGGCTCGCCCTTGCAGGGGCTCGCCGTTCGCTGCGTGGCCCGATCAGTGATCGGGCCCATCGCGCAGCCGCCTGCCAGGGGCAGGCTCTGCGCGAACGCAGCTCACTTACCGCGCAGTTTGCGGATGGCGGCGATCTGGGCCATGGCTTCCATGAGTTCGGCCTGCGCCTTGGCGTAGTCGATGTCAGCGCTGCGATTTGCGAGCGCTTCTTCGGCTTTCTTGCGTGCTTCCTCGGCCTTGGCCTCGTCCAGGTCGTGACCGCGGATGGCGGTATCGGCCAGTACGGTGACGCGGTTGGGCTGCACTTCAAGAATGCCGCCGGCGACGAAGACGAACTCTTCTTCGTTCTTGCCGGCCAGCTTGATGCGAACCGCACCCGGGCGGATGCGCGTGATCAGCGGGGTGTGCTGGGGGTAAATGCCCAGCTCGCCGGTTTCGCCCGGGAGTGCGACGAACTCGGCTTCGCCTTCGAAGATCGCTTCTTCGGCGCTGACGACGTCGACGTGGATGGTGCTCATGGGTGGCCTCCGATCACTTCAGCGTCTTGGCCTTCTCGATGGCCTCGTCGATGGTGCCGACCATGTAGAAGGCCTGCTCGGGCAGTGCGTCACACTCGCCGTCGACGATCATCTTGAAGCCGCGCAGCGTCTCGTTCAGGGGCACGAACTTGCCGGGTGAGCCGGTGAACACCTCGGCCACGTGGAAGGGCTGCGACAGGAAACGCTGGATCTTCCGGGCGCGTGCCACGGCCAGTTTGTCGTCAGGCGAGAGCTCGTCCATGCCCAGAATGGCGATGATGTCGCGCAGTTCCTTGTAGCGCTGCAGGGTGGCCTGAACGCGACGGGTGATGGAATAGTGCTCTTCGCCGATGATGTAAGGGTCGACCTGGCGCGAGGTGGAGTCCAGCGGGTCCACGGCGGGGTAGATACCCAGTGCGGCGATGTCTCGCGACAGCACCACGGTGGCGTCCAGGTGGGCGAAGGTGGTGGCAGGCGACGGGTCGGTCAGGTCGTCGGCAGGCACGTACACGGCCTGAATCGAGGTGATCGAGCCGGTCTTGGTGGAGGTGATGCGCTCCTGCAGACGGCCCATTTCCTCGGCCAGCGTCGGCTGGTAGCCCACGGCGGAAGGCATCCGGCCGAGCAGCGCGGACACTTCGGTACCAGCCAGCGTGTAGCGATAGATGTTGTCGACGAAGAACAGAATGTCTTTGCCTTCGTCGCGGAAACGTTCGGCCATGGTCAGGCCGGTCAGGGCGACGCGCAGACGGTTGCCCGGGGGCTCGTTCATCTGACCGAACACCATGGCCACCTTGTCGAGCACCTTGGACTCTTCCATCTCGTGGTAGAAGTCGTTGCCCTCACGGGTGCGCTCACCCACGCCTGCAAACACGGAGTAACCCGAGTACTGCTTGGCGATGTTGTTGATGAGCTCCATCATGTTCACGGTCTTGCCCACGCCGGCGCCGCCGAACAGGCCGATCTTGCCGCCTTTGGCAAACGGGCAGACCAGGTCGATCACCTTGATGCCGGTGGGCAGCAGTTCGACTGAGGGCGAGAGGTCGGCAAATTTCGGTGCCGACTGGTGAATGGCGCGACGCTCTTCGGTTTTGATCGGGCCGGCTTCGTCAATGGGACGGCCGAGCACGTCCATGATGCGGCCCAGCGTGGCTTCACCGACCGGCACCGAGATCGGCTTGCCGGTATTGGTGACGGGCATGCCGCGGCGCAGGCCGTCGGAAGAGCCCAGGGCGATGGTGCGCACCACGCCGTCGCCCAGCTGCTGCTGGACTTCGAAGGTGAGGCCCACTTCTGCCAGGCTGTTGCCGGCGTCCTGGAGCACCAGTGCGTCGTAGACCCGGGGCATCGAGTCACGCGGGAACTGGATGTCGACCACCGCGCCGATGCACTGAACGATCTGGCCTTGTTGCATGTCGGGACCTCGTTGATTCTCTGAAATGTTGAATGCGTTGCGTCAGGTCGTGGGGAAGGGCCTCAGACGGCCGCAGCTCCGCTCACGATCTCGGACAGTTCCTTGGTAATGGCTGCCTGCCGTGCCTTGTTGTAGGACAGCTGCAGATCGCCGATCACCTTCTTTGCGTTGTCGGACGCCGATTTCATCGCGACCATGCGTGCCGACTGCTCGGACGCCATGTTCTCGGCGACCGCCTGGTAGATCAGTGCTTCGACATAGCGCACCAGCAGCTCGTCCAGCACGGTCTGCGCATCCGGCTCATAGAGGTAGTCCCATGAGTATTCGCGCGAGTTTTCGGTAAGACGTGACGGGTCGAGCGGAAGCAGCTGCTCGATCACGGGTTCCTGCTTCATGGTGTTGATGAAGCGGTTGTACGCGAGGTACACCGCGTCGATCTCACCGGCGGCATAGGCGTCGAGCTGGATCTTGATCGGGCCGATCAGCTTTTCGAGGTGCGGGGTGTCACCCAGCTGCACCAGTTGCGAAACCACTTTCGCATTGATGCGCTGCATGAAGCCCAACCCCTTGTTGCCGATTGCGGTCACCTGAAGCTTGGTGCCTTTGGCGTCCATCTCGCGCATGCGCATGGTGACCATGCGCAGCACGTTGGTGTTCAGACCGCCGCACAGACCCTTGTCGGTAGTGACCAGGATCAGCCCTGCGGCCTTGATGTTGTCGCGCTTGATCAGGAAGGGATGACGGTATTCCGGGTTGGCGTTGGCAAGATGGGCCGCGATGTTGCGCAGCTTGTCGCCGAAGGGGCGGGCATGCCGCATCCGATCCTGCGCTTTGCGCATCTTGGACGCGGCGACCATTTCCATCGCCTTGGTGATCTTGCGCGTGTTTTGCACGCTCTTGATCTTGTTGCGGATCTCTCTGGAGCCAGCCATGGCAGCCTATGTCCTTGGGGAGGTCGGTCGCGGTGGGGCGATCAGAATGCGCCGGTCTTCTTGAACGATTCGATGACGCTGATCAGCGCTTTCTCGTCGTCCGCGGACATGTCCTTGGTGGACTCGATGCGCTCGACCCATGCAGCCTGCTGCGTCTTCATGTGATCGTGCAGGGCGCTCTCGAAGGACAGGGCCTTCTCGACGGGCAGATCGTCCATGTAGCCGCGGGTGACCGCAAAGAGGGACACAGCCAGCTGCCAGACCTGCAGCGGCTGGTACTGCGCCTGCTTGAGCACTTCCACCGTGCGGCGGCCGCGCTCGAGCTGACGACGGGTGGAGTCGTCGAGGTCGGAGGCGAACTGCGCAAAGGCGGCGAGCTCACGGTACTGAGCGAGGTCGGTCCGGATACCGCCGGAGAGCTTCTTGATGACCTTGGTCTGGGCTGCACCACCGACTCGCGACACCGAGATACCGGCGTTGATGGCGGGGCGGATGCCGGAGTTGAACAGGTCGGTTTCCAGGAAGATCTGACCGTCGGTAATGGAGATGACGTTGGTCGGCACGAATGCGGACACGTCGCCGGCCTGGGTCTCAATAATCGGCAGCGCGGTGAGCGAACCGGTCTTGCCCTTGACGGCACCGTTGGTGAACTTCTCGACGTATTCCTCGTTCACGCGGGCGGCGCGCTCGAGCAGACGCGAGTGGAGATAGAACACGTCGCCAGGATAGGCTTCGCGACCCGGCGGGCGGCGCAGCAGCAGCGACACCTGACGGTAGGCGACGGCCTGCTTGGACAGGTCGTCATAGATGATCAGAGCGTCTTCGCCGCGGTCGCGGAAGTATTCGCCCATGGTGCAGCCCGAGTAGGCGGCGATGTATTGCATCGCGGCTGACTCGGATGCGGTGGAGGCCACCACGATGGTGTAGGCCAGTGCGCCGGTTTCTTCGAGCTTGCGCACGACGTTGGCGACGGTGGAGGCTTTCTGGCCGATCGCCACATACACGCAGAAGACGCCCTTGCCCTTCTGGTTGATGATGGTGTCGACGGCCACAGCGGTCTTGCCGGTCTGGCGGTCGCCAATGATCAGCTCGCGCTGACCGCGGCCGATCGGCACCATGGAGTCAATGGCCTTCAGGCCAGTCTGCACCGGCTGCGACACCGATTTCCGTGCGATGACGCCGGGGGCGACTTTCTCGATGATGTCGCTCAGCTTGGCGTTGATCGGGCCCTTGCCGTCGATCGGCTCGCCCAGCGAGTTCACCACGCGGCCCAGAAGCTCGGGGCCCACCGGCACGGACAGAATCTTGCCGGTGGCCTTGACGGTCTGGCCCTCGGAGATGTGCTCGTACTCACCCAGCACCACGGCGCCGACCGAGTCGCGCTCCAGGTTCAGCGCCAGGCCGAAGGTGTTGCCGGGGAACTCGATCATCTCGCCCTGCATCACGTCCGACAGGCCGTGAATGCGGCAGATGCCGTCGGTCACCGACACCACCGTGCCCTGGTTGCGGGCATCTGCGCCCACGTTCAGGTTCTGGATCTTGGATTTCAGCAGTTCGCTGATTTCTGCAGGATTGAGTTGCATGTGTAGCGCTCCTAAGTCTTCAGCGACACTTATTTCATCAGTGCGTCGGCAAGTTGCGCGAGCTTGCCGCGCACCGAGGTGTCGTGCACCTCGTCACCGATGCGAATGGAGATACCGCCGATCAGCTCCGGGTCCACATGGACGTCGGCTTTGACCTTGCGGCCGTACTTGGCCTGCAGCGTGGCGACCACATCGGCAACCTGCTGTTCGGACAGGGGATAGGCGGAATCGATGTGCGCATCGATGACACCCTCCGAGTCGTTCTTGAGCGTCTCGAAGTGCCCGACGATTTCGGGCAGCACGGCGAGGCGTTCATTTTCGGCCAGCAGTTGCACAAAGTTGCGCTGCTCGGGCGACAGGCTGCCCGCGACATCGGCGACCAGTGCGGCCAGCTGATCACCGGTGACGCGCGGGTTGCCGATCAGGTCGTGTGCAGCGCTGTTGCCGGCCACGGCAGCCAGTCGCGACAGGGCGTCGGACCACTGCGGCAAGCTGTTGGCGTCGCGGGCCAGCTTGAAGGCCGCCTCGGCGTAGGGCCGGGCAATGGTGAGCGATTCGGCCATGGCGTGTCAGGTCCTAGCGCAGCTCGGCTTTCAGGCCGGTGAGCAGCTCAGCATGGCGGTTTGCATCGATTTCGCGACGCAAGATCCGCTCGGCGCCTGCCACGGCCAGCGTGGCCACCTGCTCGCGCAGCTGGTCTTTGGCGCGCTGGGCAGCCAGAGCCGCTTCGGACTCGGCAGCCTTGCGGGCATCGGCGACGATGCGAGCCGCTTCAGCACGGGCCTCTTCGACCAGCTGCGAAGCCTGCTTCTCGCCCGAGGCGCGAACCTCGGCTGCGCTGGCGCGGGCCTGCTTGATCTCGGCCTGCACCCGCTGCTCGGCAGCGGCCAGGTCGGACTTGGCTTTGTCGGCGGCGGCCAGGCCGTCGGCGATGCGCTTGCTGCGTTCGTCGAGCGCCTTGACGATAGGCGGCCAGACGAACTTGGCGGTGAACCACCAGAGCGCCACGAAAACGGCGATCTGGACGAAAAGCGTCGCGTTGATGTTCACGACCGATTACCTCCGAAGTGGACCGGGAACCGCGCCCCGGGACAGGACGATGCGTGCCAGAGCGTCCCGGATCACTTGAAGGGGTTGGCGAAGGCGAACATCATGGCGATACCGACGCCAATCAGGAAGGCGGCGTCGATCAGGCCAGCCAGCAGGAACATCTTGGTTTGCAGCTTGTCCATCAGTTCGGGCTGGCGTGCAGCACCCTCGATGTACTTGCCGCCCATCATGCCGATGCCGATACAGGCACCCAGGGCGCCCAGCCCGATGATCAGGCCGGCGGCGATCGCGACGAATGCAACGTTGGTCATGACGACTCCTTGAGGTTGGACCGAGTTTTGGACCGGTGGTTAAGTGAAAGCGTGGTCTTCTTGAACGAAGGCGGATCAGTGATGCTCGTGGGCCTGGCCGATGTACACCAGGGTCAGCATCATGAAGATGAAGGCTTGCAGCACGACGATCAGGATGTGAAAGATCGCCCAGCCCAGGCCGGTAAGGAAATGCATGCCAAAACCCCACCAGGTGGCGGTGGCGCCCAGCAGTGCGATCAGCATGAACACCAGCTCGCCGGCGAACATGTTGCCGAACAGTCGCATGCCGAGAGAAACGGTTTTGGCTGCGTATTCGATCATCTGCAGCATGAAGTTGAACGGTGCCAGGAACCACTTGTCACCGAAGGGGGCCGAGAAGAGCTCGTGCACGAAGCCGCCGCCGCCTTTGACCTTGATGCCGTAGTAGATCGATGCAAGCAGCACGACGATGGACATGGCCAGCGTTGCGTTCAGGTCGGCGGTGGGCACCACACGCAGGTAGGCATGGTGCGGGTCGCGGCCGGTGGCGCTGAAGAACTGCTCCCAGAGCTTGGGCAGCAGATCGAGCGGCAGGAAGTCCATCGCGTTCATGAAGAAGATCCACACGAACGAAGTGAGCGCGAGTGGGGCGATGTAGGTGAGGTCGCCCTTGACGATGGAGCGTGCCTGCTCATGCACGAACTCGACCACCGACTCGATGGCTCCCACAAAGCGCCCGGGGACGCCTGTGCTGACTGCGCGCGCGGCCTTGTACATCAGGAAGGCGGCCAGCAATGCCATGGCGACCGACCAGAACACGGTGTCGAGGTTGACGATGGAGAAGTCGACGACTTTTTCCTGCGGGTGACCCGAGGAGTTGAAGTGCGTCAGGTGATGCACGATGTACTCGGATGCGGTCGGTGCGTGCGCGGCGTCGGCCATGTGTCGTGCTCGTTTGCGTTCTGTTTGTTCGGGTTGAAGCCGGAATCAGGTCTGCTTGAAGCCAATCACCATCAGCGAATCAGGATCAGTGCGAGTCACGACGCCTTGCGGCCAGCGCAAACAGCGGCGCTTGCAGTGCAGCGATCAGCCCGATCAGTAAGGCCAGCCAGTTGATTGCCGGGAACGACTGGGCGATCAGCGCAATCAGCGCGACCGTCAGGCCGATCTTGGCGAACTCCCCAAGGAAAAACACCGCCGGGTAGGACTCGGCAGGCTTTCCGCGTTGAATCGCCAGACGCAATGCGAACAGACTGTTCGGGATGATTGCCGCTGCGCCACCCAGCACCAGAAACCCGGCACTTGACCAGTCGAACCCGACGCCAGCAGCGAGTGCCAGCACCGCGACTGCGGCGACCTGCAGACCGACTGCGAAGAACATATGAAGACGTGCAGGCGGTTGCGCGACAAGCAAAACGGCGAGTATACGGGGGGGTGAGGCTGCGGTCAAAATAGCCCGAACAAAATGATGCGTTGCGACAACCTGCTTTGCGGCGTTTCGCCCTTGCTTTTTGGTGCGCATCATCGAAGAATCGAATCAACCGTCATCTGGAGGATGCGTCATGCAGAGGGATCGATTCGATGGCGGGGGCGCGCGCGTTCACCGTGCGGGCAGTGCACCGAAGACTGAGCGTGCAGTGCAACATGGCCCGTCAGCGTCCGCGGCACGGCGTTGGAGCCCGCGTCTGCTGGCTCGCCACTGTGCTCTGGCCATGGTGGTGGCGCTTGTCGTGCCGTCCGGAGTGGCGGTTGCCCAGTCCGGCGCCGCGCCCGGCGCGTCGGCGCAGCGCCCGGGCCCTGCCCGCACCAGCGCTGGGGATCTGACGCGTTTCAATACATCCGTGGTGCGCATCGATACACGCGTGCCGTCCGACGCAACGTCCGTGCAAAGCCTGGGCGCCGAGCGCGTGGGTACCGGCATCATCCTGGATGACAGGACTGTGCTGACGATTGGCTATGTGGCCCTGGAGGCGGATGCGGTCATGGTGACGACCGCCTCGGGCAAACGCATTCCGGCCTCGGTGGCCGGCTACGACCATGCCACCGGCTTTGGGGTAATTCGCACCGCGGTGTCCCTGGACGGCAAGGCGATGGCCCTGGGTGATTCCGACAAGGTTGCCGAGAAGCAACGCGTGCTGACGCTTGGCCACAGCGAGCCCGAAGCCACTGAAATTTACGTGTTGTCCCGCAAGACCTTCAGCGCCGGCTGGGAATACCTGATCGAGCGGCCGATCTTCACGTTTCCGCCGGTCAACAACTGGAGCGGAGCGGCGCTGATTGCCGACGATGGTTCGCTGATTGGCGTGGGGTCGCTGATCGTCAATGACGCGGCCCAGGGTCGCAACGGCGTGCCCGGAAACCTGTGGGTGCCGGTGAACCTGCTCAAGCCCATCCTGAGCGACTTGCTGGTGCGCGGACGGCGCACGGATGGCGTGCAGCCCTGGCTGGGTATGACCACCGAGAATGTGCGCGGCAACCTGATGGTGACGCGCGTGGCGCGCAACGGGCCCGCAGAGAACGCCGGGATCACGGCAGGCGATATCGTGGTCGGCGTCTCGGGCGAGAAAGTGGGCGAGCAGGCCGACTTCTATCGCAAGGTCTGGCGTACGGGGCCGGCGGGTTCGGTGATCGCGCTGCGCGTGCTCAAGGGCGGTGATGTGCGCGAGGTGTCAGTCAAGTCGGTCGACCGCAGCGACACCCTGCGCAAAGCGACCGGGATCTGACGCGGCGGCTGCGCCAGTCGTCTGGCCTCAGTTGTCTGGACTTAGCCGTCAGCCTTTAGACCTTGCCGTGCAGGGCTGACGGCAAGGTGTCGAGTCAGTCGGCGAGGCGCTCGTCGGCCAGCCCGAGGGCGGCACGCAGGCCTTCGAACTGCTCGACCGAGTCGAATCGGATCACCAGGCGTCCGCGCCCCTTCGCATTGGCGATCAGCTCGACCGGCGCCTTCAGGTGATCGGCTATCCGCTCCTGCAGCCGGCGCAAATCGGGGTCGACATGCCCTGCACGCGGGGTGCGCGGCCGCGGCATCTCGGTGCGCTCGGCCAGCTGGCGGGCGACGAGCGCTTCGGTTTCGCGCACGGTCAGGCGTTTTTCAATCACACGCTGAGCGGTCAGGATGTGTTCGGCTTTGTCCAGCGGTAGCAGCGCCCGTGCATGGCCCATTTCCAGATCGCCCGCGAGCAGCATGGTCTGCACGGGTGCCGCCAGATTGAGCAACCGCAGCAGGTTGCTGGTGGCGCTGCGAGACCGCCCGATCGCATCGGCGGCTTGCTCGTGGGTGAACTGGAATTCATCGAGCAGACGCCGAATGGCCTGGGCCTCTTCCAGGGGATTGAGGTCCTCGCGCTGGATGTTTTCGATCAGTGCCATCGCCAGCGCATCCTGGTCGCCGACTTCCCGAACCAGGACTGGCACCTCCTGCAGCTCGGCCAGGCGTGCGGCCCGGAATCGACGTTCGCCGGCAATGATTTCGTAGCGCGCCTGGCCGATCGGGCGCACCACGATCGGTTGCATCACACCATGCTGTCTGATGGAGGCGGCCAGCTCCTGCAGAGAGGTTTCATCCATGCGCGTGCGCGGCTGATATTTGCCGGCCTGCAGCGCGGATAAAGGCAGCGCCGTGGGCAGCCGAGCTGCGCTATCGTCGGGGGTGGGGCCGGTCTGGCGGTCTTCGCCCAGCAGGGCTTCCAGGCCACGGCCCAGGCCCTTGGGTTTGCGGGTGGTCATCGTGAGGGTCCGGTAAATAAGAGCGGGCGAGCGTGGCGGGCGGCGTTCAAAGGTGAGCCAGGCGTTCGATCATTTCGCTGCCGAACTCAACATAGGCACGGGCGCCCTTGGAGTCGGGATCGAAGACCACCCCAGGCAGTCCGTGGCTGGGTGCTTCGGCCAGGCGGATGTTGCGCGGAATGACGGTGCGAAACACCTTGTCGCCGAAATGCCGCTCGAGTTGCGCCGACACCTGCTGCGACAGTGTCATGCGCGGGTCGTACATCACCCGCAACAGCCCGATCACCTTCAGGTTGGTGTTCAGGTTGGCATGCACGGTCTTGATCGTCGCCACCAGATCCGACAGGCCTTCGAGCGCGTAGTACTCGCATTGCATCGGGATGACCACGCCATGGGCTGCGCACAGGCCGTTGAGGGTGAGCAGTGACAGGGCGGGTGGGGCATCAATCAGGACGAAGTCGTAATCGTGATCGACCGCTGCAATGGCTTCTTTCAGGCGAGTTTCGCGCTCATCGAAATCGACCAGCTCGATCTCGGCGCCGGCCAGTTCTCGGTTGGCTGGCAGGACATCAAAGCCGCCGGCCTCGGATCGGACCCGGCTTTCGCGGATGTCGGCCAGACCGATCAGGACCTGATACACCGTTCGGGTCACCGCGCGCTTGTCGATGCCGCTGCCCATGGTGGCGTTGCCCTGAGGATCGAGGTCGATCAGGAGCACACGCTGATTCAACTTGGCCAGAGCGGCGGCCAGATTCACGCTGGTCGTGGTTTTGCCGACGCCACCCTTCTGGTTGGCAATTGCGAAGATCTTGGCCACGGTGCTTGATTCGTCGGTCCGAAAGTTGAAAGAGGCGGGCTGTGGGCTGTGCTGGGCGGGCGCTCAGGCGCAGGCCGAAGGGTGGATTTGTGCGCAGCGCATCAGCACCAGATGGCGTTGCGCCGCCAGACCGGGGACCGTGACCGGGGCGATCTCGACCTGGCAGGACGCGGGCAGGGCTGCGCATTCGGCGTCGATACCGGCACGCTGCCCCTTGAGCGCCGCGGCGATGGTAGTGGGTCCGATCAGGCCGGTGCAGGCTGTGATGAAGTCGGCCAGCGCAGCAAAGGCGCGCGAAACGACCAGGTCGACGGGACGGCTCACCACCTCGGCCCGGCCGGTAAAGATTTCCACGTTTGTAAGCGCTAGCTCAGCCGCAGCCTGTTGCTGGAAGGCCGTCTTCTTGCCGACCGGTTCGATGGACAAGACCTGGGCTTGTGGGCAAGTGATTGCGAATACAAGGCCAGGCAGCCCCGCGCCCGAACCGACATCGGCGATGCGAGCGTGGTCCAGGTCGAGCGCGGCGCGCAGTGGCCGCACAACCGCGAGCGAGTCGAGCACATGTTGAACCAGCATGGCATGCGGATCGCGCACGGCGGTCAGGTTATAAACCGCGTTCCACTTGGCCAGCAGCTTCAGATAGGCCAGCAGTCGCGCCACGGCGTCGTCAGGCAGAGGGAGTTCGAGCGCATCGAGGCCATTGCGCAGCGTGCCCTCCAGATCGGGCGAATGTGAAGATCGTCCGGAGGCGGCGACGCGGGACTCAGGCTGCATCCTGGGCCGTTCCATAGCGCAGACGTTTGAGGTGTACCAGCAGCAATGAGATGGCGGCCGGGGTCACGCCCTGAATGCGCCCAGCCTGACCGACGGTGTCGGGGCGATGCTGGGCCAGACGCTGACGTACTTCCATCGACAGGCCACGCACCTGGGCATAGTCCAGGTCGCTTGGAATCAGCTGGTGGGCCTGATGCGCCTGGCGCTCGACGTCTGCCTGCTGCCGGGTGATGTAGCCCTGATACTTGTGCTGAATGTCGACCTGTTCGGCGACTGCAGGATCTTCGACGCCGCCGCCAAGCGCTTCGCTCAGGGCGGTGTAGGGCACATCGGGGCGTCGAAGCAGATCGGACAGACTGTATTCGCGGTCGATTGGCGCGCCCAGCAAGGCGGTGGCCCGGGCAGCGTCCAGCACCTTCGGATTGACCCAGGTGCTGCGCAGTCGCTGGGTCTCGGCTTCAATGGCATCGCGTTTGCGGCAGAACTTCGTCCACCGCGCATCGTCAACGCAACCCAGCTCGCGGCCGACTTCGGTCAGACGCAGATCGGCATTGTCTTCCCGCAAGCTGAGGCGGTATTCGGCCCGACTGGTGAACATGCGATAGGGCTCGGCCACGCCGCGGGTGATCAGATCGTCGACCAGCACGCCGATGTACGCCTGGCTGCGTGGCGGACACCATGCCGGGCGCGACTGCACCTGCAAGGCGGCGTTCAGGCCGGCCAGCAGACCTTGCGCGGCGGCTTCTTCGTATCCAGTTGTGCCGTTGATTTGGCCGGCGAAGAACAGGCCGCCGATGGCCCGGGTTTCCAGCGAGGCGTGCAGCGCTTGAGGGTCAAAGTAGTCGTACTCAATCGCATAGCCTGGCCGCAGGATATGCGCCTGCTCCAGCCCGACCATCGAGCGCACCATTTCCACCTGGACGTCGAATGGCAGGCTGGTCGAGACGCCATTCGGGTAGACCTCGTGCGTCGTCAGGCCTTCTGGCTCCAGAAAGATCTGGTGCGAGGCCTTGTGTGCGAAGCGGTGAATCTTGTCTTCGATCGACGGACAGTAGCGCGGTCCGACGCCTTCGATCACACCGGTGTACATCGGCGAGCGGTCAAGCCCGCCCCGGATGATCTCGTGCGTCCGTGCATTGGTATGGGTCACCCAGCAAGGCACCTGCTGAGGATGCTGCGAGGCGTGGCCGAGGAATGAAAACACCGGTATCGGGTCGGTGTCCCCGGGCTGCACTTCCAGCCGGGCGAAGTCGATCGAGCGCCCATCAATGCGAGGCGGGGTGCCGGTTTTCAGGCGACCCTGGGGAAGCTTCAGTTCCTTCAGTCGTGCGGCGAGTGAGATTGATGGTGGATCGCCCGCCCGCCCGGCCGAGTAGTGTTTCAGGCCGACATGGATCAGGCCGTTAAGAAAGGTCCCGGCGGTCAGTACGACGGCGCGCGCCTGAAAGCGCAACCCGATCTGCGTGACGGCACCGGTGACCCGGTCGCCTTCGATGATCAGATCTTCGACGGCCTGCTGGAACAGCCACAGATTTGGCTGATTCTCCAGGCGCTTGCGAATGGCACCGCGGTACAGCACCCGATCGGCCTGGGCGCGGGTGGCTCGGACGGCCGGGCCTTTGCTCGAATTGAGGATGCGAAACTGGATCCCCGCTTCGTCGGTGGCCTCAGCCATGGCACCGCCCAGCGCGTCGACTTCCTTGACCAGATGCCCTTTGCCGATGCCGCCGATCGAAGGGTTGCACGACATCTGGCCGAGCGTCTCGATCTGGTGGGTGAGCAGGAGGGTGCGCACGCCCATCCGCGCTGCGGCCAGTGCGGCTTCCGTGCCGGCATGCCCGCCACCCACGACGATCACATCGAATGTTTCTGGAAACTGCATGGTTGATGGCGTGTGCGAGCGGTGTCGCAGCGATGAGGCTGGAGGCGAATTATAGGCGCCGAATCGCCGCAGACGCGGGATTGGCTGCGCACATGTGTTTCACGTGAAACAGGTAGGCCGGCTTGGGTTCAGTGACGAGAAGCGCTGGGCCGGTGCCGCGCGTGTGGCCATGGGGCTGATCGCGACGGCTGGCCCAAAGACTCATATGAGGCTTTGGGGTGTCCGAGGCGTACGCTGTCCTGACTACAAGGCGCTGTCAAAGAAGGGGCGCTATATATATTAGCGAGGGCGTCACAACTCGCGCCGACCTGTTTCACGTGAAACACGCCGCGCGCCTAGGTCAGCGACTGTCGGCGATCACCATCTCTGCGCCGCGCTCGGCGATCATCAGCGTCGGGGAGTTAGTGTTGCCCGAGGTGATGCAGGGCATGACCGAGGCGTCGATGACCCGCAGGCCCTCTACGCCGCGTACTCGAAGCCGGTGATCTACGACTGCGCTCGCATCATCATCCGGACCCATCTTCGCCGTCCCTACGGGATGAAAGATGGTGGTGCCGATCTCGCCGGCCGCCTGAGCCAGTTCCTCTTCCGTCTGGTAGTGGCTGCCCGGCTTGAACTCCTCGGGCTGAAAGGGCTGCAGCGCGGGCATGCCCATGATGCGCCGGGTAACGCGAATCGCGTTGGCTGCGACCGCCCGATCGTAAGGATCAGACAAATAGTTCGGTTTAATCTCGGGCGCCTCAAACGCGTCGGCGCTACGCGCGCGGATCGAGCCACGCGACGCCGGCCGCAACTGGCACACCGAGGCCGTGATCGCGGGGAACCGGTGCAAGGGCTCGCCAAAGCGATCCAACGACAACGGCTGAACGTGATACTCCAGGTCGGGCCAGGCCAGCGACGGGTCGCTCGGCGCAAAGGCGCCCAATTGGCTGGGCGACATCGTCAACGGGCCGCGCCGCCACAGCGCGTATTGCACCCCCATCCACGCCTTGCCCAGCAGGCTGTTCGCCTGCTGATTCAATGTGACCGCGCCTTTGATCTTGTAGGCCATCCGTAATTGCAGATGGTCCTGAAGGTTCGTGCCCACGCCAGGCGCCGCATGCACGATGGGTACGCCGATCGACTGCAGCCAGTCGGCTGGCCCTACGCCCGACACCTGCAGCAGGTGGGGTGATCCAACTGCCCCGGCAGCCAGAATCACCTCGCAGCGCGCCCGAACCGCCTGGACCGTACCGCCGCCGGACCCTTGATGGCCAACGCCGCGCACCACATCAATACCGACCGCCCGACGCCCCTCGAAGCGAATCTTCTTCGCCTGCGCGCTGGTCCAGACCGTCAGATTGGGACGTGACTGAACCGGTCGCAGGAAGGCCTTCGATGCATTCCAGCGAACGCCCTTGCGCTGATTGACTTCAAAATAACCGCAGCCCAGGTTGTTGCCGCGGTTGAAATCATCGGTCTTAGGTATGCCTGCCTGCTCGGCTGCGTTTCTGAACGCATCCAGAATGTCCCAGGCAATGCGCGGCTTTTCGACCCGCCACTCGCCGCCGTGGCCATGCAATGGATCTTCGGAGCCTGCATCGCGGCCGTGGTAATCCTCGTGGCGCAGAAAATAGGGCAGAACGTCGTCCCAACTCCAGCCAGGATTGCCGGCCGCCACCCAGCGGTCGTAGTCGCCCCGCTGCCCGCGCATGTAGATCATCCCGTTGATGGACGAACAGCCGCCCAGGGTGCGGCCCCGGGGATAGATCAGCGAGCGCCCTTTCAGGCCCGGTTCATTCTCGGTCTTGAAGCGCCAGTCGGTGCGCGGGTTGTCGATGCAATAGAGGTAACCGACCGGGATATGGATCCAGATGTAGTCGTCCGGGCCGCCTGCCTCCAGCAGTAGCACCTTGCGGGCGGGGTCGGCCGAGAGCCGGTTGGCCAGCAGGCAGCCAGCGGTGCCTGCGCCCACGATGACATAGTCAAAGACGGCATCGTCGGGCCGCACGGCCGCATCGCTTGTTTCAGACATCCCTTCCTCCATCCGATCGACCGGGGTCGTCTCGGCCCGGGCTTAGCGCGTCCTGCTGCCCAGACCCAAGTGCTTGTGGGCGCACACTTTCTCTATCGACCACTGAAAACGGTGATATTGATCAGATCACAACGCCAGGCACAGGTACTTCAGCTCTAGGTATTCGTCGATGCCGTACTTCGAACCCTCACGTCCCAGGCCCGATTGCTTCACCCCTCCGAAGGGCGATACCTCGTTCGACAGGATGCCCGAGTTGATGCAGACCATCCCGGACTCCAGCGCCTCGGCTACCCGAAAGATGCGTCCGACATCGCGCGAGTAGAGGTATGAGGCCAGACCGAACTCGGTATCGTTGGCCATGGCAATGGCCTCGGCTTCGTCCTTGAAGCGGAACAGCGGCGCCACCGGCCCGAAGGTTTCCTCGCGTGCCACCCGCATGGCGGGGGTCACGCCGGTCAGCACGGTCGGCTGGAAAAAGAGCCCGCCCAGGGCGTGCGGCGCGCCGCCCACCATCACCTGCGCGCCCTGCGCCACCGCATCGGCAATATGCTCCCGGACCTTGGCAATAGCCGCGGGCTCGATCATCGGCCCCACGATCACGCCCGGCTCGGTGCCCGGGCCGACCTTGAACTGCTCAACCTTGCGGGCGAGCTTTTGCGCAAAGGCCTCGTAGACGCCGTCCTGCACATAGATGCGGTTGGCGCACACGCAGGTTTGGCCGGCGTTGCGGTACTTGGAGACGATGGCACCTTCCACGGCTGCGTCCAGATCGGCATCGTCGAACACGATGAAGGGCGCATTGCCGCCGAGCTCAAGCGACAGCTTCTTGACCGTGTCAGCCGACTGACGCAGCAGAATCCGACCCACCTCGGTCGACCCGGTAAACGACACCTTGCGCACGATCGGGCTGGTGCACAGCTCCAGACCAATCGCCGGCGCGTTTGGCGCATCAGCGGTGATCACGTTGAACACGCCTGGCGGCACCCCGGCCTGACAAGACAGCTCCACCAGCGCCAAGGCACACAAAGGGGTCGCCTCTGCCGGTTTGGCCACGACCGTGCAGCCGGCAGCCAGCGCCGGCGCCACTTTGCGGGTGATCATCGCGATCGGAAAGTTCCAGGGAGTGATCGCGGCGCACACGCCGATCGGCTGCTTGAGCACCAGCAGCCTGCGGTCGTTGGCCGAAGAGGGGATCACGTCGCCGTAGGTGCGCTTGGCCTCTTCGGCGAACCACTCTACGAAGCTGGCGCCATAGGCCACCTCGCCGCGCGCCTCGGCCAGGGGCTTGCCCTGCTCGGCGGTCATGAGCTGCGCCAGGTCCTCGGTGTGCGCAATGATCAGGTCAAACCAGCGGCGCAGCACCTGCGCACGCTCCTTGGCGGTCTTCCCACGCCAAGCGGGCAAGGCCCGCGCAGCAGCATCAATGGCGCGACGGGTTTCGGCTGCGCCCATGTCGGCCACTTCGACCAGCGTCTGACCGGTTGCCGGATTGGTCACCGCAAACACCTTGCCCGAGTCGGCATCGACCCACTCGCCGTTGATCCAGCCCTGCCGCTTGAGCAGGGTCATGTCCTTGAGTTGCAGCGTCATCTTGATGGTCTCCTGTTTGCGGGCCTACTCTTGCGGGCCGTCTGCTGCGCGCCCATGCATGGGCTTGCTGCTCGTACGGCGACCGGAACATGTCCCGGTTTGCCGCACAACCGCCCGTCTTCGCCGGGCTCTGTGCGGGCCGTACTCTCACTTCATGGTGGGCATGACGAATTCGGCGCCGGCGCGGATGCCTGCGGGCCAGCGCTGGGTGATGGTCTTGTAGCGGGTGTAGAAGCGCACGCCTTCGGGGCCATGCATATGGTGATCGCCGAAGAGCGAGTTCTTCCAGCCGCCAAACGAGTGAAAGGCCATCGGCACCGGGATGGGCACGTTGATGCCGACCATTCCGATCTGCACCCGGCTGGCGAACTCGCGGGCGGAGTCGCCATCGCGCGTGAAGATGCAGCAGCCATTGCCGAACTCATGCCCGTTGACCAGCGCAAGGGCCTCTTCAAAGGTCTTGACGCGGCTCACGCCCAGCACCGGCCCGAAGATCTCGTCGCGGTAGATCGCCATGGAGGGCAAGACCCGGTCGAACAGGCAGCCGCCCAGGAAAAAACCGTTCTCGCGCCCGGGCACCTTCAGTCCGCGGCCATCGACCACCAGTTGAGCGCCTTCGTTCACGCCGGTATCGACATACCCTTTGACCTTCTCGAAGTGCTGCTTGGTGACCAGCGGCCCCATCTCGGCGTCGGACTGCATGCCATCGGCCACCTTGATTGCCTTGACCCGTTCGGCGAGCCGGGCCACCAGGGTATCGGCTGTGCCCTCCCCCACTGCCACTGCCACCGAGACCGCCATGCAGCGCTCGCCGGCCGAACCATAGGCCGCACCGATCAGCGCATCGACCGCCTGGTCCATATCGGCATCGGGCATCACCACCAGGTGGTTCTTTGCCCCGCCTAGCGCCTGCACCCGCTTGCCATGCCGGCTTGCGGTTTCGTGGATGTACTTGGCGATTGGCGTGGACCCGACAAAACTGACCGCCTGAACCAGCGGATGCTCGAGCAGCGCGTCCACGGCGGCCTTGTCGCCATGGACCACGTTGAAGGCGCCATCTGGCAGGCCGGCCTCTTTGAGCAGACGCGCCATGAAGAGCGCAGCAGACGGGTCGCGCTCGGATGGCTTGAGCACGAAGGTGTTGCCGCAGGCCAGTGCCACCGGGAACATCCACATGGGCACCATCGCCGGGAAATTGAACGGTGTGATGCCCGCCACCACGCCCAGCGCCTGACGCATCGACCAGGCGTCGATACCTGTGCCCACCTGCTCGGTGAACTCACCCTTGAGCAGACTCGGAATGCCACAGGCAAATTCCACCACTTCCATGCCGCGGGTCACTTCACCCACCGCATCAGACAGCACCTTGCCGTGCTCGGCTGTGATGATGGCGGCCAGCTCGTCCTGGTGCCGCTCCAGCAGTTCCCTGAACTTGAACATCACACGCGCACGACGCAGCGCCGGTGTGGCGGCCCAGGCGGGAAATGCTGCAGCAGCACTGCGCACGGCTGCGTCCACGCCGGCCGCATCGGCCAGGGCTACGCGTCGGGCCACCGCACCCGTGGCGGGATTGAAGACATCGACCTGACGCTCGCCTGCAGCGGGCGCGCGCGCGGCCCCGTCGATCCAATGGCCGACTGATCCATTCCCCAGCCAGTTGGCCGATGCAAAAGCCTGTGCGTCCGTGCTGCCCATGTTGACTCCGTTGCAATCGCTGCGTGATGTGTATGAGGTGTGTGAACTGTGTGCACGCTCACGAACAAGCTGCCTGGCTGTTCAGCCAGTTGAATGATCGTTCAGCATATGGGACGATTCTCCGGGCAGCTTCTGATCATGTCAACGCTGTGCGCTCGACCGATGTGGGCATCGCCCCTGTCCACAGCCGCCCCAGTCGTCATTCTGCCGTCAAGCCTTTCGTCCCTCCTGACCCATCCACCTCGCCCGCCCGAACAGACTGTGCCTCAACGCCCCGACCGTCCACCTGCCGATCGTCTTCACGCGACCGCTGCGCGCACACCGACACGCACATCAGCACTTCTATCGGCGCAGCCCGCCGCGCTACGCAGCCCAGCCGTGGACACCGTTCCCCTGAGCGCACGGCGGGCCGGCGCACCGACAGCACCCCTTCGGTCCGAGCCGTCTTCCGCGCCGGATCCCGAGCGCCTGGTGCCGGCAGTGGAGCGCGCGGCGCGCGTCCTCGATGCGCTGGCCAGTGCCCGCCAGCCGCGTACGCTGGCCGAACTGGCCCGCG
>DGIT01000022.1:0-20611 GCA_002386465.1 Burkholderiales bacterium UBA4615 | reverse complement strand
AGGCCCGCGAACTCGAGCTGCCGCGCAGCAGTCTGCATGGCTTGCTGGCCACCCTGGTGGCGCTGGATCTGGCGCGTCGGGTGGAGTCGCACTTCACCATTGGCCCCCGTTCACTGCGCTGGGCCGATGCGTATGGCGCTGGAGCCGATGTGCTGCGGGCATTCGAAGGGCAGGCCGCACATGCCGATGCGCTGGCCGCCGAGACCCTGATGCTGGCCACGCTCGAAGGGGCCGATGTGGTCTATCTGGCCTGCCGCCCCGGCAGCCGTGCGCTTGCTGTCAATTACCGGGTGGGTGGCCGGTTTCCAGCGGCATTTACCTCCTCAGGTAAGGCCATGCTGGCCAGCCTGAGCGATGAGGCGGTCAGGGATCGGCTTGGCCCGCGTCTGGCGCCGCGCATGACCCGCCACAGCGTGGGCAGTGTGAGCACCCTGCTGCGTCAATTGCATACCGTGCGCCAGGCCGGTCATTCGGTCGACGATGAGGAAACCGCCGAGGGCATGCAGTGCTTCGGCGCTGCGGTGTTCGATGCCCGCGGCCCGCATGCCGCGAGCGCTGTCGCGGTCAGCGTCATCAAGGCGGGCCTCACACCACGGCGTCGCGCCGAACTGATCGCAGCCGTGAGCGACCTGGCCCGATGCATCTCCAGCGAACTGGGCGCTGCAGACGCCGCCATCCGTGGCCCCGGCCGGCCGGCCCGTGACAAAGAGTAAGCTGATCGGCCACGCACCCTCAGCCAGCCCGCTGGGGCGGCCTTCGGTGTGATCCGCCTGTGTGATCGCCAATGCCGGCCGCTCAGCCGTCCAGCTGTTTCGCCCCTCGGCTTGGGCCATGCATGACGGCCCGTTTTGCAGACTTCAAAGGAAGGTTTGCCATGATCTCTACCACGCAGCGCATGACCCGCTCCCAAGCTCTCGCCCAACCCTGCGCGACCCTGCATGACCGAAGCGCCAACGCATCGCTCGTGATCGCTGCCATGAAGGGCACCCACCCTGGGCCTCTGGCCTCACGCGGATGGGTACGTGGAATGGGCCTTGCACTGCTGGCGAGCATCTGGAGCCTCAGCCTGACCGCCTGCAGTTCGCCCCGCCCCACCCCGGTGGCCATTGGCAGTACCCCTGCGCTGGAAAACACCGCCTGGGTGCTGGCCGATCTGCGCAGCAGCACCCCCGCCCTGGGCACCGGTCTGCAGACCCGCTACCCGGTCACGCCCGGCACCGAAGCCACGCTGGCTTTCGCCCAGGGGCGGGCCAGTGGGTCGGATGGCTGTAACCGGTTTACGGTGCCCTTTGCCACCAAGGACGGTGAGCTGACCTGGTCAGCCAAGCCGGCTTCCACACGCATGGCCTGCTCGCCCGAAGCCATGGAACGCGGCGACGCCTTCATGAGCGCCCTGACCGGCGCCAGCGGCTACCGCGTGCTCGACGGCAATTTGCAGCTGCTCGCACCGGACGGCACCGTGCGCGCCACCTTCACCCCGCAGGCACGATCGCTCGCCGGCACCGCCTGGCGCGCCCAGGCCATCAACAATGGCAAGGGCGGTGTGGTCAGCCTGGTGGCCGATTCCACCGTCACGCTGGAGTTCGGCGCCGATGGCCAGGCGAGCGGCTCAGCCGGCTGCAACCGTTTCACCGCGGCCTACCGCGCCGATGGTGAATCGCTCCGTTTTCAGTCGGCAGCCGCCACGCGCCGCATGTGCGCAGCAGAGGGACTCATGGAGCAGGAGCAGGCCTTCCTCAATGCGTTGAACTCAGTGGCGCTCGCCCGGCGCCAGGGTGAACGACTGGAGCTGCGCACAGCGGGCGGCGCGCTGGCCGCCATCCTGGAGCGCACGAACGCAGCGCCCTGATTCGGCGGGTGTGAGCCGGTCGTTTTGCGGCAGCGCCTCCTGGCCCTATCGTTGTCGCTGCTCCAGCCGATCACCTCAGTCGCCGGCGCAGTTGCGCCGATCATCACGCATTTTTCATTTACCGCCCCGCCCCATCAATCATGAACGCACCGCTCCTCACGCCCTCTGCCCTGACCACATCGTCCGATCGCCTGTGGGCGTCACTGATGACACTCGCCCAACTCGGCGCAACCCCTCGGGGCGGGGTGCGTCGGCTGGCGCTGACCGATCTCGATGCCCAGGCCCGTGCCCTGGTCACTGGTTGGCTGCGTGACGCCGGTTGCACGCTGCAGTGCGATGCGATCGGCAACCTTTATGCGATCCGCCCCGGTACCGAGCCGCAGGCGTCGCCGGTGGCCATGGGCAGCCATATCGACACCCAACCCAACGGCGGGCGCTTCGATGGCCAATACGGTGTCCTGGCCGGACTGGAAGTGCTGCGCACCCTGAACGATGCCGGCATCACGACCCGCCGCCCGCTCGCTGTCGCCATCTGGACTAACGAGGAAGGCACGCGTTTTCAGCCGGTCATGATGGGCTCGGGCGTGTATGCCGGGGCCTTCGGTCTGGACCACTGCCTGACGCAGACCGATGGCGACGGCACGAGCGTGGCGCAGGCCCTGGCTGCGATCGGCGCGGCCGGCACCGATCCTGCCCCGGCATTCGATGCCTACTTCGAAGCGCACATCGAACAGGGCCCCATTCTCGAGAATGAGCACAAGGTGATCGGCGTGGTCGAGTCAGCGCTTGGCCAGCGCTGGTTTGATGTGGTCATCGAGGGTCAGGACGCGCATGCCGGGCCCACGCCGATCGCGTTGCGCCGTGACGCCCTGCTGGCAGCCGCACACCTGACCGTGGCGGTGCGCGAGATCGCGTCCACCCACCCCGATTACGCCCGGGGCACAGTGGGCCGACTGATCGTCAGCCCGAATTCGCGCAACGTGATTCCGGGGCGGGTGGAAATGAGCATCGACCTGCGCAATGCCCGTGCTGCCACGCTCGACGCCATGACCGCCGCCGTGCAGGCTGCCGCAGCGCGCCTGGCCCGCGAACACGGCGTGTCGATCACGCTCGAGCAGACTGCGCACTTCGAGCCCTGCGCGTTCGATGCCTCGATGCTCGCGGCTATCGAATCGACCGCGATCGCTTATGGCTACCCGAACATGCGGCTGGCGAGCGGCGCGGGCCATGATGCGGTCTATGTGGCCCGGCGCTGCCCCACGGCGATGATCTTCGTGCCCTGCGAGCGCGGCATCAGTCACAACGAGATCGAAAACGCTGACCCCATGCATCTGCACGCCGGAGCGAATGTGCTGTTGCATGCCGTGCTGGCGCGCGCGCAGCGCGCCTGACGCACCCGGTGCCTGAATCGCTCGCCGCCCATCTGGCGGCTGTCTTCAGCCGAGAGCCCGAAGTCTGGCTGATCGTCGCGGCGACAGCGATCTTCCTGTTCGGTGGTCTGGTGAAGGGTCTGCTGGGGGTGGGCCTGCCTCTGGTCACCATTCCGCTGCTGGCGCTGATCATGCCCGCCCCCAAGGCGATCGCCCTGCTGTGTGCCCCGATCGTGGCCTCCAATCTCTGGCAGGCGGTCGAGGGCGGCCATGCCCGCGCAGCGCTTGGACGCTTTTCGCCACTCATCGTACCGATGATCCTCACCACGGTGCTCACGGTCTGGCTCACGCTGGGCATGAAGCCCGGGACGCTGAATGCGCTGATCGCCTGCACGGTGCTGCTCGCGGTCGCGCTGATTGCCTGGCAGCCCCAGCTGACGGTGGACCGTCATCGCGAACGGCAGTGGAGCGTCGGGGTGGGCGTGATGTCGGGCGCACTGGGCGGGGTGTCGGCAGCCATGGGGCCGTTGCTGATCACCTACCTGGTTGCCCTGCGTCTGCCTCGCGAGGCGTTCGTCGGGTCCATCAGCGTGCTCAACCTGCTTGGCTCGTTGCCGCTCTATCTGTCCCTGGGCTGGTTGGGTCAGCTGGGCTGGGCTGAGGCAGGTCTTTCACTCGTTGCACTGGCGCCGATGTTCGCCGGCATGAGCCTGGGCAAGCGGCTGCGTACCCGTGTGAGCGAGACCGCTTTTCGCAGGATGCTGCTGAGCTTTCTCGTGATCATTGCGCTCCTGCTGCTGCTGCGCTGAGGCGGGGCGTGCGGGCAGGTCGCCTGATGCGCTTGCGCGAGGCGATCACACAAGGCGATCACACAAGGCGATCACACACGGCGCCCCCGGGCTGATCGCGAAGTGAACCGTCTGATTGCAGTGCTGCGCCGACCGGTGTAGGGTCGGCGGGAGCCCTTTAAAACCGGCAGCGTTCAGACCGGTGTGGTCATGCGTACCAGGGGCTCCCAGCCAAAACGCCCCGAAAAATGGGGCCATAAGAAAGCACCTGGAGGAGACGATGGTGTCGAAAAACTGGCTCAGCGCCGTGGCGCTTGCCGCGGCGTGCGCCCTGCCGGCCACGGCCGTGGCGCTTACCGTGACCCCTGTTGAATGTCAGGAGGGCAGCGACTTCATTCGCAATGCCGCGCTCTCTCGCGATCAGGGCATGAGTGCGAAGGATTTCCTCGCACGCCTGGAAACCGATCTGGCCGCGCTCCGGTTCATTCCGGTGCAGCTGCGCTGGTTCGCACAGGACGACGACGACGAGCACTTGCTGCGTACGGCTGCAGAACGTGTGTTTGCTTTCCCGCGCGATCCCGAAGCCCATAGCCTTGAGTTTCGCGCCCAGTGCCGCGTGGCGATCCTCGTGGCCGCCACGGCGCAGAGCAAGGTCGCCTTGCGCGAAAGCCCCGTCCGCTGATCAGCCGAGTTGCCGCTCACTGGGTCGTCCAGGGCGGCCTGGTGGTCCGCTGACCTGCGGACCGTCTGAGGAAAGGCCCGGCCCGGCGGCGCAACATTGCAGCCTACAATCGGGTGATGACCGCCCCTGCGCCGCTGTTGGCCATCACCATGGGCGATGCCTGCGGCATCGGCCCCGAAATCGTGCTCAAGGCTTGCGCGCAGTGGCTCGCAACCGGGCCGCAGGCCGCGCATGATCCACGCCAGGGCAGTGCGCCTGCGCGTCCATTGCATCAGCCCCCGCCCGCTGTGGTGATCTATGGCGACCCGGGCGTACTCATACGCACTGCAGCGACGCTTCGCGTGCCGATCGAACTCGTGGCGGTGAGCACCGTCCAGGAGGCGGCCACGCTCATCGCGTCAGCATGCCCACCAGCGTTGGCATCGACATCCGCTCCAGGCTCTGGCCCCGTCGCGAATCTGCGCGTTCCGGTCGTTGCCTGCAGCGATCTGCCGCCTGATCTGCCGCTTGGTCGCATTGACGCGCGCGCCGGCCAGGCGGCCCACGCCGCGATCGTGCGAGCCAGCCGCGACGCCATCGCCGGGCACGTGGCCGCAGTGGTCACCGCGCCCATCCACAAGGAGGCCTTGCATGCCGCTGGCGTGAAGCATCCCGGGCACACCGAAATCCTCGCTGAGCTGGCGGGCGTGAACGACGTGCGCATGATGCTGGCCAACGACGAACTGCGCACCCTGCTGGTCACCATCCATGTGTCGCTGCGCGAAGCCATCGAGCGCATCCGTTGTGCAGCCGTGCTCGACACCATCCTCATTGCCCATGCCGGGCTGCAGCAGCTGGGCATTGAGCGTCCGCGCATTGCCGTAGCCGGGCTCAACCCGCATGCCGGCGAAGGCGGCCTGATGGGCCGCGAAGACATCGAGGAAATTGCGCCTGCCATTGCACAGGCCCGCGCCCGGGGCATTGATGCCACTGGCCCCTGGCCCGGCGACACCGTGTTCATGCGCGCGCGCGGCTTTCGTGAGTTTGATCTGGTGGTGGCCATGTATCACGACCAGGGTCTGATCCCGGTGAAATATCTGGGGCTGGATCAGGGGGTGAACGTGACCGTAGGTCTGCCGTTCGTGCGCACCAGCGTCGATCACGGCACGGCCTTTGATATTGCCGGACGCGGCATTGCCGATCCCTCGAGCCTGCTCGCCGCGCTCACCATGGCGCAACGTCTTGCGGCAGCCCCGCCTTCAAGGACCCGTTCATGACCGATTTTCGCAGCGACACTGTCACCCGTCCGTCACCCGCCATGCGTGCGGCCATGGCCAGCGCCGAGGTCGGTGACGATGTGTTCGGTGACGACCCGACCGTCAACCGCCTGCAGACGCAGGCCGCGCAGATGCTGGGCTACGAGGCGGCGCTCTTTGCCACCTCGGGCACACAGACCAATCTGCTGGGGCTGCTCGCCCACTGCGAGCGCGGCGATGAAGCGATCGTCGGGCAGAACTGGCATACCTACAAATGGGAGGCGGGCGGCATGGCGGTGCTGGGCTCCATCCAGCCGCAGCCCCTGGACCACGCGCCCGATGGCACGATCCCGCTGGCCGCCATTGAAGCGGCGATCAAGCCCGATGATGCGCACTTTGCGCGCACCAGGCTTGTGGTGATGGAGAACACCACCGGTGGCAAGGTGCTGCCGATGGACTACCTGCGTGATGTCCGCGCACTCGCCACTGCGCGCGGACTGGCCACGCATCTGGATGGCGCGCGTCTTCTCAATGCCGCCGTGGAAGTGGCGCGCAGGCGAGTGGCCGGCCACCATGAGGGCGATACCCGCAGCGCAGGCGCTACCGATGCGCTCGGCGTGGCCCGCGAGATCTGCGCGCAGTTCGACAGTGTCTCGGTGTGTCTGTCCAAGGGCCTCGGGGCGCCGGTGGGCTCGCTGCTGCTGGGCTCCACCCCGTTCATTGCGCGCGCACGACGCTGGCGCAAGATGCTGGGTGGCGGCATGCGGCAGGCCGGCATCATTGCGGCAGGCGGGCTGTTTGCGCTCGAGCACAACGTGCAGCGCCTGGGGCAGGACCATGTACGCGCCCTGCAGTTGGCCGAAGGTCTGAATGCCATCGCTGCCCGCCATGGCGGTGGGCTGCAGGCCGAGCTCCCACAGACCAACATCGTGTTCGTGAAGGTTGACGCTGCCATTGCACAGCCCTTCTCGGAGCACATGCAGGCTCACGGTGTGCGCTGCACCGGCAGCGTCGGTCGATATGGTGCAGGCCTGGTGCAACGCTGGGTCACGCACCTGGATGTGGGCGACGCCGACGTGGCCCGTGCTCTGGAAGTGGTGGCCGCTTTTTTCGCACGGCCACGCTAAGCCCGTTGCCTGACAACTCGCCTGATGAGGTTGCCTGATCACTCAGCTGCGAAGTCAGCTGCCGGAGCAACGAACAGGCTCAGTTGTGCCGGCCCGCATGCAGAACGGGCCCGACATCATGGTCGTGCGCACCCGGCTTGATGCGGATCAACACTGGCCGCAGCCGCCGGCGCAGGATGGTTAATCGCGAACCACACCAGTGCCCGCCATGTCTGCACTTTCCGACACCGACGCCCTGCGTCAACGCATCGAAGCCCGACTGGAAGCGCTACGCGATGAGATCGACGCCAAACTGGGCGACGCCGTGGATGTGACGCAGGCACTGGAGCATGTGGGCGACAACGGCGATCAGTCGGTGGTCGATGATGCCGCCACCGCTGATTTTGCTGATGCCCGGCGTGATCTGGACGAATACCATGCAGGCCGCGCAGCACTCAAACGACTCGACGCTGGCACCTACGGCGCGTGTGAGACCTGCGGTGAAGACATCCCTCGCGAGCGCCTTGCAGCCAGCCCGTTTGCGGCCCGCTGCATCGCGTGTCAGACGCGGGCAGAACACGACAGCGGCATGCGACCCACGTCAATGTGAGAGGATCGTCCGCATCCGCCATTCTCAGCCCGCGCGTGCGCGCGGCGATCCGGTATGAGGCCACTGCAATTCGGACGCACCACGGTCGAGCGCATCGTTGAAGTCGAGACCATGTGGTTCGACCCTGAATGGCTCTACCCGAACATGACCAATGAGGTGCTGGCGCGCAACGCCGACTGGCTGGGCCCGCGCCTGTTCGATGCCACGGCGCGCAAAATCCCGCTGAGTTTTCACAGCTATCTCATCCGCACGCCACACCTGAATATTCTGGTCGACACCTGCAACGGCAACCACAAGGTGCGCACCCCCAAAGTGGCCTGGCAGGACCGACTGGCATCAGACGCGTATCTGCGCAACCTCGCTGCCGCAGGCCTGCGCCCCGAAGACATCCACATCGTCATGTGCACTCATCTGCACACAGACCATGTCGGCTGGAACACCTATCTGAAAGACGGCCGCTGGGTGCCCACGTTTCCGAATGCGCGCTACCTCATGGCGCGCGAGGAGTACGAGTACTTCTCGCGGTTGTTCGCGACCAGGCCCGATTACCCTGTCGCCCATGGCTCGTTTGAAGACAGCGTGCTGCCGGTCGTGCAGGCCGGCTTGCATGAGCTGGTCGACATGCACCATGTGGTTGAAGGGCATCTGGACGATGGCGTGTGGATGGAGCCCGCGCCTGGCCACACGCCGGGCCATGTCACCATCCATGTGAAGGGTGGCGGTCAGGAGGCGATCATGTCGGGTGACATCATTCATCACCCGATATTGCTGGCCGAACCGGGTCTGCAGATGTATGCCGACTTCGATGCCGAGATGGGCAAGCGCACCCGCATGCGTCTCATCGAGCGGTGCGCCGACACCTCCACGTTGCTGCTGAGCGCGCATTTCCCGGCACCCACTGCGGGTCATGTCTGCAGCTGCGGCGATGCGTTCCGCTTCAAGTTCCTGTCGGACTAAGTCCTGCCAGATTCAGTGGTGCCTGACCCAGTGCCCGACTCAGTCCCTGACTCAGTGCCGCCAGCGACTGAGCGCACATCACCTTACGTTTTTACCTGATCGGAGATCCGATGGCCCAGCCGCCCGACAGTGTCAGCATGGCGCTGTTCTGCGATTTCGAGAATGTCGCCCTCGGTGTGCGCGACGCAAAGTACGACAAGTTCGACATCCGCAAAGTACTCGAGCGCCTGCTGCTCAAGGGCAGCATCGTGGTCAAGAAAGCCTATTGCGACTGGGACCGTTATCGCGATTTCAAGGCGCCGATGCACGAGGCCTCGTTCGAACTCATCGAAATTCCGCATGTGCGCCAGTCGGGCAAGAACTCGGCCGATATCCGCATGGTGGTCGATGCGCTGGACCTCTGCTACACCAAGACGCATGTCAACACCTTCGTGATCATCAGCGGCGACTCCGACTTTTCTCCGCTGGTGTCCAAGCTGCGCGAGAACAACAAGACCGTGATCGGTGTGGGCGTGAAAGGCTCCACCTCCGACCTGCTCACGGCCAACTGCGACGAGTTCATCTTCTACGACGATCTGGTGCGCGAATCGCGCCGGCGCAGCACGCGCGCAGGGCCGTCCGCGCAGCCCGGTGCTGGCAACGGGCAGGCGGCGGGCAAGACCGCAGCGCGCCCACCCGCCACGGGCGCAGCGACCGCCTCCACGTCCGCCGAAGCCACCCAGCCTTCCGCCAGCCCGAGCCGCACGCGCGGCAATGGTCGGCGAAAACCTGCGGCGATGGTCGATGAGGCCGCTGCTGCGGGTGCAGGCGCGAACGGCACTTCGGCTGGAGCTGAAGCGGCGTCTCCCACCGAGCCCGCCACCCTGCAAGGCGAAGCGCTCGTCGCGGCTCAGGCGTCGACACAGACGCCGCCCGCATCAGCCCTCACTGCAGAGGCGACCGATGCCTCGACGCCCGTGCGCAAGCGTAGCCCGCGCCGCGGCAAAGCGGCTGCAGCCGAGACGGCCGCCACCAACGCAGCCACCCTCCCCGCCGCAGCCAACACTTCCGCTGCAACCATTGCCAGCACCGAAGCCGCTGTCGTCACCGAACCGCCTGCGCCGCGCAACGAAGACGAGCGTCGCCAGCAGGCGATCGACCTCGCGCTCGAAACTGTCGAGGCGCTGATCACCGAGCGCGGCGCCGACGACAAAATCTGGGGCTCGATGGTCAAGCAGACGCTCAAGCGCCGCCGCCCCGGGTTTGCCGAGGGCTATTACGGTTATCGGTCCTTCAACGAACTGCTGGAAGATGCGCGCGACCGCGGCCTGCTGGCGCTCGAACACGATGAAAAGTCGGGCGGGTATGTGATCCGGCTGCTGTGACGCGGCTGTGGTGATGCGTCCCTGTGCATGCTTGATGCTGTGCGTGCGCTGCGGCGTCCGAAGCCGCTCATGGCTTGAGCACAGGTCACCGGTGTGGGCCAACGACAGACGGCGTGGCCCGCGTGATTGCACTATGCTGCCCGCTCCAATGTTCTGAGGCCCTGCTTCGCCATGTCTTCGTCTCCGCGCACCCTCACGATCCCCCGCCGCTTCAACGGCCCGCCCACCAGCGGCAACGGTGGCTATGTGGCTGGCGCCATCGCGGCTTGCCTGCCCGATCCCACGGTGCAGATCACGCTGCGTGCGCCGGTGCCGCTGGACCGCCCGCTGCAATGGCGGCAAGGCCCTGCGGGCGGCATCACGCTGCATGATGGTGAGCAACTGCTGGCCGAGGCTGCAGGCTGCGTGATCGATGCCGCTGACATCGCCGTGCCGCCCGCCCCCGATGCTGCGCAAGCCGAGGCAGCTGGCGCACTGGGCCGCATGACCGCGCGCTCAGAAAGCGGTAACCCGTACGACCATTGCTTCGGTTGCGGTATCGCCCGTCATGATGGTCTGATGATCATCCCGAGCCTGTTGCCGGGTGCCGCCAGCGAGGCCGGCGTGGTGGCCACCACCTGGACGCCCTGCGCCGAACTGGCCGGGCCTGATGGCCTGATCGATGCGCCGATCACCTGGGCGGCACTTGATTGCCCTGCGGGTTTTGCCTGGGGTACGCGCCTGGGTCAGAACACGCCGATGATGACCGGACGCATGGCCGGTGATATTGCGGTGCCGCTGCGCGCGGGTGAGCGTTACGTGGTGGCCGGCTGGCCGATCCGCCAGGACGGCCGGAAATTGCACGCGGGCACGGCCATTTTCGACGAACAGGGCCGCTTGCGCGCCCGCTCGCTGCAGCTGTGGCTGCTACTGCGTACTTGAGCGAGCCTCCCTGTCTTCATACATGATCGAAACCGTCGTCTCGACGGACCGCTACCGCGCCGGGCAATGCCCCGGCGGTTTCTCCGGACCTCTCATGCAGATCTCCCTCACTGAACCTGTGCGCAACCCCGTCAACACCCTGCGCCACGAGCTTGCTCAGGCGCTCGCCCGTTGCCTCGTCGTTGTCGCCTGCTGTGCCAGCCCCTCAGCCTTCGCGCAAACCGCGCCGCTGCCCACCGTGGCCTCGGTCGACCTGAACCGGTATGTCGGCACCTGGTACGAAATCGCCAAGCTGCCCAACTTCTTTCAGCGTCAGTGCCTGGGCGATGTCAGCGCCACGTATCGGCAACTCGAGGGCGGCAACGTGGAAGTGCTCAACCGCTGCCGCACCAGTGCCTCGGGTGAGCCCCGCTTTGACTCAGCGACCGGCGTGGCCAAGGCCACCGATCCCAGCAACGCGAAGCTGCGCGTCAGCTTCCTGCCGGCCGCGCTGCGCTGGCTGCCCGTGGGTTGGGGCGACTATCAGGTGATCGAGCTTGACCCCGAGTATCGCTGGGTGGTGGTCGGCGAGCCGCGCCGCGACTATCTGTGGGTGCTCTCACGCACCCCCGCGCTGCCGCCAGGCGTGTATGAGTCGCTCATGAAGCGAGCCGCTGAACTGGGCTTTCCGGTGGACAAGGTGGTGAAGACGCAGCAGGGCGGCTGATCGGCGCGTTGTGACCGTTCCCTAGATACAGTGCGTCAATGCAGTATTGTCGCTACGTCGACTGTGTTCTCTTGGAGTCGCGCCATGACCATCACGACCCTCTCCAGCCGCGAGTTCAACCAGGATGTCAGCCAGGCCAAGCGGGCAGCCGCATCCGGGCCGGTGTTCGTCACGGACCGTGGCCGCCCAGCCTATGTGCTGCTGCGGTACGACGCTTATCAGCGCCTGGCGGGCCCCTCAAAGAGCCTTCTTGACGTGGTCGCCATGCCGGGCGCTGATGACATCGTGTTTGATCCGCCGCGTTTGGGCGCTGACGTGTTCCGCATTCCCGACTTGACCTGATGTTCCTGCTCGACACCAATGTGCTGTCCGAATTGCGGCGCGAAGATCGTGCCGATGCGCATGTCGCGGCATCGGCACGATCCGTTGATCACCTGCAGATTTATCTCTCTGCTATCACGATCCTGGAAATAGAGGCCGGCACATTGCTGCTGGCTCGACGCGACGCGCAGCAAGGCCGCGTGTTGCGAACCTGGATTGACGGCCACGTTTTGCCTGCATTTGACGGCCGTATCCTTGCCGTGGATACCGCTGTCGCGCAACGCTGCGCCCAGCTTCATGTGCCCGACCGTCGCGCTGAACGCGACGCACTGATTGCCGCGACGGCTCTGGTGCATCGCCTGAAAGTCGTCACATGCAACGTCGCTGACTTCAAGCCCATGGCCTTGACCCGATCAACCCTTGGGAACCCGCCCCGCCTGTGAGCCCCGCACCATGACATGCCCTGCCCCACTTTCCCGCCTTCGCATCATCCTGCTCGCCGGGCTCATGACCCTTTTGGGGCTGTGCAACCAGGCCACCGCCCAGACCCGCACCCTCAACGCCAAGTGCACGCTGAAGATTGACGGCGTCGTCCAGATCGACGACCGCTGCCACTTCAGCAGTACCGCGGACAGCGATTCCTTCGACGACCTGCGACTGCTGGTTGTGTGCCCGAATGGGCGTGATGCCGCGGTGGCCGATTGCGCCGGCTACGAGCAACGCGTGGCGCGCCAGGGCGTATTCGGCTACCTCTTCAGGGACAGTGGCGTGGCCAGGCTCTGCTGGAACGAAGGCAGCATGCGTAAAGCACAGTCGTGCTTCGAAGGCCTGCGCCGCACGGGCGCCTGCTGGAGCAACCCGCGTGCGACGGTCTCCGGCGATGCATCGAGGGTGCGCAGCGTTGAGTTGTGCGCCTGGCGAAGCTGATCGAGCGGGCCGCGCAGACTGATTGACACAGGGTATGTGCACACATAACCTGTGTAGATCTTCACAAGCAGAAGGCTCCCCATGAACATCACCTTGTCCGTTGATGAGCGCGTCGTCGAACAGGCACGCAAGGCTGCACAGGCGATGGGCAAGAGCCTGAACCAGGCCGTTCGTGACTATCTGGAAGAGCTGGCGGGCACGAGCCAACGTGATGCAGTGGCGGCCGAACTCCGCGAGCTTTCCATGAAGGGCAAGGCTCCCCGAAGCGGCTGGACCTTTGATCGCGACGAGGTCTATGCGGAAAGGCTGAACCGAACCGGTCGAGGCTGAAATCGTGCCGCGCACTTTTCTCGATACCAACGTACTCGTCTATTCGGACGACCGCGGCGACAAGCGCCGATCGCGCACCGCGATCGAGGTGATTGAACAGGCGCTCTGCGCAGGTGAGGGCGTGCTGAGCACCCAGGTGCTCCAGGAGTATTACGCGGTCACCACCCGCAAACTGGGTACCGACCCGGACATTGCGCGGCGCAAGGTGGCTCTGTATGCGCGCATGGATGTGGTGCAGGTCGACGTCGCCATGATCCTTGAAGGCACCGAGCTTCAACGCGCACACCAGCTGTCGTTCTGGGATGCGCTGATCCTGGCAGCCGCCAGTCGTGGCGGCTGCATGACGCTGCTCACCGAAGATCTGCAGCACGGCAGCACCCTCGCAGGCATGAACGTCGTCAATCCATTTGCCTGAGGGTCGCGACCCGCTCGCCCAACCCCTTGGGCTATCCTGCCCCGATGAGCTCCACCGCCACCCTGCCTGCCGGCGCACACGCTGCCCCCGACACCCCGCAACAAGACCGTCGCACGGTCGCGGTCGTTTCTACCGCGCACGGCTGCTCGCATTTCTTTCACCTCATCCTTGCGCCGCTCTTTCCCTGGATTAAGGCCGAATTCTCGCTGAGCTATGCCGAGCTCGGCCTGCTCATGACGGTGTTCTTCATTGTCTCGGGTGTGGGCCAGGCGCTCGCAGGTTTTGTGGTCGATCGCATCGGCGCGGTGCCGGTCATGCTCGCGGCCCTGTGTTCCTTTGTGGTGGCCACGCTCATCCTGTCGGCCGCACCCAGCTACGCCATGCTGATGGTGGGTAGCGTGTTCGCAGGCCTGGGCAATGCGCCCTTTCATCCGGTGGACTATTCCATCCTCAACGCGCGCATCGCGCCCGCGCGACTGGCCAAGGCCTATGCCCTGCATGGCGTGGCCGGCAACCTTGGCTGGGCACTGGCCCCGGTATTTCTGGTGGGCATCACCGGGCTGTCCAGCTGGCGCACCGCGGTGGCCTGTGCGGGTCTGCTCGCCGCTGCCATCCTGCTGCTGGTCTGGCTGCACCGCGCGCTGCTTGCTGGCCAGCCGGTCGGGGCCTTAGGCATCGTGCATGCCCAGCCCGCCGATACAAAGACCCAGGCCGACGCGCCTTCTGCGCTGGCCTTTCTGAAGCTGCCCGCGGTGTGGATGAGCTTTGCGTTCTTTCTCACCTCGGCACTGGGCTTCGGTGGCATTCAAACCTTCGGCCCTGAAGCCGCGCGCCTGTTGCACGACGTGCAGCCTTCGTGGGTGGCCCTGTGCCTCACCGCCTTCATGCTGGCCAGTGCCGCCGGCACGCTCGCCGGTGGCTTCGTGGCCGCCGATCCTTCGCGCGCCGAACAGGTGGTGGCCATCGGCTATGCGGTGGCGGCCGGCGTCTCGCTCATCATTGCCTTGTCGCCCGCACCCGGCTGGATGGTGCCAGGCCTCTTTGCAGTGATGGGGTTCGGTGCGGGCACGGCCGGCCCTGCGCGCGACCTGCTGGTGCGCCGTGCCAGTCCGCCCGGCGCCACCGGCCGCGTATATGGCCTGGTCTATTCCGGGCTGGACACCGGCCTGGCCATTTCGCCCGCGATTTTCGGGCGACTGATGGATGCCGGCTGGCCTGTTGCAGTGTGGGTGGGTATCGCGATCTTTCAGGTGCTGCTGATCGTCAATGCGCTGAGTGTGTCGAGGGTGACGAAGCCGCGCGCGGCTTGAGCGGCCCGCGTCACAACGTCATTGGCGTGTAGAGCCCCTGCGGCCATCGTCGCGCGCAGGTTGACCACAATAGTGACCATGGTCATCATTGTGGTCATTATTAATGTACAGGGCTTGTCATGACGACCATTCAAGCATCCGAGTTCAAGGCAACGTGCCTGGCGCTCATGGATCAGGTGGCACGCACGGGGGAAACTATCGTCGTTACCAAGAACGGCAAACCCATAGCGGAACTTCGCCCATATCGCCCACCCCGGATCAAAAACCCCTTAGGACTGCATAAGGGCAAGAGCAAAATTACCGGCGACATCATGGAGCCCGTCGGCCAGCATTTATGGGACGCCCCTCAATGATCCTGGTGGACACCCATGTGCTCATCTGGATGGACACCGGCGACCGCCGTCTCGGCCGCACCTCTCGCGAGCTCATCGAAAGCAATTGGGCCACGGGGAGCGTTGGGGCATCCGCCCTGACGTTCTGGGAAATAGGCCTGCTGTGCGAACGCGGACGCTTTCGCCCTGCGCGACCTTTGACTGAGTGGCGCAACACATGGCTGGTGGCAGGATTGGTCGAGATGCCGCTTGACGGCGTGATTGCGACACGCGCTTTGGACCTGAGCGGTCTGTCGCAGGACCCTGCTGACCGGTTCATCGCCGCGACCGCGATCATCGTCGGCGCAACCTTGCTCACCGCGGATGCCCTCATGCTTGAATGGCGACATCCGCTCCCGCGCCATGACGCGAGAACCTGAAGCCTCTGCCTCAGCTTCCGGCCGGTTGAAACGACACCCCCAACCTGCGAGCCAACCCGGCCAGGTTGCGATCCAAAGTCCACAAGGTGGTGTGAGGCGTCATCCGCGCTGAGGCCAAAAGGCACAGATCAATCGCTGCGCATCCGCTGTCATGAAGCCGATGCGTGGCAATGAAGGTGAGGGTTTCTTCGGGTGACACCGGCGCCGACTGCTGCAGGGCCTGCAGACGCGGCTCTGCCTGACGAAAGTGCGCCACCCAGACGGATGTATCGACCAGCACCCCACTCATAGGGCGGGTTTGGTGGCTGATCTGCGGCGCCGGACATCCTGCATGGTCGGCGCGCGGCCCCCCAGTGCGGTTACCCGTTCGGCCGTTTGCACCCGGATGTAGGTCCGCAGGGCCTCGCGCAAGAGGTCATCTTTTCCCGCCCGGGTTCGGCCACCTCCAACGCGCGCCGATAGACATCCTTGTCGATGGCGGCAGTTTTTCGCGCGGTGAGTCCTTGCATCAAATTTGATGCGCGCCCGGCTCAACTGCCGAGCGCGCGTGCTGATGCGCCTCCTTGCTTACTGAACCCGGACCTGGACCACCAGGGGCCCTTTTTCAACGCTGTTGGCGCCTAAGGATGGGGACGTATCAATCTGCAGGAACGCGGTGGAGCCTGAGGGCGTACCTGGTTGAGCAAAGAGCGTGATCGGGCGGGACCCGCTGCCTGTGGTCTGACTGGCGACCAGCCAACTCGGGATCTCCGTGATTCTCCAGCTTAATGAGAACGTGCTAGAGGGAATGAGTGCATTGATCGAAAATGCAGGAGTTTGAGTCCCCACAGGAATAGAGACGTTATTCGTGCTGACTGAAAATTGAGGTTGTGCAAAATTAAAATTTTGCCACGTATCGAGATTGGACTGGTTCCACTGGTGGCGGTCCATAATCCCAAGAGTATTTCTGAATGTTTCGCGGACGAGATAGTTCCGATTCAACACCCAGGCGTTCCAAGTACCACCTTTGGGTACCTCTACAATCAGGGCATTCGGAAGGGTTACAGTATTGTAAGTCTCGCTGACGGGGCACCTTTTCGGGGTGTACGACACACCTGAAGTGAACGTGTATTGCCAATTGGCCATCGCGTTTGGATGTGGCACCCTGTCAGTCTTGATGTTAGAGCTTGAAAACGATTCGGAAAAAGAAGCGGACAGACCCGGGCCTTTCTCAGACAAACTTGCACCAATGCTGAAGCTTTGCGAGCTGCTGCCGACCGATGTGCTAGGTTGCGACTCGAAAACCTTGGCCACACGCGCAGACGCAGGGGCTCCGTCTTGAATGTATGAGTCGCGACGCCAAGAGTAGTGACCGATGTTCCCTGACCCAGTAAACGGCGAAGAGCAGCTTGAATAAACCGCAGAGGCGACCATCCTGTTGGACACCATGTAATAGTCGACGGCAGAGTCTTTTCCATTGAGACGGTACGTGGCCGTATAGGCGGTCATACTGCCGGCATTGCTTGCAATGGTTGTTATCCGGCTCTCCTGCTGAGTCCATGCGCCACCGGGGCTCGTCGACTTTTCATTTACGGGCTTGGCTTCAAGCTGACTGTCAATGCTGTCCTCCCAAGCCTCCAATGCGGCGCTTTCTTCGAACTGATTACTATACAAAGCCAGATCCTTGTTGCGCACATATTCGAAGTCATTCTCTGAGCCATCTGGGCTCATTTGAATACCGACGATATCGGTGCTGAGCGAGGCGACTGATTCCACCTGATCGTCTGGAAGCAGGCGTGGTAGCGCCTCAGGTGGAGTCGGTTTACTTGTTGCGGTGTCGCCTGCCAGGCCGTCCGAAAGGCCCAAAGCGGTGCGTAACTGCGCCAAAGTGCCGCCTTCCAGGACGATCACCGCATTTTCTGCGGCTGCTTTCTTGGCAGCCGTGATTTTCGCCGTATCGAACAGGTCCGCCAGCGTCAGGCACACATGCTCATATCGCATTGAGGTTCGCGGGCTGGGCTCGCACAAAACCTGTTTTTCCGAGACAACCGGTTCAGTCGGGTCATCGCTGCTGCTGCAACCGGCCAGCCCAGCCATCGCCAGCAAGAGCGCAGGGCCGAGCACGGTACTCGTCATGCTGCGTGAAGCGGGCGGGCTCATGCCGGACACCTCAGCATTCAGCAAGCCCATACCCCGAAGCTTGGCTGGGTCGCGACGAACCTGACGGGAGTCAATCTTGGTACTGGTGAAATGGTTGCTCATGATGGGGGTTGCTTCCTGAGTGAGTTGATGTTGGGAGCTTAGGCTCGGCCGCATGGAGTGTATGGACGCTTCAGTCGCGTGCGTATAGTCCATTCAGACTGCCAGTCAACGCAGATGTTCAGGACGAACTAAAGCAATGCCACTACCCTATGCGTGACCCCACCTGGAACTTAGTTCCCTTGCCAACCATCCTGAAATCGAATGCTATGCATTTGTTTAGATGATGGTTTGCAGCACTGGTGGCCCTGCTCTCTCCGGATGCCCTCATGTCTGATTGACAATATCCGCTCCCGCGCAGCGAAGCTCGAACATGAACGTTTTTGAAGCTTTGGAGCAACGGAGTCGGCTACCTCAGCTTCGGGCGGCCTGAAACAACACCCCCAACTTGCGCGCCAACCCGGCCAGGTTGCGATCCAAAGTCCACAAGGTCGTGTGAGGCGTCATCCGCGCTGAGGCCAAAAGGCACAGATCAATCGCTCCGCATCCACTGTCATGCAGTCGATGGGTTGCGATGAAGTTCAGAGTCTCTTCCGGCGTCACGGGCGCCGACTGCTGCAGGGCCTGCAGGCTGCTCAGGGTGCGTGCCCGCGGCGCAGGCGGGGTGCCGCAGGCAATCTCCAGAACGATCAGTGGGTGTGAAAGCACCCGATCCTCAGACAGCAGCGACTGCAACCGTGGCTCGGCCTGACGAAAGTGCGCCACCCAGACCGATGTATCGACTAGCACCCAACTCATCGGGCAGGTTTGGCAGCCGATCTGCGGCGCGGGACGTCCTGCATGGTCGGCGCGCGGCCCCCCAGCGCGGCTAAGCGTTTGGCCGCTTGCACCCGGATGTAGGTCTGGATGGCCGCGCGAAAGAGATCACCTTTCTCCAGCCCGGGTTCTGCGACCTCCAATGCGCGCTGATAGAGATCGTCGTCAATGGTGACGGTCGTTCGCATGGTGAACCCTCGCATCAAAGTTGATGCACTGTAGCATCAGTTTTGATGCGTGCCCAACTCAGCCCTGACCACCCGCCTGAGCCCCAAGCAGCTCCGCATTACCCTCACCCAACTTGGGCGCAGGCTTGCGCGGTGCCGGCACAACGCCATCGGCCTTGAAGCCCGGACCCAGGTCGAGCACGCTGCCACCGGGGTATGTCACGGACGACACCGGCGCTGTCAGCATCCCGCCCGCTGCGTATTCGCCCACGAACTCCGACAGAGACCGCACCCGCGCCACCGGCACGCCCACAGCCGCCAGCTTGCGCTCCAGTTCAGCCGCAGGCTGCCGCGCAAAGGCCACCGCCAGCCGCTCATGCAAGGCGGCCTCATTGCGCGCCACCACAAAGCCTTCGCCGGCCCGCAGGGCCTGCACGTCGAGCAGCGTCTCGTCGTCGCACAGCGCCGCATCGCCCAGCTCGGCGCACAGCCGCTTGAATTGCGGGCCGGTGTTGGCTGCCGTGGCCACCCATCCGTCGGCGCAGCGAAAGGTAGCGGCGCCGGGGCTGCCCGAAAATCCGCGATTGCCCGGCCGGGGTCGGTCGCGGCCTTCGAAGCCGGCCGCCACCGCGGGCGAGAGCATCAGCTGCAGCGCGGCCTGCGCCATCGAGACATCCAGTCGTGCGCCCTCGCCCGTGCGCAGCCTGCGCACCAGCGCATTGAGCACGCCCTGCGCGGCCACCATGCCCGCGGCTGCATCGATCACCGGAAAGCCCACCTTGATTGGGTCGTCGCCCTCCGAGCCCTGCAGCGACATCATCCCGGTGAGCGCCTGCACCACATGGTCATAGGCACCACGCGAAGACCACTCGCCTTCCTGACCGAAGCCCGAGATCGACACATAGATGATGTCGGGCTTCAGGGCCCGGATCGCATCAAAGTCGATGCCCAGGCGCTTGACCACACCGGGTCGAAAATTCTCGATGAACACATCTGCGGTGACGGCCAGTTGCTTGAGCGCCGCAATGCCTGCCGGCGTCTTGAGGTCGACCGCCACCGACCGCTTGCCGGCATTGAGCGTGGCAAAGCCCACGCTCACACCTGCATCGACCTGCACACGCTTACCCGCCCGCAGCACGTCGCCCTGCAGC
This sequence comes from Burkholderiales bacterium UBA4615, assembly GCA_002386465.1. Lineage (GTDB taxonomy): Bacteria > Pseudomonadota > Gammaproteobacteria > Burkholderiales > Burkholderiaceae_E > UBA4615. The sequence continues at coordinate 657 of DGIT01000022.1, read as the reverse complement.
GGCTCTTCCACCTTGATCACCTCGGCGCCCTGTTGCGCCAGGTAATGACCGCAAGTGGGGCCGGCAATGACATGAGACAGGTCGATCACCCGAAAACCCTGCAGTGCATTCATGGTGCTTTCACTCCAACCAGTTGGACAACGCGTTGCCACTTCTCGGTCTCTGCGCGCAGGTGGGCCTCGAACTCGGCCGGTGGTGTCGACATCAGCACATCGTTGCCTCTGGCGTCATGGTCCATTCTGGTCTCCTGATGTGTTGCCTGCGTTGTGTCGCAAGCATACCTCTCTCTGGCTGGGAATTTACGTTGACCTGTTATGACAGGTTGCCCTACGATGCGCCTCATGGAACGCATGCCGCGCCCGCCGCTCAAGCGCGGGTCGAACCCCCGCGTGCAACGATGATCCTGGAGACCTGAGCGATGAGCGCACCCGACACCCGCAGCTACCCGGGCTTTGGCGGTACCGTGGGGCGCACCCGCGAGGACTCCGAGCCGTGGTGGAAGCCGCCGCTCACCGCCAAACCCGGCAGCCCCAATGTGATCGTCATTTACATGGACGACATGGGCTATGCCGATCTGGGCTGCTACGGCTCGGAAATCGCCACGCCTCATATCGATGCCATTGCGGCGCGCGGCGTGCGCTTCAACCACTACACCAC
>DGIT01000077.1 GCA_002386465.1 Burkholderiales bacterium UBA4615 | reverse complement strand
GATGGGGTGCGTCGCGCAGGGGGGGGCGTGGGACATCGGCTCAGCTCCGGCCTTCTTCAACGGCATGACACGCCACTTTCGCGCCATCGGGCTGGATCTGCAAGAGCGGTCGCTCTGAGCGACAACGCTCGTTGGCCAGCGGACAGCGCGGGTGAAACGTGCAGCCCGGCGGCGGATTGAGAGGGTTGGGCACTTCACCGGCCACCGGCGTGCGTGCCGAGCCGCTCATGCGGGTATCGGGAATGGCGTCCAGCAGCATGCGCGTATACGGATGGCGTGGCCGCTCGAAGAGCACGGTCTTGGGCGCCAGTTCGACGATACGCCCCAGGTACATCACACCGACTTCATCGCTCACATGATGAACGACGGCCAGATTGTGCGAGATGAAGAGATAGGTGAGGCCATCGGCCTGCTGAATCTCGCGCATGAGATTCAGTACCTGCGCCTGCACCGAAACGTCGAGTGCCGAGGTGGGCTCATCGCACACCAGAAAGCGCGGCTGCGAAGCCAGTGCCCGCGCGATGGACAGACGTTGGCGCTGCCCCCCGGAAAACTGGTGCGGATATTTTTCGGCGTCGGCAGCAGCCAGGCCTACATGACGCAGCAGTGCCTCCACGCGCGCCCGCACGCCATCGGGCGAGGTGATGAGCCGATGCACGCGGATTGGCTCGGCAATGATGTCAGCCACCTTCCAGCGTGGATTGAGGCTGGCATAAGGGTCCTGGAAGATCATCTGCATCTGAGCGCGCAGCGGACGGGCCGCAGCAGGACTCAGGCTGGAGAGGTCGGTGCCGTCGAAATGCACTCGACCGCGCGAAGGTGTGTACAGACCGACCAGCAAGCGTGCGACCGTTGATTTGCCACAGCCCGATTCGCCGACCAGGGCCAGGGTGCGGCCGCGCGGAATCTCGAAACTCACCCCGTCGACCGCACGCAGCAAGGTGCGGGGCTTGCGCTCGATTACGCGGTTGAGCCAGGGCTCGGACACATCGAAGGACTTGGCGATGTCGTCGACCACGACCAAGGGCTCCGGGCGTTGCGAGGCCGTGTCGGCTCCGCCCGGGGCGCTTTTCAGGCTGATGCTGGCAGAGCGGTCGGCACCTGCAGCCAGGGCCGGCGCCGTGGAGGGCGTCGGTGTGGCCGCGGATGGCGTGACCTGTGATTGCGCCGATGCCAGCGCTCCTGCGGGGCCACCGGCATCACGGCCGCGCTCGAGGTGTTCGCCGAAACGGTCGATCAGGCTCATGGGGCGATGTCCTGCTGCAGGGAGTCTTCGAGTAACCAGCAGGCTGCGCGCGTGGCTCCGCTTGCAATGAGCTCGGGCCGATGGGTGCGGCAGTGGTCGAAGGCCATCGGGCAGCGGGGGTTGAACGCGCAGCCTTGCGGAATGGCGCCCAGTCTTGGCATCGCGCCGTCGATTTGCTCAAGGCGCGTGCGGTGCTCGCCCACTTTGGGGATCGAGCCCATCAGCCCCACGGTGTACGGGTGCCGGGGACGATGAATGACATCGGCCACCGGACCGATTTCGGCAATGCGCCCGGCATACATGACTGCGACCCGGTCGGCGGTTTCGGCGATCACACCCATGTCGTGCGTGACCAGCATGACCGCAGTCCCTCGCTCACGGCACAGCGTTTTCAGCAGTGCAATGATCTGCGCCTGGATCGACACATCCAGCGCGGTGGTGGGCTCATCGGCCACGATGAGACGGGGCTCGGCGGCCAGTGCCAGCGCGATCACCACACGCTGGCGCATGCCGCCCGAGAACTGGTGCGGATAGTGGTCGATGCGCGCGGCGGCGGCCGGGATGCCGGTGGACGCCAGCAGTTCAACCGCGCGTTCGCGGGCCTGCGCAGCATTCAGATCGAGATGCGTGCGAATGGTTTCAGTCAGTTGCCGACCCACCGTGTAGAGCGGATTGAGCGAGGTGAGCGGATCCTGGAAGATGGCACCGATTTCCTTGCCGCGAATGCGGCGCATGCGTGCCGGGTCAAGGCGATCGATCCGCTCGCCGTTGAGCAGGATCTCGCCGGCTGCAATGCGCCCGGGCGGCTCGAGCAATCCGATGATGGCGGCACCCGTGAGCGACTTGCCGGCGCCTGATTCGCCCACCACGCCCAGCACCTCGCCTGGCGCGATGCTGAAAGACACATCGTCGATCGCGCGCAGCGTGCCGCGACGCGTGGGAAATTCCACGCGCAGATGGCGCACTTCGAGCAGGGGCGCCTCAGGGGTCGTGCGCATGTCAGGTGAACTCATTGCAGTTTCGGGTTGAGCGCGTCGCGCAGCCAGTCGCCCAGCAGGTTCACCGACATGCACAAAGCGATCAGTGCGGCTCCCGGAAAGACCACGAGCCACCATTCGCCCGAGTACAGAAAGTTGTTGCCGTTGTTGATCATGGTGCCCAGTGAAGGTGAGGTGGGCGGCACACCCACCCCCAGAAACGACAGCGTGGCTTCGGTGATGATGGCTGTGGCCACGTTGATGGTCGCAATGACCAGAACCGGCCCGAGCACATTGGGCAGTACATGGCGCAGCATGATCGACATCGGCTTGACGCCGATCACGCGCGCGGCCTGTACGTATTCGCGGTTCTTTTCAACCAGCGTGGAACCGCGCACCGTGCGGGCATATTGCACCCAGTTGGCCAATCCGATCGAGCCAATCAGCACGGCAATGGAGAGCGCATCCATGTTGGCATTTGAGGGCAGTGCCGCACGCGCCACACCATTGATGAGCAGGGCAATCAGGATGGCTGGAAAGGACAGCTGCACATCGGCCACGCGCATGATGAAGGCGTCCAGACGCCCGCCCAGATAGCCCGACAGCAGCCCCAGGCTCACGCCCATGACCATGGCGAAAGCGACCGACAGCAGGCCTACCAGCAGGGAAATGCGCGAGCCGTAAAGAATGGTGGAGAGCACATCGCGACCCTGGTCGTCGGTGCCCAGCGGAAAGGCCCGCTGACCGGCTTCGGTCCATGCAGGCGGAAAAAGCGAATTGTTGAGGTCGAGCGTTTTCAGGTCGAAGGGATCATGCGGCGAGACCAGCGGTGCAAAGAGCGCGCCCAGCACCATGATGGCTGCCACGATGGCTGCACCGATGGCCACCGGATTGTTGCGAAAGCTGTGAAAGACGTCGCCGTCGAGAAAGCGCTGCCAGGCCGAAGGGGGCAGGGGTGGCGCGGCGGTGGGTGCGGAGTCGGATGACACAGGCGGACTCTTGAAGGATGGGCAGGCTCAGGTGTGCAGGCCACGATCAGCCCACACGATTCAGACGCTCAGTGTGACGTGGTGGGACGCTCGACGCGCAGGCGGGGATCGACCACGAAATACAGCAGGTCGACCAGCAGATTGATGACCACGAAGATGAGTGCGATCAGGCACAGATAGGCCGCCATGATCGGAATGTCTGCAGCCTGGACCGACTGGATGAACAGCAGCCCCATCCCCGGCCACTGGAACACCGTCTCGGTGATGATGGCAAAGGCAATGATGGCGCCGATCTGCAGTCCGGTGATGGTGATGACCGGCACCAGCGTGTTCTTGAGTGCATGCCCGAAATAGACCGCACGATCGCTCAGGCCGCGGGCGCGCGCAAACTTGATGTAGTCGGTGCGCAAAACTTCGAGCATCTCGGAGCGCACCAGACGCATGATCAGCGTCATCTGAAAGAGCGCCAGCGTGATGGCTGGCAGCACCAGGTGAGACCAGCCGTCGCGGGTGAGCAGGCCCGTGGACCACCAGCCCAGCTGGACAGTGTCGCCGCGACCGAACGAGGGCAACCAGCCCAGGACGACCGCAAAGACCAGGATCAGCAGGATGCCGATCAGAAAGGTGGGCAACGACACACCCACCAGGGAGATGGCCAGAAATAAATTGGCCAGCCAGCTCTTGCGCTTGAGGGCGGTGTAGACCCCCATGGGGATGCCCACGAGCAGCGCCAGGCCGGCGGCGGCCATGGAGAGCTCCAGCGTGGCAGGCAGACGCTCCTTGATCAGCTCGGACACCTTGCGCCCCTGCCGGTAGGACAGGCCGAAGTCGCCCTGGACCGCGTGCTTCACGAAAGTAGCGAACTGAACCGGAATGGGGTCTTCCAGCCCGAGGTCACGACGCAGTTCGGCACGCTGCTCGTCGGTGGCGTCCTGACCGAGCATGGCCACCACCGGATCGCCCACGAATTGAAAGAGCGAAAAGGCCACGAAGGCCACCACGCCCATGACGACCACCGCCTGCAGCAAGCGCCGGATGACGAACGCGAGCATCACCGGCCCGACTCCTTCAGATCAGCTGCGCCGAATTCAGGCGGGCGCAAGGAAGCGCTGCACCAGCCGTGCCCAGAAACTGCCGCCCAGCGGAATGAGCTCATCGTTGAAATCGTAGCTGGGGTTATGCAGCATGCATGGCCCGATGCCATGGCCCATCTCGCGGTGGCTGCCATCGCCGTTACCCAGGAACAGATAGCAGCCCGGCTTGACCAGCAGCATGAACGAGAAGTCTTCTGCGCCCATGGTGGGTTCGCAGTTGGCGTGCACGTTCGCATCACCGACCAGTTCCCGGGCCACCGATGCGGCGAAGGCCGCCTGCTCGGGATCGTTGATGGTGGGCGGATAGTTACGATGAAAGTGCAGGGCCCCGGTCGCGCCGAAGGCCACCGGCAACTGCTCGGTGAGCTGGCGCATGCGCGACTCGATCAGGTCGAGGGTTTCGACTGTGAACGTGCGCACCGTGCCCCGGATGGTGGCGGTATCGGGAATGATGTTGGTGGCATCGCCCGCATGAATTTCGGTGACAGAAAGCACCGCGGAGTCGATCGGCTTTTTGTTGCGGGTGATGATCGACTGCAGGGCCTGCACCAAGTGCGTAGCGACCAGCACCGGATCGGTACTGGTGTGAGGCAGCGCCGCATGGCCGCCCTTGCCGCGGATGGTGATCGAGAATTCATTTGACGAGGCCATCATGGGGCCGGGCGTGGTGGCAATGGTGCCGACCGGCGAGCCCGGCCAGTTGTGCACACCAAACACCGCCTCGCAGGGAAAGCGCTCGAAGAGACCTTCGTCGATCATCTTTTGTGCTCCCGCACCGCCTTCTTCCGCAGGCTGAAAGATGAAGTGCACGATGCCGTCGAAGCCCCCGTGCAGCGACAGCCAGCGGGCACCAGCCAACAACATGGCGGTGTGACCGTCGTGGCCACAGGCGTGCATGCGGCCCTGATGCTTCGAGGCATGATCGAAGGTGTTGTGCTCCTGCAGGGGCAGGGCGTCCATGTCGGCGCGCAAGCCCACCGCACGCGTGGACGTGCCGCGGCGCAACGTGCCAACCAGGCCCGTGCCGCCGATGCCGGTGGTGACTTCCAGGCCCCAGGCCTGCAGTTTCGTGGCGACAAGGGCCGCGGTGCGGTGTTCCTCGAAGCGCAGTTCGGGGTGGGCGTGGATGTCCCTGCGAATGGCCTGGATTTCCGACTGAAGATCGAGAATGCCTTCTGCGAGCATCATGATGATTCGTCCGCTGTCCAAAACACCTAGCTTAACATCGCCCCGATGACCGACATTGCGCCTGTTCACGCTAAAAACCCTGCTGAAATCGTGGTCCGCGGCGCCTGTCCGCATGACTGTCCCGACACCTGCGCATTGCGCGTGACGGTGCGCGACGGCCGAGCCGTCAAGGTGGCGGGCGACCCCGATCATCCGCCCACCGACGGTGTGCTGTGCACGAAGGTGTCGCGCTACCTGGAGCGCGTGTATTCGCCCGATCGGATTACGGTGCCGCTGCGGCGGGTGGGGCCCAAAGGTTCGGGACACTTCGAGCCTGCCACCTGGGAGGCTGCGATCGCAGACATTGCGCAACGCCTCGGGGCGGTGGCCCAGCGTGACCCGCAGCGCATCGTGCCGTACAGCTATGCCGGCACCATGGGCATGGTGCAGGGGGATGGCATGGGTCAGCGGTTCTTCCACAAGCTGGGGGCCTCGCTGCTCGACCGCACGATCTGCTCGTCACCGGGCATCCATGGCCTGACCTATACCCTGGGTGGCGCAGTCGGCATGGACATGGAGCGCTTCGCGCAGTCCAGGCTCATCCTGATCTGGGGCTCCAACCCGATCACTTCCAGCGTGCATTTCTGGAGTCTGGCGCAGCAGGCGCGTCGCCAGGGAGCGAAGCTGATCTGCATCGACCCGTACCGCACGGCCACCGCCGAGCGCTGCGATCAGCACATCGCGCTGCGCCCCGGCACCGATGGCGCGCTGGCGCTGGGGCTGATGCAGCAGCTGATTGCGCAAGACCTGATCGACCGCGATTGGGTTGCGCAGCACACTGTGGGCTTTGAGGCGCTGGCCGCGCGCGCGGCCGCCTGGACACCCGAGCGGGTGGCGCGCACCTGCGGCATCCGTGCGCAGGAGGTGATCGATCTGGCACGCGAGTACGGCACGCTTGCGCCTGCGGCCATCCGGCTGAACTACGGCATGCAGCGCACCCGCGGCGGCGGCAACGCGGTGCGCCTGGTGGCGAGTCTGCCTGCTCTGATCGGCGCCTGGCGGCATGCGGCGGGTGGCGTGCTGCTGTCGGCCAGCAGCCATTACGGCGTCGATTTTGAGGGCCTGCAACGCCCCGATCTGCTGGCTGGTCGTCGGCCGCGCACGATCAACATGTCGAGCATTGGCGATGCGCTGTTGCAGGCCGATCCACCGATCGAAGCGATCGTGGTCTGGAATTCCAATCCATTGGCCGTTGCGCCCGAGAGCGCCAAAGTGCGGGCGGGTTTTCAACGCGAAGACCTGTTCACCGTGGTCATCGAACAATTCATGACCGATACGGCGGACCATGCCGACTGGGTGCTGCCGGCGACGACGCAGCTTGAGCATTTCGACTTGCACAAGACGTATGGGCATCGCTGGTGGGTCGTCAACACGCCGGCGATTGCGCCGCAAGGGCAGGCTTTGCCCAATTCGGAAGTCTTTCGGCGCCTGTCCGCTGCGATGGGATTTGATGACCCGTGTCTGCATGAATCGGACGAGGCGGTGGCGGCCAGTGCCTACCGGCTGGATGACGCGCGTCTGCCGGTGCTGATGGCGCATGCCGCCGCCGGCGCCGGGGGGCGCGGGCCGCAGGCGGCGCGTGCAGCACTCGATGCCATCGTGCAGCGGGGCTATGCCAAGCTGAACATTCCCGAGGCCCCGTTTGCGCAGGGCGGATTTCCCACGCCATCGGGCAAGGTCGAATTTGAATCGTCGCTGCTGCGCGCACTGGGGCAGGACCCGCTGCCCGATTTCGTGCCGCCTTATGAGTCGGCTGAGTCGGCGCCCGAACTGGCCGCGCGCTATCCACTGGCCATGATCTCGCCCCCGGCGCGTCATTTCATGAATTCGACCTTCGTGAACATCGCCAGCTTGAGGGCGGCCGAGCGCGAGCCCTTCATCGACATGCATCCGGAGGATGCAGCCGCGCGCGGCCTGCAAGAAGGTGCTCTGGTGCGCGCCGTCAATGACCGCGGCGCGTTTCTTGCCAGGCTGCGGGTGGACGCACGCGTGCGCCCGGGCGTGGTCGCAGCCTGGGGGGTCTGGTGGCCGAAGCTGGCTCCGGGTGGACACAACGTGAACGCGGTGACCAGCCAGCGGCTGACCGATATTGGCCGCGGCCCGACCTTCTATGACTGTCTGGTGGAGGTGGTGGCGCATGAGGCGTCGGATGTTCAGGGCGATGCAGTGTCGGCGGGCGCATCGGGTCATCGTGCAGCGGTCTCGCGGCAGACCGGTGCTGCGGGCTGATCCGCCGTTCGCACGGTGACATCTGCCGCGCAACCACCTGTCGCGTGACCTTGAGCAGTGCGCGCGGGGCATAGTCGAGCGATGTCACAACGCATCCTGATCGATCGTGTGTTCTCAACCCGTCAGCGCTCGCCCGCTTGCGCATGGCGTCTGCCCTCGAGCCGGCGTGCACTGAGTGCCGCCGCCCGGGCATGGGCTGCGGGCCTGCTGCTCGCTCTGGCCGGCTGCTCCAGCATGGAGGACGGGCCCGCGTTTTATTGGCAGTCGGCCGCAGGGCACCTGGACATGATGCGGCGCGCCCGTCCGCTCGATGAGGTCATGGCCGACCCAGGCACCTCTGATGCGCTTCGTACGCGTCTGGCGCGGGCGCGCGAGATGCGCGCTTTCGCCAGTCGTGAGCTCGCCCTGCCTGATAACAGCAGCTTTGGCAGCTATGCCGATCTGGGCCGTCCGTTCGTACTGTGGAACGTGTTTGCCACCGAATCGCTGTCCATGCAGCTCAAGAACTGGTGCTTTCCAGTGGCCGGTTGCATTGGCTATCGCGGCTATTACGATCGCGAGCAGGCGATGCAATTTGCGGCCCGGCTGCGCCGCAGCGGGCTGGAGGCGCATGTGGGCGGCGTGCCAGCCTACTCCACGCTGGGCTGGTTTCCGGACCCTTTGCTGTCGACCTTCATTGGCTATCCCGAGGGTGAACTCGCCCGACTCATCTTCCATGAGCTGGCGCATCAGGTGGTCTATGTGAAGGGCGACACCACCTTCAACGAGTCCTTCGCCAGTGCGGTGGAGGAAATCGGTGTCGACCGCTGGTTTGCTGCGCGCCCTGATCCTGCGGCGCTGACGGCCTATCGCGACCTGGCGCAGCGCCGGCGCAATTTCGTGGCGCTGCTGGTGCGCCATAAGGCCATGCTGCAAACGGTGTACGAGCAGGAGACCGACGAAGCGGCCAAGCTGCGTGGCAAGCAGGCGGTGTTCGACGGGCTGCGTGCGGACTATCTGCTGCTCAAGCAGACCTGGGGCGGGTTTTCAGGCTACGACCGCTGGTTCAGCGAACCCCTGACCAATGCGCATCTGGCTGCTGTGGGCGCCTACAACGACCGGTTGCCTGCATTTCGTGCCTTGTTCGAGGCTTCGGGCTCTCAGATGCCGGCCTTTTACGAAGCGGTCCGTGCCCTGGCGGCCTTGCCCGCGGCACAGCGCAATGCCCGCCTGGATGAGCTGGCCGCGCAGGCGGCTGCACGGCCGCGGGGAGACTAGACCGACCGCCAGATTGCGCGCTGATGAGCAGTCTGTACGGGACGTGCGGCGCATGAGGTCATGACGCCGCCTGCTCGTGATGCGTAGACTCGGCTCACGATGCACCGACTGACCCTGTGGTCGATCACCAGTGGTGCTTCGGAATGGGGCTATCATCGATTCGTCAGACGGTGCGCAGGATGGTCTGCGAACGCCGGCAGTACACAAGTCATCATCCAAAACAAAAAAGCACCACAGAAAGGAGACGGCCATGGATCGGTTCTGGCTCAAGCACTATCCCGCCGGAGTGCCCTCGGACATTGATGCGTCCGGGTATGCCTCGCTGGTCGCACTGATTGATGAATCGTTCTCAAAGTATGCCGACCGCACGGCCTACGACTGCATGGGCAAGACGCTCACTTTCGGGGAAGTCGATCGCATGTCGCGTGGCCTGGCGGCCTGGCTGCAGTCGCGAGGATTGAAGCCGGGTGCGCGCGTGGCGGTCATGATGCCTAACGTGCTGCAGTACCCGGTAGCGATTGCCGGCATCCTGCGCGCCGGCTGTGTCGTGGTGAACGTCAATCCGCTGTATACGCCTCGCGAGCTTGAGCATCAGCTCAAGGATTCCGGTGCCGAGGCGATCGTGATCATCGAAAACTTTGCGACCACGCTGGAGCAGGTGATCGGGAAGACCGGCATCAAGCATGTGGTGCTGGCCTCGATGGGCGATCTGCTCGGACTGGTCAAGGGCGCAGTGGTGAATTTCGTGGTGCGCACCGTCAAAAAAATGGTGCCGCCGTTCAGCCTGTCAGGGGCCATCCGGTTCAATGACGCCATCGCGCAGGGTGGGCGGGCTGCGTTCACGCCGGTCAAGCGAGGCCCGGACGACGTGGCCTTCCTGCAGTACACCGGCGGCACGACCGGCTTGTCGAAGGGCGCCACGCTCTTGCACCGCAATGTGGTGGCCAACATCCTGCAGTCCGAGGCCTGGATCCAGCCGGGGCTGCGCAACCCTGCCAAGGGTGCACCGCCCGATCAGCTGGTCTGGGTCTGCGCGCTGCCGCTGTATCACATCTTCGCGCTCACAGCCTGCTGTCTGGCGGGCATGCGCATGGGCGGCATGAATATCCTGGTGCCTAACCCGCGCGATCTGCCGGCGCTCATCAAGCAGATCAGGCCCTACAAGGTTCATCTGTTTCCTGCGGTCAATACGCTCTTCAATGCGCTGGCTAACGACGCCACCTTCCGTCAGCTCGATTTTTCCGGTCTGCGCGTGTCATTAGGTGGAGGCACTGCGGTGCAGGAGGCGGTGGCCAAGAAGTGGCTCGAGGTCACCGGTTGCGCCATTTGCGAGGCCTATGGACTGTCTGAAACATCGCCTGGTGTGAGCGCTAATCCGACCGATATCGATGTGTTCACCGGATCGATCGGCCTGCCGTTTCCGTCCACAGACATCGCCATCCTGGACGATGACGGCCATGCCGTACCGCTGGGTCAGTCAGGCGAAATTGCCGTGCGTGGCCCGCAGGTGATGGCCGGCTACTGGCAGCAGCCTGAAGAAACCGCCAAGGTCATGACGGCTGATGGCTTCTTCAAGACCGGTGATATCGGCATCATGGATGCCAGCGGCTACACCCGCATCGTCGATCGCAAGAAGGACATGGTGCTGGTGTCGGGCTTCAATGTGTACCCGAATGAAGTCGAGGGCGTGGTGGCGAATCACCCCGGCGTGCTGGAGTGCGCGGTCGTGGGCGTGCCCGACGACAAGACCGGCGAGGCGGTCAAGCTCTTCGTGGTGAAGAAAGACCCCGGTCTGACCGAGCAGATGCTGCGCGAGCACTGCGAGCAGCATCTCACCGCCTACAAGAAGCCCAAGTACATCGAGTTCCGCACCGATCTGCCCAAGACCAATGTGGGCAAGATCCTGCGTCGTCAGTTGCGTGACGAGTCATTGGGCAAGAAGGCAGCCTGACAGGTCGCACGCGCGGGGCGCCGACAGCGGCGCTCGCCAGACACGGTATCGTTTCGCACTCCGGTGGCATGACGCTTGCATGAAACCGGAGTCGCCTTCCGGAGCCCTGCCGTGTCCATGCATGTTGCCCTTAACCACCTGACCCGCTACGACTACGACCGCCCGGTGACGCTCGGCCCGCAGGTGATCCGCCTGCGCCCGGCGCCGCACGCCCGCACGCGCATCCTGTCGTATTCCATGCGCATCGAGCCGGCAGGGCATTTCCTGAACTGGCAGCAGGACCCGCAATCGAACTGGTTGGCGCGGGTGGTGTTTCCCGAGCGCACGCAGTCGCTGCGCATTGAAGTGGATCTGATCGCCGAGATGGCGGTCTTCAATCCGTTCGACTTTTTTCTCGAGCCGGCCGCCGAGCAGTTTCCGTTCAGCTACGAGCCTGAACTGGCGCATGAGCTGGCCCCCTTTCTGGTGCGTCTGCCGCCCGAACCGGTGCTCGACGCCTGGGTGGCGCGCGTGCCGCGTGAGTCGGTGCGCACGATCGATTTTCTGGTAGCGCTCAACCAGCGGGTGCAGCAGGAGGTGGCCTACCTCATCCGCATGGAGCCTGGCGTGCAAACGCCGCACGACACCCTCACCAAGGGCTGTGGCTCATGCCGCGATTCCGCCTGGCTGCTGGTGCAGGTGTTGCGCCGCCTGGGCCTGGCGGCCCGGTTCGTGTCGGGCTATCTGATCCAGCTGGTGCCCGATGTGAAGTCACTCGACGGCCCGGTGGGCGCAGAGCGCGATTTCACCGACCTGCATGCGTGGTGCGAGGTGTATCTGCCGGGCGCAGGCTGGGTGGGCCTGGACCCTACCTCCGGACTCTTTGCTGGCGAGGGCCATATTCCGCTGGCGGCCACGCCCGAGCCTTCTTCGGCAGCACCGATCACCGGGCTGGTCGATCCGGCCGAATGCGTGTTCGAGCATCAGATGTCGGTCACGCGCGTCTTCGAATCCCCGCGGGTGACGCTGCCCTATACGCCTGCGCAATGGGAGTCGATCGAGGCGCTGGGCCGACAGGTTGATGCCGATCTGATCGCGGGGGATGTGCGACTCACGCAGGGCGGTGAGCCGACCTTCGTGTCGATCGATGACCGCGACGGGGCCGAGTGGAACACCGAAGCCATGGGCCCCAACAAGCGCAGGCTGTCGGGTGAATTGCTTGACCGGCTGCGTGCGAGCCATGGCCAGGGTGGTTTCATGCACTACGGCCAGGGCAAGTGGTATCCGGGTGAGCAGCTGCCGCGCTGGTCGCTTAACTGGTTCTGGCGGCGCGACGGCGAACCGATGCTGTCTGATCCGACCGTACTGGCGCGTGAGGACGTTGCTGCATTGAGCGCGAGTATTCCGACCAAGGCCGAGCCCGTCCCTGCGCCTGAGGTTGCCATGGACGGAACCCGTGATGCGCAGGCGAGGGGTGCTGCGACCGAAGCGCCAATGGGACTGAGCGCGCACGCGATGGGTATCGGTCACGCTCGCGCTCTGGCGACGGGCGTGGCGAGCGTGCTGGGCGTGGACCCCGATCTGGTCTTTGAAGCCTATGAAGACCCGGTGCATTTCGTGCACCGCGAGCAGCAGTTGCCGGTCAATGTCGACCCGCTGGAGTCCCGGCTCGAAGACCCGATGGAGCGCGAGCGCCTGCATCGGGTCTTTGCGCGCGGTCTGGGCGAGCCAGTGGGCTGCGTGCTCCCGATCGCGCCCAACCCCCAGGTCTTGCGTGACCCTGCTGTGCGCCAGCGCGCCCAGCTCTGGCAGGCCACGGCCTGGCCGCTGCGTACCCAGCGCTGTTTTCTGGCGCCCGGCGATTCCGCGATTGGCTACCGCTTGCCGCTCGCCTCGCTGCCCTGGGTCGCGCCCGATGACTATCCGTGGGTCCATCCCACTGATCCGACCGCGCCTGCCGGCGCATTGCCGGCGCAGTCACAACTGCTGCCGGTCCGGCCGCAGGCGGGTGCTGGCGTGCGGGCCGTGGCCGGCTCGCCGCAGGCCCCGATCCGGATGGCACCGG
>DGIT01000149.1 GCA_002386465.1 Burkholderiales bacterium UBA4615 | reverse complement strand
TTCATGACTTCGCAGGTGCGCGCAATCACGCGCGACACACCCGATTCGCCCACGAACATGTGGTGCGCTTCCTCGGTCAGCATGAACTTGGTGGTGCGGGCCAGCGGATCAAAACCACTTTCAGCCAGTGCGCACAACTGGAACTTGCCGTCGCGGTCGGTGAAGTACGTGAACATGTAGAACGACAGCCAGTCGGGCGTTTTCTCGTTGAAAGCGCCCAGGATGCGCGGATTGTCCTCATCGCCCGAGCGGCGCTCGAGCAGCGACTCGGCTTCTTCGCGCCCATCGCGGCCGAAATATTTGTGCAGCAGATACACCATGGCCCATAAGTGGCGGCCCTCTTCCACATTCACCTGGAACAGGTTGCGCAGGTCGTACTGGCTGGGCGCGGTCAGCCCCAGATGGCGCTGCTGCTCGACCGACGCAGGCTCGGTATCGCCCTGGGTCACGATGATGCGTCGCAGGTTGGCGCGATGTTCGCCAGGCACTTCCTGCCAGGCGGCTTCGCCCTTGTGCTCACCGAAATTGACCTGCCGACCAGCTTCCTGCGGATTCAGAAAAATGCCCCAGCGGTAATCGGGCATCTTCACATGGCCAAACTGGGCCCAACCCTGAGGGTCGACGCTCACTGCCGTGCGCAGATACACGTCGAAATCATTGGAGCCATCGGGCCCCATGTCCTTCCACCACTCGATGTAATTGGGCTGCCAGTTCTCCAGGGCACGCTGCAGGGTCTTGTCCTCGGAGAGGTTCACGTTGTTGGGAATCTTGTCGCTGTAGTCGATGGCAGCCATGTGGATACTCCGGTCTGTGTTGCGGTCGGAAAAGATGGATACGGAAAAATACGTGGGTCGAATGAAGATCGGCGTTTCAAGTGAAGCGTATCGCGTCGCCTTACACCCGATTGCGGTCAAAGTGCGGTTTTTCGCCTTTGCCATACAGCTTGAGCGCGCCTTTTTCGCCCACCGCGTTGGGTCGATTGAAGATCCAGTTCTGCCAGGCGGTCAGGCGCCCAAAAATACGGGTGAACATGTTTTCCGGCCCGTTGAAGCGCAAGTTGGCTTCCAGCGCGGTGAGCGCATCGGGCGACATCGCAGCGCGTTCTTCAATGACCATGCGCACTTCGTCTGCCCAGTCAATGTCATCGGGCGATGCCGTCACCAGGCCTAAGTCGAACGCGGCATCGGCATCGAGCGCCTCGCCCAGCCGCGCACGCACGGCCTGCAGCGCGACATCCTCACCATAGAACCGGCGTGTCAGACGCGACTGGCCGGTGGCCATGGGGTATAGGCCGAAATTGACCTCGCCGGCGGCAATACGCGGCGCACGCGCGGCATCGTCCGGCAGCGCGAGCATGTAGCTGCGATCGCAGGCCAGCGCCAGCTCGAGGAAGGTGCCGGCAAAGCACGAACCCGGTTCGATCAGGGCAAAGAGCGAACGCGAGGACACATCCAGGCGCGAGAACGTACGGCGAATCAGCCCGATGGTCTCGCGCACCAGCCAATGATCACGGTGAGCCAGCAGGCAGGCGTCCACGGCCTGCACCGCTGCCGCATCGCCCTCGGTGCGAATCAGCCAGGTGCCGATGTCCAGTTCGTTGGTGCGCATCTGCAGGATGGCATCGTCCAATTCGCGCGCCATGGCCAGCGGCCACCAGGTTGCGCCGGCTGCGACGATCGCCTCCGGGGTCACCGGCTGCGCGCCGGTGGGCGCCTTGACGGTGAACGTGGCGGTGCGGCGGTCACGGTCGATGTCGACCGTGACATGGGCATAGCGCAGGGCGTCGGCATCGTAGGCAGCCTGCACCGGCGTGAGGCTCACGCCCAGAGCGCCAGCAGGCCGGTCACTTGACTCAGCCAGCGCAGCGGCGCGATCGGCCACCGCCTGCTTGAACACAGCGGGCTTGGCGAGTGCATCCACCAGACGCCAGTCCACGGCCTTCTTGCCGCGCACGCCCTCAGTGGTGGTGCAGAACACATCGGCCAGATCGTGGCGCACATGGCGCTTGTCGGTCAGACGGGTCAGGCCGCCGGTGCCTGGCAGCACGCCCAGCAGCGGCACTTCAGGCAAGGACACCGACGAGGAGCGGTCATCGACCAGGAGGATCTCGTCGCAGGCCAGTGCCAGCTCATAGCCGCCGCCTGCGCAGGCGCCGTTCACGGCTGCGAGGAATTTCAGGCCCGAATGCGCACTGCTGTCTTCGATGCCGTTGCGGGTTTCGTTGGTGAACTTGCAGAAGTTGACCTTCCAGGCATGACCCGACACGCCCAGCATGAAGATGTTGGCGCCCGAGCAGAAGATCCGCTCTTTCAGGCTGGTGATCACCACGGTGCGCACCGACGGATGCTCGAAGCGCACGCGGTTCAGGGCATCGTGCAGTTCGATGTCCACGCCCAGGTCATAGCTGTTGAGCTTGAGCTGGTAGCCCGGACGCAGGCCGGCGGTCTCGTCGATATCCATGGCCAGCGTGGCCACTTGCCCGTCCACGGACAACGACCAGTGGCGGTAACGGCCCGGCTCGGTGCGGTAATCGACTCGGGACAACTGTGCGGCGGTGGCGGGTGCGTTCATGGTCTCCTCATGCTCCTCGTGAGTCGGCAGGATGGTGCAGTCGTTTGCAATCACGTGAACAGCAGTATATTGCATCTTTCGGGGCGAGTCAAGCTAGTTGATGCAATTTATTGCATCAATTCAAATCGGTCGATCGGCCGGTTGCCCGACACACGCCCTCGCGCAGCGCGGTCAGCGCCTGGGCGGTGCTGCGCCCCGAGGTCTCCACCTGCAGGTCTGCCCGTGCGTAGAAGGCTGCGCGCCCGTCCAGAATCCGGCGCAGATCATCCATCGCTTCACGGTTGCCCGCCATCGGACGCAAGTCGCCCTGGGCCAGCACACGCTGCATGTGCTCCTCGGGCGTCGCCTTGACCCAGACCGTGAAGCAATACGACAGCAGCATGTTGAAGCTGGCCGGATCCGACACGATGCCGCCCGGCGTGGCGATGACCGCCTGCGGATACAACTGCAGCGCTTCTTCGAGCGCACGCCGCTCATAACGACGGTAGGCGGATGGCCCAAGAAGACTGTGAATCTCCTCCAGGTCACAGCCTGCCACGCGTTCAATTTCCCGGTTGAGTTCTACAAACGGCACACCGAGTGACTCGGCCAGCATGCGGCCAAGCGTCGATTTTCCGGCTCCTCGCAGCCCAATCAGCGCAATGCGTGCCGAGCGTGCGGCAGGCCGATCCGCCGCACCAAAGAGCTCGGCCAGCGACTGACGCGCCTCGCGCAATTCGTCTTCGCTGCGTCCTCGCAGCAGGTCTCGAATCAGCAGCCACTCGGGCGACGCCGTGGTCTCATCGCCCAACAGTTCGGCCATGGATGCCCCCAGGGCGGCGGCCACTTGCCGCAGCACCAGAATCGACGGGTTGCCCACGCCGAGTTCGAGATTGGCCAGATGCCGCTCGGACACATCGCACGCGGCCGACAAGGCCCGTCGGGTCAGGCCGCGCCGCGCGCGCAAGGAACGGGCACGCTCGCCAAGGGCCATCAGGGCCGGATCACGCGGGTCATCAGAGCCCGCCTCCGGGCGCTTGTCTCGTGGCGGCCGCGCCCCGGGAGTGAGGGATTCAGCAGTCAATTCGGAAGTGGACTGTAGCGATGGCGTCGTCATTTTATGCACTATAGTGCTTGACACGGCGGTTGCCGTTCTGTAATTTTGGTTCATGAAACGGATTGCCGCAAGCGGTGCGCCGACACATGCGTGCGCAGCTGAGCGTGCCTACCCCAAGACAAGGAGACCGGACATGACTTCTGACGCTGTGGCGCTGCCCGCCGCCCCCCCGGCCCGGTTCAACTTTGCCGCGCATGTCGCCACACTGAACGCGGCCCGCGGTCAGCGCACGGCGTACATCGACGACGCGGGCGCACTGAGCTACGCGCAGCTGTTCGACGCTGTGGCCCGCTTTGCCGGTGGTCTGTTGGCGCTGGGACTACGTCCGGAAGAGCGCGTGCTGCTGCTGATGCACGACTGCAACGACTGGCCCGTGGCCTTTCTGGGCTGCCTGCATGCCGGCGTGGTGCCTGTGGCGGTCAACACCCTGCTCACCGCCGACGACTACGCCTACATGCTCGAGCACAGCCGCACGCGCTCGGCCATCGTGTCGCACAGCCTTGTGCCCGTGCTGTCTGAAGCCATGACCCGATCGCAACATGGCCTGCAGTCGCTGATCGTCTCGCGGCGGGGCACGGCTGCCAGCGCACAGACTGAAGCCACCGTTGCGAACCTGCCTGCCTACGATCTGGCGGCCTGGTTGCCTCGCCACAAGCCTGCCCCCGCGCATGACAGCGGTGTAGATGACATGGCCTTCTGGCTGTACTCGTCCGGCTCGACCGGGCGCCCGAAAGGCACCGTGCACACGCACGGCAATCTGTACTGGACCGCAGCACTCTATGCGCAGCCGGTCCTGGGCCTCAGGGAACAGGATGTCTGCTTTTCCGCCGCCAAGCTCTTCTTTGCCTATGGCCTCGGTAATGGGCTCAGCTTTCCGCTCACCGTGGGCGCAACAGCCGTACTCATGGCCGAGCGCCCCACGCCCGACGCTGTGTTCAGCCGCTGGACCGCGCATCAGCCGACCGTATTTTTTGGCGCCCCCACGGGATATGCCGGCATGCTGGCCTCGTCTGCGCTGCCATCGCGCGAAGCCGTGGCCTTGCGGCTGTGCTCCTCGGCAGGCGAGGCGCTGCCGCGCGAGATCGGCGAGCGGTTCACGAGC
>DGIT01000086.1 GCA_002386465.1 Burkholderiales bacterium UBA4615 | reverse complement strand
TCAGGTATGCAGCACGCAGTAAAAAAGAAGGCCGCCTCAGGGCGGCCTTCTCATTTGATGCGCGCAGGTGTCTGCGCATCGGTATGCGGCCTGGTCCGATTCCCTCAGACCAGGTGGCGCCGGCACTCAGAGCAGCGAGACCGCCCCGTTCACCACGCGCACCTTGTCGCCCGGGCGGAAATTGGGCATGTCGCGCACCCGCACCACGCGATTGATGCCGTCATCGAAGCGGATCGAGACATCCCAGACGGTTGCGGCACTGCGTTGCGCCATGTTGGCGCCGGCGACCGATCCGGCCGTCGCACCCACGGTGGTCGCAATCACCTGACCGGTTCCGCCGCCGATGGTGCTGCCCAGCGCACCGCCCACCAGTGAGCCCAGGACGGACGTCATGGCAGTTTTGCCTGAGCTGGTCTCGGTGGTTTCGCTGATGCTGCTGACCACGCCCGTGCCGCTGATGGCCGGCGTTTGTGGGCCACCCGATGCGCAGGCGGTGAGAATCACGGCAGCACACAGCGCTGCCAGGCGGGAAAAGAACCGGTTTGCTAGGGTCATGGATGCCTCCTGATAAAGAGCTGCAGTTTAACGCGCCCTCCATGACAATCCACTGTCGAAGCCCTCTGCACTTGTGCCGCATGCAGGCCGCACTCGGGCGTTCCGTTTCGATTGGCGGCGCTCGCGAGCCGGCATGCAATGCGCGCACACTGCGCGACTGATCCCGATCGTCTCCGGAGACTTCTCATGACTGCGCTTGCCGACCTGTCTGCCTCTGAGGCGTCCGATGCGTTTCGCTCCCGGCAGCTGACGCCGCCCGAACTGGTGCAGGCAGTGTTGGCCCGCATCCACGATTGCGAGCCCAGGCTCAATGCCATGTATCGGCTGCATCCCGAAGCGGCGATGCAGGCCGCGCAAGCGTCTGCTGCGCGCTGGAAGGCCGGGAACCCGCTTTCGCCACTGGACGGTGTGCCGGTCACACTCAAGGAAAACCTTTACACCGCCGGTGACCCGGCTCCGATTGGCGTGGCCACCGGCGACCTCACGCCCAAGACCGTCGATTCGCCTGCGGCCGCGCGGCTGCGCGAAGCCGGCGCGGTCCTGCTGGGCAAGACCACCATGCCCGATTTCGGCATGTTGTCGTCGGGCCGCTCCTCGTTGCACGGCACAACACGCAACCCCTGGCGGCTGGATCGCAACCCGGCCGGATCGTCATCGGGCGCAGGCGCTGCTGCTGCGGCTGGATACGGGCCCTTGCATCTGGGCACCGATATCGGCGGATCAATTCGCCTGCCTGCGCATCACTGCGGGCTCTTCGGGCTCAAGCCCAGCCTGGGCCGCGTACCAATCGACCCGCCGTACACCGGCCGGGTGGCCGGGCCGATGACCCGCAGTGTGCGGGATGCGGCGCTGCTCATGAACGTGATCGCACAGCCCGATACCCGCGACTGGATGAGTCTGCCGGCTGCGCCCACCGACTATGCCGCGCGACTGGAGGGCCTTTCCGTGCGTGGTCTGCGTATTGGGTTGCTCACCGATATGGGCTGCGGTCTGACCCCTGAAGCGCCGGTGCAGGAGGCCGCGCACCAGGCCGCTGCAGCGCTGCAGGCCGCAGGTGCAATTGTCGAGCCCATGCGCTCGTTCATGTCGGCGCAGATGCTCGATGGCACCTGCCTGTTTCTGGAGGCGCGCTCCAATTCCGATGTGCGCGCCATGAGCGAAGCCCAGCGTGCCCGCGTGCTGCCTTACATCATCGAATGGGCGATGTGGCGCGCCGAGGCGCTCAGCGGCCCGCAGCTGATGGCGGGCTATGCGCAACTGATGGCGATGCGCGAGGCGGCCGTGCGTGCAGTGTCGGCCTACGATTTCGTGATCAGCCCGGTGGCGCCCGTGGTCTCGTATTCAGCCGAGGCCCACAGCCCCACCGACGACCCGCATCGCGCGCTCGAGCATATTGCTTTCACGGTGGCCTACAACATGAGCGAGCAGCCTGCGGCCTCGGTGAACTGGCACTGGTCCGATGACGGCATGCCGATTGGTGTGCAGATCGTGGGGCAGCGTTTTGACGATCTGGGCGTGATGCGCATGGCACGACTGATCGAGACCCTCCGCCCGGCGCAGCGCCCGTGGCCACGGCCCTGATTGCGATGTGTGCACGCGCCTTTTACGTGGCCGGGCGTCGCCGGTACATGCCCCAACCATCCATGCTCATCACGGTCGTGCGGTCCTGATTCAGCACCTCCCAGCGCAACAGGATCATGCCGCGATCGGGTTTGGACTGGGAGAGACGGCTCTCCAGCACGGTGACCCGCATGCTCAGCCGATCGCCCGGGCGCACCGGCTTGAGCCATCGCAGCGCATCGAGGCCGGGTGAACCCATGCTGGCCAACGGTGATATGTAGTGATCGACCATGAGGCGCATCGCAATGGCGCCAGTCATCCAGCCGCTGCCGATGATGCCGCCATAAATCGACTCGGCCGCAACCGCCGGGTCAATATGAAAAGGCTGCGGGTCGTAGCGGCGCGCAAACTCAAGCACTTCCGCTTCGGTGACCAGGTGGTCGCCAAACTCGACTACTTCCCCGACCGGGTAGTCTTCATACCAGCGTTCGCGATAGCGTGGTGGGTCGGTCGACACAGCGGCCTGCGTCGTCGTGCTCGGTGCGTGCTTCAATGAGGTCTCCCCTGCCTGAGTGCGCCTGAGTCAGCGCGAACAGCGTTCATGCATGCACGCTGGCATGCGCTCGTACAATAAGCCGGCGGCCCACCAGCCGCCAAACGCCTGACCCTGATCCCAGCACGCCGACCCAGCCATGTCCTTATCCGTACCCCGGGATCTGCCCGATCCTGAGCGCCTGCGCGCGTGTATCCGTACGGTGCCTGATTGGCCTGCGCCTGGCGTCATGTTTCGTTGCCTGACGGTCGATGCGCGATGTTCGATGTGTCATGGCTGATGTGTCACGCTCATTGAGCGGACTCTCTGTTTCTGTTTTGCAGCATTCAAGGATTGCTCATGCAACGACTGACCTTCTGGTTTGAGTACGGCAGCACCTACACCTGGCTGTCGGTCGCCCGGATCGATGCCCTCGCTCAGGCACACGGTGCGCAAATCGAGTGGCGACCCTTCCTGCTGTCGGCCATTCTCAAGCAACGCGGCATGGTGGAGGGGCCCTTCGCGGAACCGGTCAAGGGCCGCTATATGTGGCGCGATCTCGAGCGCCGCGCAGCCCGACACGGCATCGCCTATCGCAAGCCCACGGTGTATCTGCCCAATACGTTGCTTACTGCGCGGATCGGCACACTGGCGGCGGTGCAGGGCTGGTGCGAGCCCTTCACGCGCGAAGTGTTTCGCTTGCACTGGACCGAGGATGTCGGCATTGGCACCGACGACAATCTGCGGCGGGCATTGACCGCGGTGGGCAAGTCGCCCGAGCAGGTCCTGCAGGCAGCGCAATCGGAATCCACCAAGCAACTGCTGCGTGCAGCCACCGATGAGGCCGAGGCGCTCGGTGTGTTCGGCTCGCCCAGCTTCACGGTGGGCGAAGAGGTGTTCTGGGGCGACGACCGCCTGGAAGACGCGCTCGATTTCGCGGCGGGCAGATTGTTGCCCGCAACGGGGCGCTGAGGGCCGGGCACCGATGTCGGAACGTCTGCGCGAACCCCCTGCACCGACCGTTCGCATCGACAAGTGGCTGTGGGCTGCGCGCTTCTTCAAGACCCGCAGCCTCGCGCAGGAGGCGATCGAGCAGGGCCGTGTGCGGGTCGACGATGAGCGCGTCAAGACTGCCCGCGTGCTGCGCATCGATGAACGCGTGTGGCTCAAGGTCGGCGACGTTGAACGCGAAGTGATCGTGCGGGGTCTGTCCGACCAGCGAGGCCCGGCCAGTGTGGCGCAGCAGCTCTATGCTGAAACCGCGCAAAGCGAGACCCAGCGACTGGCTGCGCGCGAGCATCGCAGGCTCTTTGCCGAGCCTGCACACGACATTCACGGGCGTCCCACCAAGCGCGACCGCCGCGCGCTCGAGCGGGCTAAGGGCGAGGGCTGACCATTCTCGGGTTTGGCGCCTGATACGCCAACCGGGGGTCCAACCGAACGCGCCCCGGCCGTTCACCGAACGCCCTCAGGAATCGCTCAGCAAGCCCTCAGGAATCGCCCACCGAGAGACGGTCTGTACCCGTGGCGCTGGATCAGCACAGCGGACTGTTCTGCGCAGTGCGCATCGGACGCTGCACGCTCAGACGCAACTTGAGCCCATCGGGTTGCATCGTCATGCCCATCAGCTCCTGAACCGGTTCGGGCGACGGAGTCAGCTCGAACGCGGCGAGCGTCGTGGTCAGCACCATCTTGGCTTCCAGGATCGCGAGGTAGCGGCCCGGGCAAAAGCGCGGCCCACCGCCAAAGGGCATGAAGGCCCGCCTTGCGCCACCCCCCACGCTGTCAGGCCCCGCACCGGAGCCCGAGCCGCTCGCGGCGGCCTCGCCGGCCAGCCAGCGTTGCGGCCGGAAGGTTTGCGGATCGCCAAAGGCCTGCGGGTCGGTCGCGGGTGGTCGTTTGAGAATGCACACCAGCGAGCGCGCCGGAATATGCGTGCCCAACAGCTCAGTGTCGCGCAAGGCGGTGAACATGTTGAGCGGCGCAACCGGCTTCAGGCGCAGTGCTTCGAGCACGATGCCTTCGATCAGCGGCAACTGGCGCGTGCTCTCGAAGTCATGCAACACGACTGCACCGGCGTGCCCGCCTGCTTGTGCGCCGAGCGCATCGATGGCTTCGGCGCGCGCCGCACCCAGCACATCGGGATGCTGTGAGAGCAGATGCAGCGCCCAGGCGATCGTGTTGGAGGTGGTGTCTTCGCCCGCCAACAGCAAAGTCATCACGTTGCCATGCAGTTCTTCGTCCGACAGACGCTGGGCCTCATTGGCCGCCAGCAGAGCGTGCAGCAGGTTGGCAGGCTCATCGCGCAATTGGGGTTGGGCCGCCATCTCGGTGCGGGCATGCGCGATGAATCCCTGCACCGCCCGGCTCGCGGCCCGCAGCGCGCGTTCAATCTCGCGATCGGCGCGGGTGCGGTACCAGCGCCAACTCGGCCACAAGGCATTGATGCGATGTGCGATGCCCGTGAAGATCCGATCGAGGTCGCGCTGAAGCGGGTCCGGGTCGTCGCGGGTCAGCGTGGCCACATCGGTCCCGAAGGCCAGCGAACAGGTCACATCCACGGTGTAACGGGTGAGGTCAGCGCGCACATCTACCGGCATGCCGGTGGCGGCGCTGCTGAGCCACCGTGCATGC
Source organism: Burkholderiales bacterium UBA4615 (assembly GCA_002386465.1). Lineage (GTDB taxonomy): Bacteria > Pseudomonadota > Gammaproteobacteria > Burkholderiales > Burkholderiaceae_E > UBA4615. The sequence continues at coordinate 10,911 of DGIT01000086.1, read as the reverse complement.
AGGCGCTCCGTGGCCGTGGCAATCACCGGGAAGAATCGGCGCAGGTGCGCCGGGTCCAATGCGCGCATGACCAGCGGTCGCTGCCTGCGCCAGTCGTCGCCTTCGGCCGAAAACAGGCCGTCGATGCCCATTTCGCGAAAGATCGGCCGGATGGCGAAGTGACGCCGAAAGCCCTGCGGACGCTCGCGCAGCACCCGCATCATGGCGTCGGCCTCAGAGACCACCACCACCGTTTGCGGCCCGAGCTTGAAGCGATAGATCGGCCCGTAGGTCTGTGCCCAGTCTTCCAGCAGCAAATGGGCCCGCGACACGCGCCAGCGATGCAGCATGCCCAGTCCAGGCAGACCGCGCGGACCGGGCAGGTCGCGGACCTCCTGCAGAGGCGGGGTGGGAACGGGATCGGTGGAGGACATGCTTGAGTGTTTCGGGGGCGTCTGGCTCATGGTTCAATCAGCCGTCGGCATCGTAACCGCTTCCGACGTACCTCCACCCATCCAGGCCCATCAGGGCCCACCGACCAACTCATGTCCCACTCCGATTCGCGGGCCACAGCACCGCCCACCCTCCGGGTGATGCCTGATCGCAGTCTGCTCACACCCGACCAGACCCGTCTGCCGATCGAGCATGTGCTGTGCCGGTTGGCCAGCCTGGCCGATTGCGAGTACGCCATCGTGTCGATGCAGGTGCGCGGTGCGCCGCTCATCGGAGCGGTGGCGGGCTTTGGGCTGGCATTTGGGGTGGCAGACCGTGCTGACGACGAGGCAGTGCGAGTCGCCATGGCACGGCTGGCGGCCACGCGACCGACCGCGGTCAATCTGCGCTGGGCTCTGCAGAGGGTGCATGCGCGCATCGATGCGCTGCCTGTGGCGGCGCGAGCCGCTGCGGCCTGGGACGAGGCCTGTGCCATTGCACAGGAAGATGCCGCGATCAATGAAGCGCTTGGCCTCGCGGGTGCGCAGCTGCTGCGCGAGCAGATTGCACGCCGCGCGCAGTCGGGCCGACCCGTCAGCGCGGCGGCGCCTCTCAATGTGCTGACGCATTGCAACGCCGGGCGCCTGGCCACCGTCGCACAAGGCACGGCGCTGGCACCGGTCTATGCGCTGCATGAGGCCGGCGTGGCCGTGCATGTATGGGTCGACGAGACCCGTCCGCGCAATCAGGGCGCCAGTCTCACGGCCTGGGAGCTTGCTGAGGCGGGTGTACCCTGCACTGTAGTCGCAGACAACGCAGGAGGTTGGCTCATGCGCGATGGGCGGGTCGATGCCGTGATCGTGGGTTGCGATCGGGTCGCAGCCAATGGGGATGTGGCTAACAAGATCGGCACCTACCTGAAAGCACTTGCTGCACGCGACACAGGCGTGCCGTTCTGGGTCGCCTGCCCCACCCCCACGCTGGATGCGTCCTTGCCAAGCGGGCAGGACATTCCGATCGAAATGCGCAGCCCGGACGAGGTCACACATATCCAGGGTCGCGATGCCTCGGGGCGTGCCGCCCAGGTGTGCCTCGTGCCGGCGGGGGTGACCGCGCTCAACCCTGCCTTCGACGTCACGCCGGCCGTGCTGGTCGACGGCCTGATCACCGAGGTCGGCGTCTATGCCGCGAGCCCCACAGGCGTGGCGCAGGCTTTGGCTGCCGCGGCTGCGCGCCGGGCACCAGCCGTCGCCACATCTGCAGCCGTCCCGCCGCGACAGCCCTGAGCCGCATTCGCCCTGAAACAGGATCCGCCATGACGCCGCCCTCACAGCCTTTCATGCATCCGATCACAGGCGTGGTCTGTGAGCCCGAGGCCTGCACCGAGGATGCGGTGCGCGCCAGCCTGATCGAGGTGGCCCGCTCCATGCAGCGTCTGGGTATCAATCACGGCAGCGCCGGCAATGTGTCAGTGCGCTGGCATCGTGGAGCCGCCGACGGCATGCTGATCACGCCCAGCGCTTTGCCCTACGAGCAGTGCGGCGTCGACGACATTGTCTGGGTCTCGATTGCCGCAGCGCAGGGCACGGCTGCGCCCCAGGTGGATGGCGTGCGCCGACCCTCTTCGGAATGGCGTTTTCATCACGATCTTTACGCCAGCAGGGCTGACGCCCAAGCGGTGGTCCACACCCATGCGCCGCATTGCACCGCGCTGGCCTGCCTGCCGCAGATCCAGCAGCAGGGCATTCCCGCCTTTCATTACATGGTGGCGGCTGCAGGCGGTCGCGACATCCGTTGTGCGCCCTACGCCACCTTCGGCACGCAGTCGCTTTCTGACCATGTCCTGGCGGCGCTCACTGATCGACGCGCCTGTCTGCTGGCCCATCACGGCATGATTGCCCTGGGCGGTGCGCTGGACTTTGCCCTTGCTCTGGCGGTGGAAGTCGAATGGCTGGCGCGCACCTATGCACTGGCCCTGCAACTGGGCACACCCGCAGTGCTGTCCGATGCCGAGATGGACCGCGTGCTCGACCGCTTCACGCGTTACCGGCCCGACCCGCTCGACGACCTCCTCGCAGACGAACCCGATGCGTACGGTCGCTCAGCCGTACCCTCCTGAATTCATTTCCCCAAGACGTCACCGAAGACTCACATGGCCTCGATGCGAACCGCCCGGATAGCTGCGCTGTACACCTACCCCATCAAGTCGTGCGCCGGCATCGCGACAGACGTGATGCGCTTTGATGCCATGGGCCCCCTGGATGACCGGCGCTGGATGCTGATCGACCAGCACGACAGCTTCATCACGCAGCGCGAAGTGCCTCGCCTGGCCCTTGTACGCCCCGCGCGCATTGCAGGCGGGCTGCGCGTGCTGGCCCCGGACATGCCGGCGCTGTCGGTGAGCGGCACAGGCGGAGAACGCTGTACCACCTGGTGCTGGGATGACCGTTGCGCGGCGTTTGACGAAGGCCCTGAAGCTGCCGCCTGGTTTTCTGAGTTCATCGGCCGCACGGCGCGGCTGGTGCGCTTTGACACCACCGCCCCGCGCGCCGCCGATCGGCACTGGGTGGGCGCAGCAGCCGGGCGTGCCGGAGCGCTCACCCGGTTCAGCGACGGTTTTCCGCTGCTGGTGATTTCGACCGCCTCGATGGCGGAGCTGGACCGCCGTCTGGCTGACGCCGACCTGCCTGCAGCCGTGGCGCAGCGGTTTCGGCCCAATGTGGTGCTCGACGGGCTCGATCCGTTCGAAGAGGATCTGGCCGATACGCTATCAGTGGGGGCCGGGCCGACCGTGCTCAAAGTCGTCAAGCCCTGCACCCGTTGCACGATCCCGGAAGTGGACCCCGGCACCGGCCATCATGAGGCGGGCATCCTGCAGGTCCTGGCACTGTTTCGCTCCGATCCGCGGCTGGGTGGAGCGATCACTTTCGGTCAGAACTGCATCGTGACCGATGGGCTGGAGGGGGTAATTCGGGTCAATGATCCGGTCGGTGTGATCCACCGGTTCTGATGCGCTGACTGGCGCGGCGCGTCAGGCCCGAAGCTGGCGCAGGAAACTGCTGATGACGGCCAGACGGCCAGGATCTTCGTCGGTGGCCTGAGCGCGGCTGAGCAGCCCGGTCAGGTCGGCGCGACCGAATGGCACGAGCGGGCGGCCTTCAGTGCGGTATTCAAGCGGCAGGCCGCTGGAGGCGAGCAGGCGCAGATCGTGCTGCGCCAGTTCGACGGTGCTTGCATGGATGATCATTCTTTTGGTCTCTTGACTTGCGAGTTGACAGTGTCGGCTACGTTTGTGACACCTTTATGGGGCCGACGAGCGCGATAAGCAATGCCGTTCGGCTGATCGGTAGACGGCTCTGACGAGCGGACGGCCGGGACGGGCAAGCGGCGGCGTGTTGTGGCGGGGCGTGCCACCGGCTGGCGCCGGGTGACGATGTGTGCCGCGAAGGGGTCAGCGACGGGGCGCCCGGTTCAGGACACGTGCCAGATAACGCCCGGTATGGCTATCGGGGCAGGCCGCGACGGCCTCTGGTGTGCCTTGCGCCACCACCATGCCGCCGCCGTCGCCGCCCTCCGGGCCCATGTCGATCACCCAGTCCGCAGTCTTGATCACATCAAGGTTGTGCTCGATCACGACAACCGTGTTGCCGTGATCGCGCAGGGTGCGGATCACGCCCATGAGCAGGGCGATGTCATGAAAGTGCAGTCCGGTCGTAGGCTCATCCAGGATGTAGAGCGTGCGTCCGGTATCGCGCTTGGAGAGCTCTTGTGACAGCTTGACCCGCTGCGCTTCGCCGCCCGAGAGCGTCGTGGCGCTCTGTCCCAGTTTCAGGTACCCGAGCCCCACGTCCAGCAGTGTCTGCAAGCGCCGCGCAATGTTCGGGACGGCGGCAAAGAATGCATGCGCATCCTCCACGGTCAGCTCGAGCACATCGGCAATGGTGCGGCCCTTGTACAGCACGTCGAGGGTCTCGCGGTTGTAGCGCCGACCCTGGCAGACATCGCAGCCCACGTACAGATCGGGCAGAAAGTGCATCTCGACCTTGATGACGCCGTCGCCCTCGCAGGCCTCGCAGCGCCCTCCCTTGACGTTGAAGGAAAATCGCCCCGGGCCGTAGCCGCGCTCGCGCGCAGCCGGAGTCTCTGCAAACAGTTCACGAATGGGCGTGAACAGGCCTGAGTAGGTGGCCGGATTGCTGCGCGGCGTGCGCCCGATCGGGCTCTGGTCCACGCTGATCACCTTGTCCAGATGTTCGAGCCCGAGGATCGCGTCGTAGGGGGCGGGCTGCTCCTGCGATCCATACAGGTGGGCCGCCACGGCACGTTGCAGGGTGTCATTCACGAGCGTTGACTTGCCTGAGCCTGAAACGCCGGTCACGCACACCAGCAACCCCAGTGGAATGGACACCTCCACGTCACGCAGGTTGTTGCCACGCGCACCCTGTACGGTGAGTTGATGCGCGCCCACGCGCACGCGTTGCGCCGGGATCTCGATGGCCACTGCACCCGACAGGTAGCGACCGGTGAGCGAGGCGGGATCGGCCTCGATTTGCGCGGGCGTGCCTTGCGCCACCACCTGACCGCCATGCACGCCGGCACCCGGGCCCATGTCGATCACATGGTCGGCCGCGCGGATCGCGTCCTCGTCATGCTCGACTACCAGCACCGAATTGCCCAGATCGCGCAGCCGTCTGAGGGTGGCGATCAGACGGTCGTTGTCGCGCTGATGCAGCCCGATCGACGGCTCATCGAGCACGTACATCACCCCGGTCAGACCCGAGCCGATCTGCGAGGCCAGACGGATGCGCTGAGATTCGCCGCCCGACAGCGTTTCGGCCGAGCGGTCCAGGGACAGATACGACAGGCCCACATCGACCAGGAATTGCAGACGACTGGCGATCTCGCGCACGATGCGCTCGCCGATCGTCGCCCGCGACCCGGGCAACTGGAGCTGATCGAACCAGGCGCGCGCCTGACCCAGCGTCCAGCCCGAGACGGTCCAGATCGGCTGATCGTCGCCGCGCGGCCCCACCCGCACATGGCGGGCATCGGCACGCAGTCGTGTGCCCTGGCAGTCGGGGCAGGTGCGGGTATCGAGGTAGCGGCCCAGTTCCTCGCGCACCTGGGCGGAGTCGGTCTCGCGCAGGCGTCTCTCCAGGTTGGGGACGATGCCCTCGAAGGGGTGCTGGCGCGTGACCGTCCGACCGTCCTCTCCGATATGCACAAATGCAATGCGCGTGTTTCCTGAGCCGTGCAGCACCACCTTGCGCACCGCAGCGGTCAGTTCATCGAATGGCGTGTCGACATCGAAATCGTAGAAGGCCGCCAGACTCTGGAGCATCTGGAAGAACACCGGGTTGCGCCGATCCCAGCCACGAATGGCGCCCGCCGCCAGGCTCAGGTTGGGAAAATGCACCACGCGCTCAGGATCCAGAAACGGTTGCGTCCCCAGACCGCTGCAACCTGGGCAGGCGCCCATGGGGTTGTTGAACGAAAAGAGGCGCGGCTCCAGATCGGGCAATGCGTGGCTGCAGACCGGGCAGGCGTAGCGATTGGAAAACGCCCATTCGCGATCGCCATCCATGTCCTGCACGGCTGCTCGCCCCTGTGCCAGGCGCAGCGCGGTTTCGAAGGACTCGGCCAGACGCTGGCGTGAGGCGGGACTCACTTTCAGGCGATCGACCACGACGTCCACGGAATGCCGGCGATTGCGTGCCAGGCTGGGCGGCTGGTCAAGCTCCAGGATGCGCGCCTGGGCATCGCCTTCGCTGCGGATGCGCACCCGCACGAATCCTTGCGCACGCAGGTCCTCAAAGAGTTCGTGATGCTCGCCTTTGCGATCGCTCAACACGGGCGCCAGGATCATCAGCCGCGACTGGGCGGGCAGCGCCAGGACGGTATCCACCATTTGCGAGACGCTTTGCGCTTCCAGTGCCTGATCGGGGTGGTCCGGGCAATAGGGCGTACCCACCCGCGCAAAGAGCAGTCGCAGGTAGTCGTGGATTTCGGTGACCGTGCCCACCGTGGAGCGCGGGTTATGGCTGGTCGCTTTCTGTTCGATGGCGATCGCCGGCGACAGCCCTTCGATCAGATCGACGTCGGGCTTTTCCATCAGTTCGAGGAACTGACGCGCATAGGCCGACAGCGACTCCACGTAGCGTCGCTGGCCTTCCGCGTACAGCGTGTCGAAGGCGAGCGAGGACTTGCCCGATCCCGACAGCCCGGTGATGACCACCAGCCGATCGCGCGGCAGATCCAGGCTGATGTTGCGCAGGTTGTGGGTGCGTGCGCCGCGGATGCGAAGGGCGCGCGGGCTGTCGGTCGAGGACACGGGCAGGTGGGTTACCGGAGGAACGGGAGTAAAACTGCGACGAAAACCGGGCAGTCAGGTGGTGTGCTCAATATGCCCGGCGCATGCTTGATGGGTGCGCCATAGGGCGAGGTATGGAGAGCCTGAAGCCTGTCCGAGCAGACCGGCCTGTTAATATTAGCGTACGCACCGTTTGCGCAGAGCGTTCCGCTCAGAGCCTCGTCCGGTGCGGTCTGCAGGCTGTTCGCAGCCACCGACCATACCTGTGACACACGACACCCGTTCCGCTTTGCCCGCGGCGTCCGGGCGCATGACGCCCGAAGAACTGCGTGCCAGCCTGTCGCTGGCCTCCCTGTATGCGCTGCGCATGCTCGGGTTGTTCCTCATTTTGCCGGTGTTTGCGGTGCATGCCCGCGCATTGCCTGGCGGCGCCAGTCCAATTCAGATCGGACTGGTACTAGGTGCCTACAGCCTCACGCAGGGCGTACTGCAGTTGCCCTTCGGCATGGCGTCGGACCGCCTCGGGCGCAAGCCCGTGATCATTTTCGGTTTGTTGCTCTTTGCCGCGGGCAGCTTGGTGGCCGCCTGGGCTACGGATCTGAACACCACCATCATCGGGCGCGCCTTGCAGGGCATGGGCGCCATTTCGGCAGCGGTCACAGCCTGTATTGCAGACCACACCCGCGACTCCCAGCGCACCAAGGCCATGGCGATGGTCGGTGCGTCGATCGGCCTGACGTTCGCACTGTCGCTCGTGGTCGCGCCACTGCTCTACACATCCATCGGCATGTCGGGCATCTTTCATCTCACCGGCATCATGGCCCTGGCCGGGATCGCCGTCGTAGTGTGGGCTGTCCCACCACTGCATCGGCCGATCAACACTGCCGGATCGCAGCCGCGCACCTCCTTTGCAAGTGTGCTGCGCGATGCCGAACTGATGCGATTGAATTTGGGCATCTTTTGCCTGCATCTGGTGCAGATGGCGATGTTCGTTGTTCTGCCGGCCTGGCTTGTGGAGCGGGCTGACCTGCCGCTGGCCGAACACTGGAAAATCTATCTGCCCGTGGTGGTGGCATCGTTTGCCTTGATGTCCCCGCCCTTAGGCTGGGGCGAACGCAATGGGCGTGTGCGTACCGTGTTTCTGGTGTCGGTAGCGCTGGTGCTGGCAGTGCAGCTTGCGTGTGCCGCGCAGCCGGTTGGCGTGCTGCCCTTTGCGGTGCTGCTGCTGGTGTTCTTTTCTGCGTTCAATGTGCTCGAGGCGCTGATTCCGTCCATGGTGTCGCGCATGGCACCTGCTGATGCCCGGGGCACGGCCCTGGGCTTGTACAACACGACGCAGGCGCTGGGTCTTTTTGCGGGCGGCGTGGTGGGTGGCTGGGCGTCGGCGGCCTATGGCAGTGCTGCGGTGTTCATCGTCTGTGCCTTTGCCATGGCGGTCTGGTTGGCGGTTGCCGCCGGCGCTCGCCGCTGGCCGGCGGCACAACCGGGCGGCCGCAGGGCGGGTGCGCACTGAGTGGATGACTGAGGCGTGTACTGAACTGGTGTTCTGCGCGGGCTCTCCGATCTCGGTGTGCCTTGGGCTGCGCGCTGATTATTTCTCCGGCGGGGCGCTGGTCGCCAGGGGCTGCGCCAAGGGCGAGGACGGCACCGCGCGGCTGCCTGCCCCCAGAACCGCTGCAGCTCCCCAGAACAGCGCACTCCAGCCCAGCGCCGTCGTGGCTGCAGCAAACGCCACCGGTAGCGTCACCGCCTGAAAGTTGATCCACATGGAGCGCAGCCCCAGCATGCTGCCACGCTGGTGCTCGTTCACGCTCTGATGCATGGACGACATGATCATCGGCTGCGCCACGCCGATCGTGCATCCCAGGGCCAGCGCGCATACGCCCATGAAGGTGGCGGACTCACCCAGCGGATAGACCGCAAAAATGGCTGCGGTGGCCAAGAGCGAGAACATGATCACCCGCGATTCGCTCAACCGGTGAGACAGCCACGGGATCGCGACGCGCACGATCACGACCCCGGCTGAGAAGAGCGCATAGATGATCCCGATCGCTGTCGCCGACAGGCCGCGGGCGTGGCCCAGGATCGGGACCAGCACGGCGTGTACGTCCCAGGCCGAGAACACCAGGAAGTCGATCAGCATCATCCGCCGCACGCTTGCGTTGCTGAGCAATGCGCGCAGCGCGCCAGGTGTGCGCACATAGTTGCTCGCCGGAACGGGTGGCGCCTGTACGGCGCGCGACATCAGCCAGGCGGCCAGCGGAAAGCCCATCATGGCGATCATGGCTACGCTGGCACCGGCCAGATCCAGCAGGATGCCTGCGAGCAGCGGGCCGGCCACGTTGCTGGCCGAGGGCGCCACACCCACCCAGGCAAATTGACTGCGAAGCGTTGCCGCATCGCTCGCCATGCGGGCGGCCGTACGCTGCAGGGTGATCATCCCGGTGTTGGCGGATGCGCCCGAGATTGCGCCCGCCAGACACAAGCCCAGTGTGCGCGCATCGCCCGAGAGCGTCGCCACGAATGCGCACAGGACGGCCACGGCGCCCAGGACGAGCGCCACGTGCATCGGTTTGCGGTAGCCGTGGCGCTCCACCAGGTGGCCGACCTGCCAGGCAATCAGCATCGGGCCAAGACCGAAGCAGGCGAGCAGCAGTCCAACCTGCCACGCTGGCGCATCGGCTTGCAGCAGCACCAGCGGCCCGATGGCACGCATGCCTGTGGTGCCCGCATGCAGGCTCACATGGGCGCCGATCATCGCCGGCAGGCCGCGCAGTCGGGTCGAGCCGCCGGTTGCCGTGGCGGTCTGATGTGACGGATCCGGGGGGGTCGACATTCCCGGTCCATTGTAACGACGGCACGCGATGCGATCTGGCCAGCGCTTTCGTTTTCGCTGCCGCAACTCAAGGCGGGGCGTGCGGTGTCTGCGCTCATGCCAGGCGCCCGGGCAGTGCCTGTGGCCTAGGCCGTTGGTGCATGGGAGACCCGTTCGCGCTGGGTTAAGCTAGTGCCAACACCCCAGGAGAATCCCATGGCATCGGTCAACAAGGTCGTCCTCATTGGCAACCTCGGCAAAGATCCCGAAACCCGCTATTCGCCCAATGGCGGCGCCATCTGCAACGTGCGGTTGGCCACCACCCGCAACTGGAAAGACAAGACCAGCGGCGAGCGCAAGGAAGAGACCGAATGGCACAGTGTCGTCTTCTATGACCGCCTGGCTGAAATCGCCGGCGAATATCTCAAGAAGGGCCGCCCGGTCTATGTCGAAGGCCGCCTGAAGACTCGCAAGTGGCAAGACAAGGAAGGCCAGGAGCGGTACACCACAGAAATCATCGCTACTGAAATGCAGCTGCTTGGCTCGCGCGAAGGCATGGGCGGTGGTGGCGGTGGTGATGAAGGTGGCTACAGTCGCGAGTCCCAGGGTGGCGGCGGCCGTTCAGCCGGTGCCGCGCCAGCGCGCAAGCCGGCCCCTGCGGCCAGCCTGGGCGACATGGACGACGACATCCCCTTCTGAGCACGCCCCACTGGAATTGCCCCAAGGGGAAGCGTTTACACGTCGGCGCGCTATTCCGATTCGGGCCCAGTTGCTAAGCTGCCCTGCTGCCGCGGTCAGACCCGTTGCCTGCGGCGCACGCCCGATCCGGACCATCCGGACAACCCGACCATACGGAGACATTCCATGGCCGCAGCCAAGCCGAAAAAGCAACCCAACTTTCTGATCCTGTGGGGGGATGACGTCGGTCAGTCCAACCTCAGCATTTTCACCAAGGGCATGATGGGCTATCGCACGCCCAACATTGACCGCATCGCCGAAGAAGGCGTGCTGTTCACGGACTATTACGCCGAGCAAAGCTGCACCGCTGGTCGCGCATCCTTCATCACAGGCCAGTGCGGGCTGCGCACCGGTCTTACCAAGGTCGGGCTGCCCGGGTCACCCCTGGGCATGAAGGCGGAAGACCCGAATATTCCCGAGTTGCTCAAGCCCATGGGCTATGCCACCGGTCAGTTCGGCAAGAACCACTTCGGCGACCGCGACGAGCACCTGCCGACGATGCACGGCTTCGACGAGTTCTTCGGCAACCTGTACCACCTGAACGCCGAGGAAGAGCCGGAGAGTCCCGACTATCCCAAGGACCCGGCCTTCAGGAAGAAGTTCGGTCCCCGTGGTGTCATCCACAGCTTCGCCGATG
>DGIT01000031.1:76627-87069 GCA_002386465.1 Burkholderiales bacterium UBA4615 | reverse complement strand
AATGCGTTGTGAGCCATGCGCGGCCTCCTTCAATGGATCGTCGTGGCCTGACCAGTTGCGTGATCCGAGCGGATCACGCAAGGTCGGCGGCCAACGGGCGGGTCAGTCGGTTACTTGGATTCAGCCTGTGCAGCGGCAGGCGCCGCAGCGGCATTCGCCTTGGCAGCTTCATCGTCCTTGAACGCCTGAATCTGCTCCTCGCTCTTGCAGGAGTCGACGATGCGCTGCCCGGTCTTGGTGTTGAGCAGCATCGACTTGTAGGGGATCTGCACCAGCAGCGTGGCCGCTTTCGTGTCCTCCAGGCGCACGGCACCTGTGGCCGAGGACACCGGTTTCATGACCCACACCGACTTCTGGTAGCGCACGTCCACATAGGCCGGCGAGGCCTTGTTCTTCTCGACGAAGATCTCGTACTTGTCATCACAGACGTATTTGCCGTAATGCACGAGCTCGGAGGCGGATTTTTGCGCATCATCGGCTTCGGGAAGGCCGGCCCGCTGCGCCGCCGTAGTAGGCGGGGGCAGGGCCTTCTTGGCCGGTGCCTTGGCGGGCGCTTTCGCGGGCGGTTTGGCCGGAGGCTTGGTTTGTGCTGCGGCCAGGGGGCTCAGTGCCAGGCACGCAACTGCAGCCATGCTGCCAAAGAGAGAAGCGGAAAACGTCGGAAGTCCCGTGATGCGGATCATTTGCGTTTCTCCAGGGGGATGTATTTCAGATTTTCCGGGCCAGTGTAGTTCGCGCTGGGTCGGATGATCTTGTTATCGATGCGTTGCTCGATGACGTGTGCCGACCAGCCCGAGGTGCGGGCAATGACGAACAGCGGGGTGAACATCGCAGTGGGCACGCCCATCATGTGATAAGAGACAGCGCTGAACCAGTCGAGGTTGGGGAACATTTTCTTGGCGTCCCACATCACGGTTTCCAGGCGTGCTGCGATGTCGAACATCTTGGTGTTGCCCGCGTCCTTCGACAGTCGACGGGCGACTTCCTTGATCACCTTGTTGCGCGGGTCGCCCGTCGTGTAGACCGGATGCCCAAAGCCGATCACCACTTCCTTGGCCTCGACGCGACGGCGAATATCTGTTTCGGCTTCATCCGGGGTCTCGTAGCGCTTTTGCACTTCGAAGGCCACTTCATTGGCGCCGCCGTGCTTCGGTCCGCGCAGCGCCCCGATGCCCCCGGTGATCGCCGAGTACATATCTGCGCCGGTGCCTGCGACCACACGGCAGGCAAAGGTGGAGGCGTTGAACTCATGCTCTGCGTAGAGGATGAGCGAGGTCTGCATGGCACGCACCCACAAATCGGAGGGCGCAGTACCGTGCAGCAGCTGCAGGAAATGCCCGGCGATGGAGTCGTCGTCGGTTTCCACCTCGATGCGCCGACCGTTGTACGCATAGTGGTACCAGTACAGCAGCATGGAACCGAGCGACGCCATCAGCCGATCGGCAATCTCGCGGGCACCGGGTGTGTTGTGATCGTCTTTCTCGGGCAGCTGGCAGCCCATGGCCGACACCCCGGTGCGCATCACATCCATCGGGTGACTGGAGGCGGGCAGCCATTCCAGCACCGCCTTCACATTGGCGGGCAGGCCGCGCATCGACTTCAGGCGCGCCTTGTACGCTTTCAGCTCAGCCTTGTTTGGCAGCGTACCGTGTACGAGCAGATGTGCGATTTCCTCGAACTCGGCCTTGTCGGCGAATTCCAGGATGTCATAGCCCCGGTAGTGCAGGTCGTTACCTGCGCGACCGACTGTGCACAGCGCGGTGTTGCCTGCAGTAACGCCTGACAAGGCAACGGATTTCTTGGGCTTGGGTCCGCTGGTGGCGGGCGCAGAACTGCTCATCGTCTGACCTCTCCTGAGTCTGGGTGCCTGGGTGTACGGATCCGTAGAACGGACCGGTCATGCCAAATGAAACGATTGCGCGGGTCAGCAGCCTCTTCGGGCGTGTGTCCGACCGGTGCGCGTCACGAAAAGTACCGTCTTATTTCTTTCCTGCAAACAGCTGGTCGAGCTTGCGCTCGAAGTCCCAGTAGCCGATGGTGTCGTAGAGCTGCTGACGGGTCTGCATGCTGTCGACCACCGCCTGCTGCGAACCGTCGCGCCGAATGGCCTGGTAGACATTCTCGGCGGCCTTGTTGGCGGCGCGAAACGCCGACAGGGGGTACAGCACGATGTCTACGCCCTGCGATGCGAGCTGCTCCACCGTGAACAGCGGCGTTTGGCCGAATTCGGTGATGTTGGCCAGCACGGGCACCTTCATGGCGGAGGTGAAGCGCTGGTACATCGAGAGTTCGGTCAGGGCCTCAGGAAAGATGCCGTCGGCACCGGCTTCGACGCAGGCCATGGCACGCTCCACCGCACGATCGAAGCCCTCGACCGCCAGCGAGTCGGTGCGGGCCATGATGAAAAACGACGGATCGGTGCGTGCATCGACCGCCGCCTTGATGCGATCGACCATCTCGTCCTGAGAGACGATTTCCTTGCCGGGACGATGCCCGCAGCGCTTGGCACCCACCTGGTCCTCGATGTGCATCGCGGCTGCGCCCGCCTTGGTCAGCGAGCGCACCGTGCGAGCCACGTTAAACGCCGAAGAACCAAAACCCGTGTCCACATCGACCAGCAATGGCAGATCGCAGACGTCAGTGATGCGGCGCACGTCGATCAGCACATCTTCCAGGCCCGAGATGCCCAGGTCAGGCAGGCCCAGCGAGCCGGCCGCCACACCGCCCCCGGACAGATAGAGGGCTTTGTAGCCTGCATGCCTGGCGAGCAGCGCATGCTGCGCGGTCGTGGCGCCGGGGATCTGCAAAGGCTTTTCGTCTTTGAGGGCCTGACGGAATCGTTGTCCGGGAGTCATGGTGGTCTGCTCCGGGGTCAGGGCAGCAGATGCTGCACGCCGTCGCGTTCTTCGAGCAGCTCTTTGAGGGTCAGATCCATGCGCTCGCGGCTGAATGCATCAATTTCCAGCCCTTTGATGACCTCATATTCGCCGTTGGCGCAGGTCACGGGCACACCGTACATGATGCCTTCCGGAATGCCATAGGAGCCATCGGAAGCCACACCCATGGTCGTCCATTTGCCCTGGGTGCCCAATGCCCAGTCGCGCATATGGTCGATCGCTGCGTTAGCTGCCGATGCGGCTGAGGACAGGCCTCGGGCATCGATGATGGCTGCGCCGCGCTTGCCGACGGTCGGCAGGAAGGTGTCGCGGTTCCAGGCATCGTCGTTGATCATGGCCTTGACCGAGGCGCCGCCGATCGTGGCGAACCGGTAATCGGCATACATCGTGGGCGAGTGGTTGCCCCAGACGCACAGCTTTTCGATGGCGGACACCGGCTTGCCGGTGCGTGCCGCAATTTGCGAGAGCGCGCGATTGTGGTCCAGGCGCAGCATCGCAGTGAAATTGCGCGCCGGCAGGCTTGGGGCCGATTTCATGGCGATGTAGGCATTGGTATTGGCCGGATTGCCCACGACCAGCGTGCGCACGTTGCGGCTCGCCACCGCATCCATGGCCTTGCCTTGCGCCGTGAAGATCTGCGCGTTGGCGGCAAGCAGGTCCTTGCGCTCCATGCCGGGGCCACGAGGCCTGGCGCCAACGAGCAGGGTGTAGTCAGCGTCCTTGAAGGCAGTCATCGGGTCGCCATGCGCCGTCATGCCAGCGAGCAGCGGAAAGGCGCAGTCCTCGAGTTCCATCATCACGCCCTTGAGCGCTTTTTGCGCTTTTTCGTCGGGGATTTCGAGCAACTGCAGAATCACTGGCTGGTCTTTGCCGAGCATGTCGCCGTTGGCGATGCGAAACAGCAGCGCATAGCCGATCTGACCGGCGGCACCGGTGACAGTGACTCGTTTCGGGGCTTTCGTCATGGTCTTCCTCGGAGGGTCTGCGGCGTCGGGCCGCTTCGGGCATTGAATGGTTGGGCGCTCGCATGTGTCGTGACGCGAACGCGGCGCAGGCAGTTTAGGAGGGCACTCAGGTCATGTCAACTTACTGATGTATCTTATATAAGACATATAACAGTAGACACGCTGGCAGGCGACATGGTTACATCGGTGTCATGACACGCGTCACGTTCAGTCCCCTGTATCTGCAGATCAGAGAGCGCCTCGTGCAGGGCCTTCAAGGCGGCGAATGGCGCCCGGGCGAGGCCATTCCAAGCGAAATTGAACTCGCCGCCCGGTTTGGCGTCAGCCAGGGCACGGTGCGCAAAGCCATTGATGTGCTGGCCACCGAGCACATGCTGATCCGCCGTCAGGGGCGCGGCACCTTTGTGGCCAGCCATCTGGAGCAGCGCGCCCAATACCGCTTCCTGCGACTGCGCCCCGACGAGGGCGAGCCTATCCAGCCCACCAGCCGTTTCGTGGAATGCCGTCGCATGCGCGCGCCCGGTGAAATCGCCCGGGCGCTTGAACTGAAGGCGGGCGAGGGCGTCGTGATGATCCGCCGGCAGTTGCAATTTGCCTCCGTGCCGCTTGTGCTCGATGAAATCTGGCTGCCCGGCAACCGCTTCAAGGGGCTGACGGCCGAGCGACTCAATGCCTACAGTGGTCCGCTTTACGGATTGCTCGAGGCTGAATTCGGCACGCGGATGATCCACGCCTCGGAGCGCGTGCGCGCTGTGGCCGCGGAACCCCAGCAGGCCGAATGGCTGGACGTTCGCACCGGCGAGCCATTGCTGCTGGCCGAGCGCATTTCCACAACCTATACCGGGCGCCCGGTCGAAGTGCGCCGCGGTTGGTATGTCACCCGCGGGCATCACTACTTCAATGAGTTGAACTGATTTTGGTGCGGCGCGAAATTTGCGTCAGAATAGGCAGGTTCGGAAGGGAGGCCGAACCCCACGTGCTGTGGTCTGGCCGCCCCCGACGCATTTCAGAACGAGAATAACGAGGCGTCCATGGCCGATATCGCAGCCCGGAAGGTGCGACCAGAATTTCGCAACATCCAAGTCTCCCAGATCCTCTCCTATCGGCTCCCGCCGGCTGGGATTGTCTCCATCCTGCACCGTCTCAGTGGCGCGCTGCTTTTTCTGGTTGGCATCCCGTTCTGTCTGTACTTGCTGCAGCAGAGCCTGACTTCCGAGATCAGCTTCGAGAGCTATCGCGCCATCGTGGGCAGCATTCCCGGCAAGCTCGTGCTGCTCGTGCTGATGTGGGCGTTCTTGCATCATGCCATCGCAGGGATCCGTTATCTGCTGCTGGATCGGCACATGGGCATCCTCAAGGAATCGTCACGTCTGTCGGCACAGATCGTGCTGGTCGCATCCTTGCTGCTCACGGCCGTGCTGGGCCTGAAGCTCTTTGGAGTGTTCTGAGATGACCACTCGTCGCATTGTTGTCGGGGCCCACTACGGACTGCGTGACTGGCTCGCGCAGCGAGTCTCTGCGGTAGTCCTGCTGCTGTACACGCTGGTCCTCCTGGGAGCTGTGATCTTTGGGCCGCCGCTCAGTTACGGTACCTGGGCCACCTTGTTCTCCAGCGCCTGGATGAAAGTTTTTTCGCTGCTCGCCGTCATGGCGCTGATCTGGCACGCCTGGGTCGGTGTGCGAGACATTTACATGGATTACATCAAGCCGACCGGCATTCGGCTGTTCCTGCAGGTCGCCACGGTGTTGGCTCTGGTGGGCTACGCGTGCTGGGCGGTCATCATCCTCTGGAGGGTCTGAGAATGGTTGAGATCGTCAAGCAGTTGGCTAATGGGCTGCCCAGACGCCGGTTCGATGCGGTGATCGTCGGGGCCGGCGGCTCGGGCATGCGCTGCTCACTGCAGCTGGCCGAAGCGGGCTACAACGTGGCCGTGTTGTCCAAAGTGTTTCCCACACGCTCGCATACCGTGGCTGCTCAAGGGGGGATTGGAGCGTCGCTGGGCAACATGAGCGAAGACAACTGGTACTGGCACATGTTCGATACCGTGAAAGGGGCGGACTATCTGGGTGACCAGGATGCCATCGAGTACATGTGCAAAGAGGCTCCGCGTGTGGTGTACGAGCTGGAGCACTTCGGCATGCCCTTCGATCGCAACGAGGACGGCACCATCTACCAGCGTCCGTTCGGCGGTCACACGGCCAATTTCGGCGAGAAGCCTGTCCAGCGGGCCTGTGCCGCAGCCGATCGCACCGGACACGCGCTACTGCACACCCTGTATCAGCGCAATGTGCGGGCACGCACCCAGTTCTTCGTGGAATGGATGGCGCTCGATCTCGTGCTCGATGCCGAGGGCGCCGTGGTGGGCGTGGTTGCGCTCGAGATGGAAACCGGTGACGTCATGATCCTGGAGTCCAAGGTGACGGTGCTGGCCACAGGTGGCGCCGGACGGATCTGGGCTGCCTCCACCAACGCGTTCATCAACACGGGTGACGGCATGGGCATGGCTGCCCGCGCTGGCGTTCCCCTTGAGGACATGGAGTTCTGGCAGTTCCACCCTACAGGCGTGGCCGGGGCCGGGGTGCTGATTACCGAGGGTGTGCGCGGCGAAGGCGGCATTCTGCTCAACAAGGATGGCGAGCGCTTCATGGAGCGTTACGCTCCCACGCTGAAGGACCTGGCCCCGCGCGACTTCATTTCGCGCTGTATGGACCAGGAAATCAAGGAGGGGCGTGGTGCCGGCCCCGATGGCGACTACGTGCTGCTCAAACTCGATCACCTGGGCGCTGAGAAAATCACCAAGAAGCTGCCTTCGATTCGTGAAATCGCGATCAAGTTTGCCAATGTTGACCCGATTCGCGACCCGATTCCGGTGGTACCGACCATCCATTATCAGATGGGTGGGATCCCGACCAACATCCACGGACAGGTGGTGTCGCCCAAAAACGGCAACCCTAATACCGTGGTCGAAGGCCTGTACGCCATTGGCGAGTGTGCCTGCGTGTCGGTGCATGGCGCCAACCGTCTGGGCACCAATTCACTGCTCGATCTGGTGGTGTTCGGGCGTGCGGCCGGCAATCACATCGTCGATGCAAAGTTCAAGAATATGGGCCACCGCTCTTTGCCCGAGCAATCTGGCGATGCAACGCTGGCGCGCCTGGCCCGTCTGGAAGGCTCCAAATCGGGGGAAAACACCCAGGATGTGGCTAACGACATCCGGCGCAGCATGCAGGCGCATTGCGGCGTCTTCCGGACTGCAGACCTGCTTAAAGAAGGCGTCAAGCAGATCATGGAGCTGGCCGAGCGGGCCAAGTCAGTGCATCTGAACGACAAGTCGAAAGTCTTCAATACCGCACGGGTCGAGGCTCTAGAGCTCGACAATCTGGTGGAGACTGCCAAAGCCACGATTGTCTCGGCCGAGGCGCGCAAGGAGAGTCGTGGCGCGCATGCGCATCGCGATTTCCCGGATCGCGACGATGCCAACTGGATCAAGCATTCTCTGTATTACACCGACGGCAACCGACTGGATTACAAGCCTGTGAACATGAAGCCGTTGACTGTAGAGACCTTCGAACCCAAGGTTCGTACGTTCTGACCGCCCTTACCGACGCGACACCATGACTGCCACCAGAAAAGTTCGTTTCTCCATTTACCGCTACGATCCGGATAAGGATGCCAAGCCTTACATGCAGGATCTTGAGGTTGAGCTGCTGCCAACCGACAAGATGCTGCTCGATGCACTGATGCGCATCAAGCAGGTTGCCGACGACTCCATTGCCTACCGGCGTTCCTGCCGGGAAGGCGTGTGCGGATCCGACGCCATGAACATCAACGGCAAAAACGGGCTGGCGTGCATCACGAATCTGCGCGACCTGAAAGAGCCGATCGTACTCAAGCCGCTCCCGGGTCTGCCGGTCATTCGCGATCTCATCGTCGACATGACTCAGTTTTTCAAGCAGTACCACTCGATCAAGCCTTACCTCATCAACGATGCGCCGCCGCCTGAAAAGGAGCGTTTGCAGAGTCCTGAAGAGCGCAATGAACTCGATGGCCTGTATGAGTGCATCCTGTGTGCATGCTGCTCCACGTCCTGCCCGTCGTTCTGGTGGAACCCTGACAAATTCGTTGGGCCCGCAGGTCTGCTGCAGGCCTACCGCTTCATCGCGGACAGCCGTGACCAGGCCACCAGCGCTCGTCTGGATGACCTGGAAGATCCGTATCGTCTCTTCCGTTGCCACACGATCATGAACTGCGTGGACGTCTGCCCCAAGGGCCTGAATCCCACGCTGGCCATTGGCAAGATCAAGGACCTCATGGTCCGCCGTGCGGTCTGAACGGAGTCCAGCGATGACCATGCAGGGCGATGTCTCAGTGGGCGGGCCGGCGATGGGCCGCCAACCGGGTGCGCCCGTGCCCAGTGCACACCAGGCGGATGAAGCGCGACGCCGGCGTCTGCGCTGGCGTGCGCGTCGCGGATTACTGGAAAACGACCTGGTCCTGACCCGGTTTCTGGACCGGCATGAAGCCACGTTGACCGACGATGACGTACTTGGACTGCATCATCTGCTTGATCAGACTGACAATGCATTGCTTGATCTGATTCTGGGGCGGGTGGAGCCCGAGCCTGAATTGGACCATCCCGCGATTCGTTCGGTGCTGATGCGTTTGCGTGAGGCCTGACGATATCGAGCGGCTTGCCCGTTTTGTGACCACGCCTGGCGCAGTCACTTCTGTTTCAACCGTTTCGCACTTGAACTGCCGCCCCCACCGACCGAACCACTCAGGGTGACCCCGATGAACTCGACCAAGAAAGCCACGATGTCCTTCTCCGACGGCACGCCGTCGATCGATCTGCCGATTTACGAAGGGACGGTCGGCCCGGACGTCGTTGATATCCGCAAGCTCTACGGACAAACCGGGAAATTCACCTTCGACCCTGGGTTTCTTTCGACGGCTTCGTGCGACTCGAAGATCACATACATCGATGGCGACAAGGGCGAGTTGCTGTATCGGGGTTACCCGATCGAGCAGATCGCTCAAAACTGCGACTACCTCGAGACCTGTTACCTGCTGCTTAAGGGCGAACTGCCGAATCGTCCTGATCTGAAAGACTTTACTTACAACGTCGTCCATCACACGATGGTCCACGAGCAGATGACCCGCTTTTTCCAGGGGTTTCGCCGGGACGCACACCCGATGGCCGTTCTGGTGGGTTGCGTTGGTGCGCTGTCGGCCTTCTACCACGACTCGCTCGACATCAATAACCCCGAGCATCGGCACATTTCGCAGATCCGACTGATCGCAAAGATGCCAACGCTTGTGGCGATGGCCTACAAGTACTCGGTCGGCCAGCCGTTCCTGTATCCGCGCAACGACCTGTCTTACACGGCCAACTTCATGCGCATGATGTTTGGAACGCCGTGTGAGGAATACAAGGTGAACGATGTGCTGGTGCGTGCACTCGACCGCATCCTGGTGCTGCATGCCGACCATGAGCAGAACGCGTCGACTTCGACGGTTCGTCTGGCGGGCTCCTCGGGTGCGAACCCGTTTGCCTGCATCGCCGCTGGTATTGCCACGCTGTGGGGCCCGGCGCACGGTGGGGCGAACGAGGCCTGCCTGGAAATGCTGGACGACATCCAGGCGCAAGGCGGTGTGGAAAAGATTGGCGAGTTCATCAAGCAGGTCAAAGACAAGAACTCCACGGTCAAGCTGATGGGCTTCGGGCACCGGGTGTACAAGAACTATGACCCGCGCGCCAAGCTCATGCGCGAAACCTGTTACGAGGTGCTGGGCGAGCTGGGCCTGCAGAACGACCCGCTGTTTGCGCTGTCGATGAAGCTCGAGCAAATCGCGCTCGAAGACGACTACTTCGTGTCGCGCAAGCTGTACCCGAACGTCGACTTCTATTCGGGCATCGTTCAGAAGGCGCTGGGCATCCCCACGTCCATGTTCACCTGCATCTTCGCGCTGGCCCGAACCGTCGGCTGGATTGCTCAGTGGAACGAAATGATTTCGGATCCGGACCAGAAAATCGGCCGCCCGCGTCAGTTGTTTGTGGGCCCCACCCGCCGTGAGGTCAAGCCGATCGACCAGCGCTGAGCGGCATCGGCAACCACAGGTCCACTTCGGTCCCAATGCCCAGGGCGCTGCGCAGTTCGATCCAGCCGCCCTGAGCATCGGTCAGTTCCCGGGCAACGCTCAGGCCCAGGCCGCGGCCAGGCCCGGCATTGACGTTGGGCCCTTGCCAGTAGGGCTCGAACGCCCGCTGCTGATGGGGTCGACTCATGCCGATCCCCCGGTCACAGACCGTCAGCACGACATGCTGTGCGCCATCAGCCCATTGCAGGCTCGATCGCACGCGGATCCGTGAATCAGGCGCGGAATACCGGCAGGCATTGGTCAGCAGGTTAAGCAGCGCGTGCGCAATGGGTTCAGCCTGTACCGGAGGGCGCAAAACGCCATGCTCCACGTGCAGATCCAGGTCGATCTGGCGCTGAGCGTTGGGTTGGGCGAGTGAACTCACTGCGGCGCGTACCAGACTCAACAGCGGCAACGCTTTCGAGCCAGCGGCAGGCGTTG
>DGIT01000031.1:47197-76549 GCA_002386465.1 Burkholderiales bacterium UBA4615 | reverse complement strand
GCTGGCTGGATGGACAGGGCGTGCAGGGCGGTCGGCATCATCACTCGGGCGGGGCTCCAATTGGGCCCTACGCGATGTCGCGCAGGCCTCCTGGGTGTTTATCGGAGTGTGGTGCGATGGGCTTGAGGGTTGCGCATGCCATTCATGCCTTGAGCACGCCCGTTCGTCGGGTGCGTGAAAAACCGCGTGCTATCCTCGCGCCCGGCGACGCAACGGACGCAGAGTCCGCACGGTGCCAGCGTTCGCAAACCGGCCGGAGCCGGGTAGCGGACTGGAACGCGGCAGCGCAGCCCGGTTCCGTCACTCTCGGCGAGAAACTCGTTCAGAAAGGTGAAGCGTGATGATGAAGTCATTTCAGGGTAACTCGTACCTGTTCGGTGGCAATGCACCGTATGTGGAAGAACTCTACGAGAGTTACCTGAACAATCCGGGCTCTGTGCCTGACCAATGGCGGGCTTACTTCGACACCATGCAACTGGTGCCGGCCGCCGATGGCAACCAGCAGACCCGCGACGTCGCGCATGCGCCGATCGTTCAGTCCTTTGCCGAGCGCGCCCGTGCAGGCAGCCTGCAGCCGCGTGTGATGGGCGGTGACGCCGCCACGGCGCGCCAACAGGTGTATGTGCAACAGCTCGTGGCCGCCTATCGGTTTCTGGGCTCACGCTGGGCAGATCTGGATCCGCTCAAGCGCCAGGAGCGCGCGCCGATTCCCGAGCTCGAAACGGCGTTCTACGATTTCACCGAAGGCGATCACGCCAATATCTATTCAGCAGCCAATACGTTTTTTGGCGTTGAAAGCGCGCCCTTGCGCGAGATCGTTCGCCTGCTGCGCGAAACCTACTGCGGCACGGTGGGCGCTGAATTCATGTACCTCAGCGACCCGGCCCAGAAGCGCTGGATTCAGGAGCGGCTGGAAAGTACGCGAGCCAAGGACAATTACAGCCCCGAGAAAAAGCGCCGTATTCTCGATCGCCTGACCGCAGCAGAAGGCCTCGAGAAGTATCTGCATACCCGCTACGTCGGACAGAAGCGTTTCTCGCTCGAGGGCGGCGAGAGCTTCATTGCCTGCATGGACGAGATCGTGCAGCACGGCGGCACGCAGGGCATTCAGGAGTTCGTGATCGGCATGGCGCATCGGGGGCGCCTGAATGTGCTGGTCAACACGCTGGGCAAGATGCCCGCCGACCTGTTCGCCGAATTCGAAGGCCAGCATGCGGACGATCTGCCCTCGGGCGACGTCAAATATCACCAGGGTTTCTCCAGCGACGTGTCCACACCGGGCGGTCCGGTCCATTTGTCGCTCGCATTCAATCCTTCGCATCTGGAGATCGTGAATCCGGTGGTCGAGGGATCCACGCGGGCGCGCCAGGATCGGCGCGGCGATGTCGACGGCAAGCAGGTGCTGTCGGTGCTGGTGCATGGCGATGCGGCTTTTGCCGGACAGGGTGTGGTGATGGAAACCCTGAACCTCGCGCAGACCCGGGGCTACGGCACAGGCGGCACGGTGCACATCGTGATCAATAACCAGATCGGTTTCACGACCTCCGATCCGCGTGATACCCGTTCGACGATCTATTGCTCGGACGTCGTCAAGATGATCGAGGCGCCGGTCTTCCATGTGAACGGCGACGATCCCGAGGCGGTCACTTTCGTGACCCGTCTGGCCATGGATTTCAGAGCCCGTTTCAGCAAGGACGTGGTCGTGGACATCGTGTGCTTCCGCAAGCTCGGGCACAACGAGCAGGACACGCCTGCGCTGACGCAACCGCTGATGTACAAGAAAATTGGCGAGCATCCGGGCACCCGCAAGCTGTATGCCGACAGGCTTGAGGCTCAGGGGGTGCTGGCCAGGGGCGAAGGCGATACGCTGGTCAAGGCGTTCCGTGCGGCCATGGACGCAGGCCGACATACGTCCGACCCGGTGATCTCCAACTTCAAGAGCAAGTTGGCGGTCGACTGGATGCCCTTCCTGAACCGCAAGTGGACTGACACCGCTGATACGGCCGTTCCGATGGCCGAACTCAAGCGCATTGCGACCCGCATCACCACGGTACCCGAAACCCTCAAGCTGCATCCGCTGGTGGAAAAAGTGGTGGCCGACCGCCGTGCCATGGGGCAGGGCGACGCTGCACTGGATTGGGGCATGGGCGAGCACCTGGCGTTTGCTACGCTGCTGGCATCGGGGTATGCCGTGCGACTGTCCGGTCAGGATTCCGGTCGGGGTACCTTTACCCACCGACACGCGGTGCTGCACGATCAGAACCGTGAGCGCTGGGACTCGGGCGATTACATCCCGCTCGAGCATGTGTCCGACAAACAGGGCGCATTCACAGTGATCGACTCGGTGCTCTCGGAAGAAGCCGTGCTCGGCTTTGAGTATGGCTATGCCGCAGCCGAGCCCAACGCGCTGGTCATCTGGGAGGCGCAGTTCGGCGATTTCGTGAATGGCGCGCAGGTGGTCATCGATCAGTTCATTTCGTCGGGCGAGACCAAGTGGGGGCGCTCGTGCGGCCTCACGATGATGCTGCCCCATGGCTATGAAGGACAGGGCCCGGAGCATTCTTCTGCGCGCCTGGAGCGCTTCCTGCAGCTGTGCGCAGAGAACAATATGCAAGTCGCGCAACCGACCAATCCGTCGCAGATTTTCCATCTGCTGCGTCGGCAGATGATTCGGCCGTTCCGCAAGCCGCTGGTGATCATGACGCCCAAGTCGCTGCTGCGAAACAAGGAAGCGGTGTCGCCACTGCAGGACCTGGCGCGCGGCGGCTTTCATACCGTGTTGGGTGAAACCGACGAGGCAATCGACGCGTCAGCGGTGCGCAAGGTGGTGATCAGCAGCGGCAAGGTCTATTACGACTTGCGTGCAGCGCGCCGCGAGC
This sequence comes from Burkholderiales bacterium UBA4615, assembly GCA_002386465.1. Classification (GTDB taxonomy): domain Bacteria; phylum Pseudomonadota; class Gammaproteobacteria; order Burkholderiales; family Burkholderiaceae_E; genus UBA4615. Next base: position 73,670 of record DGIT01000031.1, on the reverse strand, counting down.
GTCAGTTGACCGACGTGGCCCTGCTGCGTCTGGAGCAGCTGTATCCGTTCCCGCACAAGGCGCTGGAAACCGAGCTGCGTCGATTCCCCGGGCTGACCCAGGTGGTCTGGTGCCAGGACGAGCCGCAGAACCAGGGCGCCTGGTTTTTCGTGCAGCACCACCTGAACGAAGCCCTCAAGGAGGGCCAGCGCCTGTCCTATGCCGGACGCCCCGCATCGGCCTCGCCGGCTGTGGGCTATTACGACAAACACTACGCTCAGCAAAAAGAGCTGCTCGCGGCTGCGCTCGGTGACGCTGCGAAAACGAAAACACGCAAGGCCTCCTGACATGGCACTCATCGAAGTCAAAGTTCCCCAACTGTCCGAATCCGTGGCGGAAGCCACGCTGCTGCAGTGGCACAAGAAGCCCGGCGAGGCCATCGAGCGCGATCAGAACCTGATTGATGTCGAGACCGACAAGGTTGTGCTGGAGCTGCCCTCACCCGAGGCCGGTGTGCTGGCGCGCATCCTCAAGGAAGATGGTTCGACGGTGGTCGCCGGTGAGGTGATTGCGATCATCGATACCGATGCGAAAGCCGGTGCCGTGGCATCGGCGCCTGCTCAGCCGGCGGCGGCCGCAGCACCCGCAGCGCAGGCTGCTGTGGCCGCTGCCCCGGCGGCAACTGCATCCAGCGCAAGCAAGGCCGGGGTGGCCATGCCCTCGGCGGGCAAGCTGCTCTCTGAGGCCGGCATTGCTGCGGGCACCGTGGCAGGCAGCGGGCGCGATGGTCGCATCACCAAGGGCGATGCGCTGGCTGCGGTGGCGAGTGCGAAGTCAGGTCCTGCCGCATCGGGCGCAGCGCCGATTCCAACCGGTGTGCCGGCGAGCAGTCTGCCTGCAGTGAGCGCGCCGATGGATCCCGCCAAGCTGATCGAAGGCCGTCCCGAGCAGCGCGTGGCCATGTCGCGGTTGCGTCAGCGCGTGGCCGAGCGGCTGCTGCAGTCGCAGGCCACCAACGCGATCCTGACCACGTTCAACGAGGTCAACATGCAGCCGGTCATGGACCTGCGCAAGAAGTACCAGGATCGATTTGAAAAGGAACACGGCACCCGTCTGGGCTTCATGAGTTTCTTTGTGAAGGCTGCGGTGCATGCGCTCAAGAAATATCCGGTGGTCAATGCCTCGATCGATGGCACTGATGTGGTCTATCACGGCTATTTCGACATTGGCGTGGCGGTGGGTTCACCGCGCGGCCTGGTGGTGCCGGTGATTCGCAATGCCGACCAGATGAATTTCGCACAGATCGAAAACCAGATCACCGATTACGGCAAGCGTGCGCAAGACGGCAAGCTGGGTATTGAGGAGCTGACCGGGGGAACGTTCTCGATTTCCAACGGAGGCGTATTTGGATCGATGCTGTCCACACCGATCATCAATCCGCCGCAATCGGCCATTCTTGGCGTGCATGCGACCAAGGATCGGGCAGTGGTTGAAAACGGTCAGGTCGTGGTGCGGCCCATGAATTATTTTGCGCTCTCGTATGACCATCGGATCATCGATGGTCGCGAAGCGGTGCTGTTCCTGGTGGCGATCAAGGACGCTCTTGAAGATCCGGCTCGCCTGCTCCTCGACCTGTAAGGGAACGATATGACAAGCCAACGTTATGACGTGGTCGTCATCGGAGCAGGCCCAGCGGGCTATATCGCGGCGATTCGCGCCGCACAGCTGGGCCTGAAGGTCGCCTGTGCAGAGAAATGGACCAACCCCAAAGGGGATGGGGTGCTGGGCGGCACCTGCCTGAATGTGGGGTGCATTCCGTCCAAGGCGCTGCTGGCCTCCAGCGAAAAGTACGAAGAAGCGCTGCATCACCTCGGTGAGCACGGCATTGCGGTGTCGGGCGCACAACTCGATCTGGCGAAGATGCAGGCGCGCAAGGACGGTATCGTCGGGCGCATGACCAAGGGCATCGAATTTCTGTTCAAGAAGAACAAGATCGATTGGCTCAAGGGCCATGCACGCTTTGTCGGTAGTCAGGCCGACACCTATGCGCTGGAAGTGCAGGGCGCCGATGCCAAGGCTGCGAGCACATCGGTGTTGGCCGATCATGTGATCATCGCGACCGGCTCGCGGGCCCGTCATCTGCCTGGCATCGCGGTCGACAACACCGTCGTGTGCGACAACGAAGGCGCACTTGCGCTGACCGAGGTCCCCAAGCGTCTTGGGGTCATCGGTGCAGGCGTCATCGGGCTGGAGTTGGGCTCAGTGTGGCGACGCCTTGGCGCATCGGTGACGGTTCTGGAGGCCTTGCCGAACTTTCTGGGGGCGTGTGATGACGCGGTCTCCAAGGAGGCGCTCAAGCTCTTTGGCAAGCAGGGGCTGGCCATTCATCTGGGTGCCCAGATTGGTGAGGTGAAGGTCAGCAAGAAGGGCGTGTCGATCGCCTGGACGAATGCCAAGGGCGAGGCGCAGACGCTGGACGTCGATCGACTGATCGTGTCAGTGGGGCGCGTGCCCAATACCGATGGACTGGGTCTGGATGCGGTCGGTCTGCAGGCCGATGCGCGCGGGTTCATTCCGGTCGATGACCAGTGCCGCACGGTGCTGCCGCGTGTCTATGCCGTGGGCGATGTCGTCCGTGGGCCGATGCTGGCTCACAAGGGAGAAGATGAGGGGGTCATGGTGGCCGAGCTGATCGCAGGCCAGCATGCGCATATCGATTACAACGCGATTCCCTGGGTGATCTATACCTCGCCCGAGATCGCCTGGGTGGGCAGCACCGAGCAGCAGCTCAAGGCCAAGGGGCGCGCCTACAAGTCCGGTCAATTTCCGTTCATGGCCAACGGCCGTGCGCTGGGCATGCAGGCCTCCGACGGTTTTGTGAAGGTACTGGCCGATGCGGTGACCGACGAGATTCTCGGCGTCCACGTGATTGGTCACAACGCGTCAGACCTGATTGCAGAGGCGGTGGTGGCCATGGAGTTCAAGGCTGCGAGCGAAGATATTGCGCGCATCTGTCATCCGCATCCGTCGATGTCGGAAGTCATGCGGGAAGCGGCGCTCGCGGTCGACAAGCGCGCGCTCAACATGTGAATATCACCGAGCATTACGCCGCGCAGCTGTCTGCGCGCGGCTTTACCGCGGATGCCGCGCAGCAGCGCGCGGTCGAGCGCCTGCAGCAGCTGGCACTGGAGTGGGACCAGTTCAATCAGCGCCGCTCGAGCTTGCTGCGCAAGCTGTTCGACAGGTCCAGCACGTCTCCACGTGGCGTGTGGATGTGGGGTGGGGTCGGGCGCGGCAAGAGCTTCCTGATGGACGTGTTTTTCGAGGCCGTTCCGGTCGAGCGCAAGGCGCGGCTGCATTTTCATGAGTTCATGCGCGGTGTGCATCGGGAATTGCGTGAACTGCGCCAGGTGTCGGATCCGCTCGATGAAGTGGCGCGACGGATTGCGGCCCGCTACCAGCTGATCTGCTTTGATGAGTTTCATGTCTCGGACGTGGCCGACGCCATGATCCTGGATCGCCTGCTGCGTGCCCTGTTCGCGCAAGGGGTGGGCTTTGTGATGACCTCCAACTATCGGCCTGATGATCTGTACCCGGACGGTCTGAACCGCGAGTCGATCCTGCCGGCCATTGAGCTCTTGAAATCGCGTCTGGATGTGCTGGGCGTGGACGCAGGCATCGACTACCGGCGCCTGGAGATGCAACGTGCGCATGCGTACATTGTTCCGTGCGGGCCAGCGGCCGACGCACAACTGGCGCAGACCTTTGAGCAGACGGCGGGCGAGGTTGGAGAGCCCCGAACGCTGCGCATCGAAAACAGAGACCTTCAGACTGTGCGCTGCGGTGATGCCGTGGTCTGGTTCACCTTTGCCAGTCTGTGTGGCACCGCCCGATCGCAACTGGACTATCTTGAGATTGCCTCGCGGTTTCACACGGTCTTGCTCTCGGATGTTCCGTGCATGAGCGCGGCCATGTCCTCCGAGGCCCGCCGATTCACCTGGCTGGTTGATGTCTTCTATGACCAGAAGGTGAAGTTGCTGATTTCTGCGCAGTGCGCACCCGAAGCGCTATACACAGCAGGCGCCATGTCACACGAATTTCATCGCACGGTCAGTCGACTGATTGAAATGCAGTCGCGCGACTACCTGGCTGCGCCACTGCGCGGTGTTGCGCAACAGGTGACCTGATGCGGGGAGCGTGGGCGCGCAGAGAGTTTTGCGCCGCTCGCGCAAGCTGGCTGCTCGTGGGTGTGGGACTGGCAAGCCTGGCAGGCTGCGCAGGGCCTGCGGTGACACCACCGCCGCGGATATTGCCGGCTCAGATCCTGGAGGCCTATGACCTGCAACGAAGCATGGATGTGGAGCAGGCCCGTCAGGCACAGCGCGATGTGCGCCAGCTGCGCAGTGAAGTCTCCGACGGGTTGCTGCGTGAGCGGATTGCCTGCTATCGCCAATTTCTGGTCAATCGCTGTCTGCGCGAAGTGATGGAGCGGCAACGGATCATTGATGTGCGGATCGACGCAGTGGAAGTGGCGGCCAATCAGGTGCTGCGTGAGCAGACGGCCAGGGAGACCAGCCTACGACTCGCCGAGGATGCGGCACGCAGGGCGCAGCAGGCGGCTGGCGCCCCTGAACGCGAGTCGCTCAACCGTGAGGCCTATGAGGCCAGGCAGACAGCAGCCGCGCAAGCGCAGGCCCGTCGTGAGCAGGAGGCACCGGAACTTGAGCGGCGTGCGGAGAAACTCAAGGCTGATGCCGCAAGGCGTGAGCGTGCGGTGCAGGAAAAGCGCGAGGCCGCCGAAGCGCGTGCCAACCGCGCCCAGGCCAGGACGGGCAAGCCGCAATCTGCCCCTTGAGAAGGGTTGTACGCGCATCCGCCGAGTGCGCATGCGCGTCATCCTGACTGCCTGGTTTCAGGTCACTCGGCCGATCGATCTCGGCCGAATGGCTGAGGCGCAGGCTCCCACGATCGCTTATGATTTCAGCCTTGCTGCGCGGTCGGCTGCCGCGACTGCCCCCTTGCAAACATGTCCGACACCGAACTTCTCCAGCAACGCATTGCCGAACTGCAGCTTGAACATCGCGGCCTCGATCAGGCGATCGAAGCCCTGCACGATGTCGCCCCACTGGACGAGCTCGGTCTGAAGCGGCTCAAGAAGCGCAAATTGCAGGTCAAGGACACCATCGTTTTGCTGCAGATGCGGCTCGTGCCTGACGTACCGGCCTGACGTTTGTCTGAGACCGCTCCTGCGTTTGAAGCCTCGCCGGATGTCGGTCTGTCCGAGCTGCTCGACGCGACTGCACGGGCGCTGAGCCCTCAGGGGCCACTGGCCAGTCAGCTGCCGGGTTTTCGACCGCGTGAGGGGCAGCAAGGCCTGGCGGCCAGTGTCGGGCAGGCGCTGCACACCCGTACCGCGCTGGTCGCGGAGGCCGGGACCGGAACGGGCAAAACCTTTGCGTATCTCGTGCCGTTGCTGCTGTCCGGCCGACGCGCGCTGGTCTCAACGGGTACCCGTCATTTGCAGGATCAGCTGCATGGCCGCGACCTGCCGGCGGTGCGCACGGCGCTGGGGGCTGGTGTGCGCTGTGCATTGCTGAAGGGCCGCGCCAATTACGTGTGCCACCATCATCTGGCGCGTCAGATGAGCGATGGGCGGTTCTCCGATCCAACTGCACCGGGCAAGCTGCGCACGATTCACCGGTTTGCCCAGGTGTCGCAGACCGGTGACCGGGCTGAATGCGACGCTCTTGCCGAAGACGATCCGATCTGGATACAGGCTACCTCCACGCGTGAAAACTGCCTCGGGCAGGAGTGCCCGGAGGTCAAGCGCTGCTTCGTGCTGCGAGCGCGCCGCGAGGCGCTGGTGGCCGACGTGGTGGTGGTTAACCATCATCTGTTCTGTGCCGATCTGGCCTTGCGCGACGAGTCGATGGGCGAGCTGCTGCCCAATGTCGATGCGGTGATCTTCGACGAAGCGCATCAGCTGCCCGAGGCGGCCAGCGAATTTTTCGGTGAATCGGTGTCCTCACGCCAGCTCATCGACCTGGCCCGGGATCTGGTGCGGGCAGGGCTCACGCAGGCGCCGGATGGGGCAGACTGGCGTGCATTGGCCGATCGGCTCGATCGTGCGGGGCGAGAGTTGCGACTGGTCTTCGAGTCTGGCGCGGGCCCCGCCGGTGCAGGCGGGATGGGTCGTTCCGGACGTGGCCTGGCCTCGGCCCCTCGCGCCCAGGCGCCGAGGCGATTCAGCCGCGAGCAGCTCGTGGAGCTGAGCGCGCTGGAGGACATGGTTGACGCACTGAGCGCTGACCTGGTGTCGATTATTGCCATTGTGGCGGCCAATGTGGGCCGCGGGCCCGAGCTCGATCGCTGTGGAGTGCGCGCGACCGAACTGCTCGAGCGCCTGCAACGCTGGTGGAGTGCGCTGGCCGATGTGCCGCCAGGTGAGCCGCTTGATGTGCTGTCCGAGGTGTTGTCAGAGGGGTCGGCTGGCGCTGCGTCGGATCCGGTGGGCGCGTCGGTGGTGTGGGCAGAGACCTCAGCGCAGCATGTGGTGTTGAGGCGCACACCGCTTTCGGTGGCCGATGCGTTCGGGCGTCATCGTGCGGGGCCGTCACGGGCCTGGGTCTTTCTTTCGGCCACCCTGTCGATCGGTACCGATTTTTCGCACTTCACCGATGCGCTGGGCCTGCAGGATGCGCGTTGCGAGCGCTGGGACAGCCCCTTTGATTTTGCCCGGCAGTCTGCGCTCTGGATTCCCCGCGGGCTGGGCGCACCCACCGCAGCCGGATTTGCCGAGCAACTGGCCCGCGAGGTGTGGCCGCTCATCCGCGCCAATCGCGGGCGCGCGTTTGTGTTGTGCACAAGCCTGCGTGCCATGCGCGACATGGCTCAGGCCCTGCGTACACTCGATGCTGTGCATCCGCAGGGCATCGATTGGCTGGTGCAGGGCGAGGCGGCCAAGCCTGCGTTGTTGGCACGTTTTCGCAGTGCCCCGGCGGCAGTGCTCGTGGGCAGCGCAGGGTTTTGGGAGGGGGTGGATGTGGTGGGCGATGCCTTGTCGCTGGTGATCATCGACAAGCTGCCCTTCGCTCCACCCGACGATCCGGTGGTTCAGGCGCGCGGCGAAGCACTGCGCCGCGCGGGCGGCGATCCGTTCTCGCAGTATCAGTTGCCTCAAGCGGCGCTGGCGCTCAAGCAGGGCGCAGGCCGGCTGATTCGTTCGGAGTCGGATCGCGGTGTCCTGGTGCTGGGCGATGAACGTCTGGTCACCCGGGGATATGGCCGCCGCCTGCTGGCCAGTCTGCCGCCGTTCAAGCGGGTTGCCACCCGCGATGAAGCGCAGGGCTTTCTGCCCGGCTGAAGCTGGCCAGGGGCAATCGAATGCTGAACCGAATGTTTTTCGCCCTCAGCGGGTCTGGATTGTTTTTGCCAGCACTGGCCACACGGTGTCCAGAATCAGTGGCTGCGCCTGTTCGGAGGGGTGAATGCGGTCGGTCTGAAACAGGTCGATCCGGTCGGCAATCGCCTCGAGCATGAAGGGCACGAGGCTCGCCTGTTCGGTGCTGGCCACCCGGGCGTAGAGGTCCGAGAACGCCTGAGCATAGGCACGCCCGTAGTTCGGGGGCATCTTCATGCCCAGAATCACCGTCCGCGCACCCGCCTGCCTGGCGGCTGCGGCCATGTCGCGCAGATTCGTTTCGGTCGCGGTCAGCGGCAGCCCACGCAGCGCATCGTTGCCCCCGAGCTCGATCACCACCAGTGCCGGTCGATGGCGCTCCAGCAGCTTGGGCAGCCGCGTCCGACCGCCCGCGGTGGTTTCGCCGCTGATGCTCGCATTGACCACCTCCAGGCCTATCTTTTTGGCTTGCAGGCGTTGGGTCATGAGCGCCACCCAGCCGGTGCCGCGGGTCAGTCCGTATTCGGCCGACAGGCTGTCGCCCAAGACGAGCAAGGTGCCCTGAAGCGGCGCCGTTCGGGCCGTGCCAGCCAGCCGGGCGGTCTGCGTCTGTGCCTGAAGCGGTCCGCTCAAGGCGATCGCCAACACCGCCATCAGGGCCGCATGCAGGGGGTGCTGCCATGCCTTGGATACACTGCGCGCCATGAATGCGATGACGGTAGAGCACCTGGGCAAGCAAGTGCCCGATGCAGGCGGTTGGCTGACGATCCTGGACGACATCTCGTTCTCGGTGGCTGCGGGCGATACGGTGGCGATCGTGGGGGCTTCAGGATCCGGCAAGTCGACCCTTCTGGGTCTGCTGGCCGGCCTGGACCGACCGAGCGCGGGACGCATCATCGCATCCGGAGAGGACTTGTTCGCGATGAACGAGGATGCGCGTGCGCAATGGCGTGCCCGACGTGTGGGGTTCGTCTTTCAGTCTTTCCAGCTGTTGCCGCAAATGACCGCGCTGGAAAACGTGATGCTGCCACTGGAACTGGCAGGTGCGTCCGATGCTGCGGCACGCGCGCGGGAAGGACTGAGCCGTGTTGGTCTGGCCGACCGTCTGAATCACTATCCGCGCACCCTGTCGGGCGGTGAGCAGCAGCGGGTGGCGCTGGCTCGCGCCTTTGCGTCGCGCCCTGCGCTGCTGTTCGCGGATGAGCCGACAGGCAGCCTGGATCACGCGACGGGTGAGCGGGTGATCGAGCTGCTGTTCGAGATGAACCGGGAGTCGGGGGCCACGCTGATCCTGGTCACCCACGATCCGGCGCTTGCCGGACGCTGTGCGCGGCGTCTGACCCTCAGGAATGGCCGGCTGCAAGCCGATTGATCGTTTCATGCACGGCCTCGGGCAGGCGTGACGCCGGCAGGCCAATGCCCGCAGCCCACTGAGCCTGCGCGGCCAGCGCATCCGCCGCAGCCCCATGCAACCAGGTGCCCAGACCCGCTGCCTCGGGTGCAGTCAGACCCTGAGCCAGCAGCGCGCCCACGATGCCGGCCAGTACGTCGCCGGTGCCGGCCACCGCCAGCAGCGGCCCACCGCTCGTGTTGATGGCCCAGTCTGTGTCGTGCGCGGCCGTGCTGCCCGTGTGACGCCTGGGCCAGGCGATGACCGTCCCTGCGCCCTTCAGCACGGTCACGGCGCCGGTCTGTTGCGCCAGGCGTCGTGCCGCCCCGAGGCGATCGCTTTGAACGATGGCAGTGGATGTGTTGAGCAAACGTGCAGCCTCGAGCGGATGCGGGGTCATGACCGTGATGCGTCCGTGCTCCGATCGATTCCTCAGTTGCGAGAGGCCTGTTTCGCTGTGTGCGATGCAATTGAGTGCATCGGCATCCAGGACCAGTGCGCCCGGATGCAGCAGGGCGGTTGCGACCACTTGCTGCGCCCAGAGATCGACCCCCAGCCCGCACCCGACGACCAGGGCATCTGCCGCCCCCCAGGCCTGGAGCGCTGCGTCGGGCGATGTCGCGGTGCTCATGATCAGGCTGCGTCGCATGAACTCGGGATGCTGCGGATCAGCCATCGACGGGCTTGTGCTGCCCTCGCTCGTTGCGCTGGCGGCCTCGATGCCAAGGTAAAGCCGGCCTGCGCCGGCCGCTTGCGCACCCAGCAGTGCCAGGATCGATGCACCCTGCATCGCGGGTGCGCCGCGGATCACCAGCACATCGCCATGACTGCCCTTGTGCGCATCCGGCGCGCGCGGGCGGATCCACTGCCGTGCCGCATGGCGATCGATGAGCCGACCTGACTGTTGCACATCGATCTGAAGCCCGAGCGAATCAACGATGACCGTGCCGGCATGGGTCCGCCCTGCACCGGTGTGCAGGCCAGGCTTGTCGGCAATGAAGGTCACGGTCGCGTCGGCGTGTAGCGCAACCGACCCGGGGGGGCCGACGATGGCGCCGGTCTCGGCGTCGATCCCGCTGGGTACATCGGCGGCGATCACATGGGTGGGATACCGCCTCAGGGTGTCCACGACGACCCGCGCAGCACCCTCCAGGGGGCGCTGCAGGCCGATGCCGAAGAGCCCGTCGATCACCAGCGCCACAGCGCCCTGGCGCGCCTGCAGCCAGCGTTCAAGCTGATCGGGTGTCAGCCAGGCGCGGCCTGCCGTATTCCAGCGGTCCCATTGGCGACGGGCATCGTTGGCTGCAGGCGGCTCGGGTTTGAGCACAAGCGCCTGGACCGACCAGCCCCGTGTGTGCAGCCACGCAGCTGCGCACAAGGCATCGCCCCCGTTGTTACCGGGCCCCACAAGCGCCAGGACCGGCGTGCCGGCAGGCAGTCGGCGCAGATGCAAGGCGCAGACCTGTGCGAGCGCTGTTGCGGCGCGCGACATCAGCTCGCCGGGCGATGTCGCGGACAACCCTCGCGCTTCGACGGCACGAATGTCGGCCGTCATCAGCAGGGGCGTGTGCATGGGCTGCACCGATTGAGCTGCGGGCGCTGCCAGGGCAGCGCTCAGAGGTCCTTGCCCATCAGCTGGTCGGGCAGCCAGGTCACAAGTTCCGGGAACATCGTAATCAGCACAATGCACACAATCAGCATCATGAAAAACGGGATGGCTGCTCTCGCAATCGTGTTGCTGTCCTTGCCTGTCATGTTCTGCAGCACGAATAGGTTGAATCCGACCGGAGGCGTGACCTCGGCAATTTCCACCAGCAACACGATGAAAATGCCGAACCACACCAGATCGAATCCTGCCTTCTGAATCATGGGAAGCACGACTGCGGCGGTGAGCACAATCATCGAGATCCCATCAAGGGCAGTGCCCAGTATCAGGTAGATGCCTGCCAGCACCGCAATGAGCGTGTAGGGCGACAGGCCAAGTGAAGCGACCCATTCCGCCAGATATCGCGGAATGCCGGTGAAGGCCATGGTTTTGGTCAGAAAAGCAGCCCCCGCCAGGATGAACATGATCATGCAGGACACGCGCGTGGCCCCCATGAGGCTTGCGCGAAAGTTCTCCCAGTTGAGCGATCGGCTGCTGGCCGCAATGGCCAATGAGCCAAGGACGCCAAAGGCAGCGCATTCGGTCGCGGTGGCCCAGCCTGCGACCAGCACCCAGACGATGAATACGATTAGCAGCGTGACCGGAATCAGGCTGCCCGAACGACGGATCTTTTCCATGAAGCCGGGCACCGGGTCGGCGGCTGGCACCCGATCGGGGTGTCGCCAGGACCACCAGGCGATGTACCCCGAAAAGAGCAGCATCAGGATCGCGCCAGGGATGAAGCCAGCCAGAAAGATGCGGATGATCGAGGCATCGGCCGCCACCGCGTAGACCACCATGGTGATCGAGGGCGGGATCAGGATGCCCAATGTACCGGCAGTGGCCAGCGACCCAAGCGCCAGGTTCTCGTCGTAGCCTCGGCGCTTCAGTTCAGGCAGCGCGACTTTGGCGATGGTGGCGCAGGTGGCGGCAGACGAACCGGACACTGATCCGAAAATGCCGCAGCCCAGAATGGTGGTGTGCATGAGGCGCCCGGGCACGCGGCCCAGCCAGGGCGCGAGCCCTTCGAACATCTGCTCCGACAGACGCGTGCGAAACAGGATTTCGCCCATCCAGATGAACAGCGGCAGCGCCGCCAGTTCCCAGGAGGCTGATGACCCCCACATCGCTACAAACAGGTTCTCGCCCCAGCGTGCCGGCTGCATGTCGGTAAAGAGCGCCATGCCGATCCATCCGACGATGGCCAGCGTCATGGCAATCCACACGCCGCTGGCCAGAAACAGCAGCATCACGGTCAGCAAAAAGAGGCCGATGCCTACAACGCCTGAAGCTTCCACTCAGACGTCCTCGCTGAAATCGCCGCGCGCATGACGGGCCTCGACCTCGGTCACGTAGCGCGGTTTTTCGCCCCGCAGCACGGTGAACCATTCATCCAGGACCGCCATGAACAGCAGGCCCACGCCAATCAGAAATGAGATCTGGGGAATCCACATCGGCACCACCAGCAAGCCGGTCGACATCTCCTGATAGAGCCACCCGTTGTACAGATACAGGGCCACTGACCACAGCAGGTATCCGATGAAGAGCGCAGCCACGGTCAGCGAGAACAGCTCGAAGACCCGGCGTCGACCTGCAGGCATCGCCTCAAGGAAGAGCCCTACGCGCACAAAGTCGCCATGGCGAAAGGTATGAGCCATGCCCAGGAAGGCTGCGGCAGCGGTCATCCAGGACACCAGGTCATCGGTGCCGCCCGAGCGCAAACCGAGTTCACGCGCAGCGGCTGCCCCCAGCATGACCACAAAGATGGCGAAAATAAAAAACGCCGCCAGGGCACCGGCGGCGTCATAGAGGCGATCGAGAAAGCGTCTCATGAAGGCAACATCAGGGGAGCGGGGCGCGAACGGAGGGTTCTCGCCCAATCCCTTTTACTTGCGAAACGTGTCGACCACGGCCTTGCCGTCTGCACCACCCTTTTTGAGCCAGTCTTCAAGCATGATGCCGCCCACCTGGCGGAAGTCGGCCACGAGCTTGGGGGAGGGGGGCAGAATCTTCATGCCCTTCTCGGTCAGCGCCTTCTTGTACCAGTCATTCTTTTCTTCCGAAATTTTCCAGCCGCGCTTTTCCGCTTCGGCTCCTGCTTTGAGCAGGGCGTCCTGGGTGGGTTTGTCCAGCGCATCAAAGGCCTTGCGATTCACGAACACTGCATTCTTGGGCAACCAGGCCTGGGTGTCGTAGAAGTACTTGATGTGCTCATAGGTCTTGGTGTCGTAGCCCGTGGACCCTGAGGACATATAGGCTTCGACCACGCCGGTGGCCATAGCCTGCGACAACTCAGCCGCCTGTACCGTCACCGGTTGCGCGCCGATCAGGTCGGCAATCTTGGCGGTTGAGGGGCTGTAGGCGCGCCATTTCACCTTGCGCATGTCGGCGACCGAGCCGATCTCCTTCTTCACATACAAGCCCTGCGGCGGCCAGGCCACCGCGTACAGCAGCATCATGCCTTGCTCGGACAGCTTCTTTTCAAGTGCAGGCCGTTGAGCCTGATACAGCTTGAAGGCGTCCTTGTAGCCGGTGGCAAGGAACGGGATGCCGTCAATCCCGAAGATCGGCGACTCATTTTCGAAGTTGACCAGCAACACTTCGCCGATCTGCGCCTGGCCTGACTGAACAGCCCGCTTGATTTCAGGGGCTTTGAAGAGTGACGCGTTGGCGTGTACCACGATCTTGAGCTTGCCGCCACTGGCGCGGTCGACGTCACTGGCAAACTGCACCAGGTTTTCGGTGTGGAAGTTACCGGCGGCATAGGCGGCGGGCAAATCCCATTTGGTCTGTGCAAAGGCGCTCGAGACCGTGAAGGCAAGGGCAGCAGCGGACAGGGCAAAGGCTTTCATGGGCACATCCTAAATGGGAAGCGCGCAAGCGTAGGCGCTCGCCTCCGGGCCGTCAACCGAGGCATCATGCCCCCACGCAGCGCCGCTGCGGCCGCTTTCTCCTGAATCCACTCACCGCCTACTGTTGCCATGACCGATCGCATGCCCGACCTATCGCTCGCCGCCACGGACGCTGCGTCCGGCTGGGAGTTCTGGATCGATCGGGGAGGCACTTTCACCGATGTGGTCGGAAAGCGTCCGGATGGCCGCCTGGTGACCGCCAAGTTGTTGTCCGAACATCCGGAGCAATACGAGGATGCGGCGGTCGAAGGGATCAGGCGCCTGCTCGGCGGGTCGGCCCATGACCCCCTGCCAGCTGCGCAGATTGCCGCAGTGAAGATGGGCACCACGGTCGCAACCAATGCGCTGCTCGAGCGCAAGGGCGAGCCGCTTGCTCTGGTGGTGACTGCAGGGTTTGGCGACGCCTTACGGATTGCCTATCAGCACCGACCGCGGCTTTTTGACCGCCGGATCGTGTTGCCTGAAGGCTTGTACCGCGAAGTCATCGAGGTCGATGAGCGTCTGGCGGCCGATGGCAGCGTGATCCGGGCGCTTGATCCGACCCAGGCCCGTCTTCGATTGCAGGCCGCCTACGACCGGGGGCTGCGCGCGGTGGCCATCGTTCTCATGCATGCCTATCGGGTTGCGGACCATGAGCGGGCCCTGGCCCGGATCGCCCGCGAGATTGGCTTCCCCCAGGTGTCGACCTCGCATCAGACGTCTCCGCTGATCCGCTTCGTGGCGCGGGGCGACACCACGGTCGTCGATGCCTATCTGTCGCCGGTATTGCGCCGCTATGTCGACACGGTGGCGCGCGGCTTGCCCGGTGTGCGCCTGCAGTTCATGCAATCGAACGGGGGCCTGACCGATGCGCGGGCCTTCCAGGGCAAGGACTCGATCCTGTCGGGCCCGGCCGGAGGCATCGTTGGCATGGCCGGCGTGAGCCGCGCCGCGGGCTTCGAGCGTGTGATCGGCTTTGACATGGGCGGCACCTCCACGGATGTATCGCATTACGCCGGCGAATTCGAGCGGGTGTTCGACACGCAGGTGGCCGGCGTGCGCCTGCGCGCACCGATGATGAGCATTCATACGGTGGCAGCCGGCGGCGGCTCGATCCTGCATTTTGATGGCGCCCGACTGCGGGTTGGGCCGGACTCAGCCGGCGCCAATCCGGGGCCGGCCTGTTATCGACGAGGCGGTCCGCTGACCGTCACCGACGCCAACGTGATGCTGGGTCGACTGCAGCCTGATCACTTCCCGAAGGTCTTTGGCCCGCAGGCCGATCAGCCGATGGATCGGGACGTGGTGATCGCCGGGTTCACGGCACTGGCCGATCGGATTCATCTGGACACCGGCCGCAGGATGAGCCCGGAGCAGGTGGCGCAGGGGTTCATCGATATTGCCAATGCCAACATGGCTAATGCGATCAAGCGGATCTCGGTGCAGCGCGGCTATGACGTGACCGCCTATGCGCTGACTGTTTTTGGCGGCGCGGGTGGCCAGCATGCCTGTGCGGTGGCCGATGCGCTCGCTATGGAAACGGTGCTGGCCCATCCTCTGGCCGGCGTGCTGTCGGCGTATGGCATGGGGTTGGCCGAACCGGCAGTGCTGCGTGAGCAGTCGGTGGAGCATGTGCTCGATGCGCAGGGGCTCGAGGCTGCTCAAACCGTGATGAAGACGCTCATGGTCCAGGCACGTGCCGAACTGATGGCACAGGGGGCATCCGAGGACAGCCTGCAGGGGCAGGCGCGGGTGCACCTGAAATACGAGGGCACGGATACCTCCATTGCGGTGCCAGTCGGGTCGCTCGACGCGATGCAGCACGCGTTCAATCAGGCGTATCGGCAGCGCTTTGCGTTTCTGCTGTTGCAGCGACGCCTGGTGATCGAAGCGGTGAGCGTCGAGGTGGTGTCGGCGCGTGCCGCTGTGCACGCCGATGCCCTGGCCATTGGCACCGCATCACAGCCCGCAGGAATGCCCGGAACAACCGATGTCCCCGAGACGCACCACGCACCGTGTGCGATCGCTGTTGTACCGATGTTCAGCGCCGGGCACTGGGTTGATGCGCCGCTGTACGAGCGCCAAGCCCTGCTCGCAGGCGATGTATTGACCGGGCCCGCCATCGTGAGCGAAGCCACCGCTACCACACTGATTGATGCCGGATGGCGCGCCGTGCTCAGTGTGCGAGGCGATCTGGTGCTCGAGCGTGCCGAGCCACGTCCGGGGCGCCAGGCGGTGGGGACCGAAGCCGACCCGGTCATGCTGGAGATCTTCAACAATCTGTTCATGTCGATCGCCGAGCAGATGGGCTATCGGCTCCAAAACACGGCGCATTCTGTGAACATTAAGGAGCGGCTCGATTTCTCATGCGCCGTCTTTGATGCGCAGGGCGCACTGATTGCCAATGCGCCCCACATGCCGGTGCATCTGGGCTCGATGGGCGCGAGTGTTCAGGCGGTCATGCATGACAACGCCGGCCGGATCGCTCCGGGAGATGTCTTCGTCCTGAACGATCCGTACCGTGGCGGCACACATCTGCCCGACATCACGGTGGTCACACCGGTCTTTGATGCAGCAGGCGCGCAGTTGCTGTTCTGGGTCGGGTCGCGTGGCCACCATGCCGATATCGGAGGCCTGACGCCTGGCTCCATGCCACCCGACAGCCAGCATGTGGACGATGAAGGCGTGCTGCTCACCAATGTGCGGCTGGTTGAGCGCGGGCGGCTCAATGAGGCGGACCTGCGGGCACGACTGGCGGGCGCCCGTTACCCCGCGCGCAATCCCGACCAGAACCTGGCCGACCTGCAGGCGCAGATTGCAGCCAACGAAAAGGGGCGGGAAGAGCTGCTGAACATGGTCAAGCACTTCGGCCTGGATGTGGTGCAGGCCTATATGCATCATGTGCAGGACAATGCGGCTGAATCGGTGCGCAAGGCCATCGGTGCATTGCGTGACGGGCGATTCGAGCTGCCGCTCGACAACGGAGCGGTGATCCGTGTGGCGGTCACGGTGAACCATGCCGCGCGTCGTGCGCGCATCGATTTCACCGGAACTTCAGCGCAGCAGGCTAATAACTTTAATGCGCCGCTGGCGGTGACCACCGCAGCGGTTCTGTATGTGTTTCGTACGCTGGTCGATGACGACATTCCCATGAATGCCGGCTGCCTGGAGCCGCTGGACGTGATCGTGCCCGAGGGTTGCATGCTCAATCCGCGCTTTCCGGGCGCAGTGGTGGCTGGCAACGTCGAGACCTCGATGTGCATCACCAATGCGCTGTACGGGGCGCTGGGCATCATGGCAAGCGGCCCCAACACAATGAGCAACTTCACCTTCGGCAATGCCCGCTACCAGTACTACGAAACCGTCTCCGGCGGCTCTGGCGCAGGGGGCGTGTTTGATGCCCAGGGGCGCTGCGTGGGCGGCTTCGAGGGCACGGCGGTCGTGCAGACGCACATGACCAACTCCAGGCTGACCGACCCGGAGGTGCTGGAGCTGCGCTTTCCGGTGCGCCTGGAGCGCTATGCAATTCGCCCCCATTCGGGCGGTGCCGGTCGCTGGCGCGGGGGCGATGGCGGGGTGCGGGTCATGCGTTTTCTGGAGCCGATGACCGCATCGATGCTGGGCAACAGTCGCACGGTGCCTCCTTTCGGGGCCGATGGAGGGGGCAGTGGTGCCGTGGCACACAACTATGTGCTGAGGGCTGACGGCCGACTGGAGCCCATGGGACATATTGGCAGCGCGGAGCTCGATGCAGGTGATTGCTTCGTCATTGAGACCCCGGGAGGAGGCGGTTTCGGGGCCGTATAATTGCGGTCTTTCCTTCCTCTCGAGTCGCCTGCCGCATGCCTGACGCACTCCTTCTGCGCGGCGGTGCCGCCCTCACCGAATTTCGTCGCCAACGCCTGCTGAGAGCCTTGCAGGCGATCGATGATGGTGTGGCCGACGTCCATGCCTCGTATCTGCATGTGGTGCTGAGTGCCGCACCGCTTAGCCAGGACACCCGCGCACGCGTCACCGCGCTGCTGGACGATGGGCATCCTGCGGCGCCGAGTCCCGCTGACGGGACCGTGCTGTGGGTCATGCCGCGACTGGGCACCATCAGCCCCTGGTCCAGCAAGGCGACCGACATTGCGCGGGTCTGCGGACTGAGCGAGGTGCTGCGCATCGAGCGCGGGGTGGCCTATGCGATCGTGATGAGACAAGGTCTTGGCGGGTTGCTGTCAGGGCTTTTCGGCGGGCGCAGGCCGTCTGCGGCAGACCTGGCCGATGCGCGCGTGCAGGCGCTGTCGGCCGTGCTGCACGACCGCATGACCGAGTCGGTGGTCGCACCGGTGGACGGATCGGCTGATCTGGCAGCGCTCTTTGCCGAGCTGCCGGGGCGCCCGATGCAGACCGTGCCTGTACTGAGTGGTGGGCGTGCTGCATTGAGCGCCGCCAACGTTGCGATGGGGCTGGCGCTCTCGGACGACGAGATCGATTACCTGCTGGCTGCGTTTCAAGCAGCCGGCCGCGACCCGACCGATGTCGAGCTGATGATGTTCGCGCAGGCTAATTCCGAGCACTGCCGCCACAAGATCTTCAATGCCGACTGGACCATGGACGGTCAGGCACAAGCGCGTTCGCTCTTCGGCATGATCCGCGAGACGCATGCGGCCCATCCGCAGGGCACAGTGGTGGCCTATGCCGACAATGCGGCAGTGCTGGAAGGCGGACCGGCGCGCCGCTTCTTCCCGATTCAGCAGGGTCAAAACGCACGCTATGTCTGGCAGGACAGCCTGCAGCATGCCCTGCTCAAGGTCGAAACCCACAACCATCCGACGGCCATCTCGCCGTTTCCGGGCGCCGCCACCGGGTCGGGTGGCGAAATTCGCGATGAAGGGGCGACCGGTCGCGGTGCCAAACCCCGCTACGGCCTGACCGGCTTTTCGGTGTCCGATCTGCGTATCCCGGGGTTCGAGCAACCCTGGGAAACCGCTCAGGATGTGACCGCACCGCTGGAGAGCCGCGCCAGACAGTCGGCTGCCTATGGGCGCCCGGAGCGCATCGCATCGCCCCTGTCGATCATGCTGGAGGGGCCGATTGGCGGAGCGGCGTTCAACAACGAATTCGGCCGCCCCAATCTGCTCGGTTATTTCCGCACGTATCAGCAAACCGTGGGCGGCTCGGTGCGCGGCTATCACAAGCCCATCATGATCGCTGGCGGTGTGGGCGATCTGAATGCGGACCATGTCGGCAAGCTCGATCTGCCGGCCGGCTCACTGCTGATTCAGCTGGGTGGCCCGGGCATGCGCATTGGCCTTGGGGGCGGCGCGGCCTCGAGCATGGGTTCGGGCAGCAACACCGCTGAACTCGATTTCGACTCCGTGCAGCGCGGTAACGCCGAGATTCAGCGACGCGCGCAGGAAGTCATCAATGGCTGCCGGGCCCTGGGCGATGCCAATCCGATCCTGTCGATTCACGACGTGGGGGCGGGTGGCTTGTCCAATGCGTTTCCCGAGATCGTGGACGGCGCGCATCGCGGTGCCCGCTTCGATCTCGACAAAGTGCCGCTCCTGGCCAGTGGCCTGTCACCTGCCGAAATCTGGTGCAACGAGTCGCAGGAGCGCTATGTGCTGGCGATCGCACCCGAGTCGCTCGCCACCTTTGATTTCCTGTGTCAGCGCGAGCGCAGCCCCTATGCCGTGGTCGGAACGGTTTCCGCCGACCGCCAACTGATCGTTCAGGCACCTGACGGTACCCGGCCGGTCGATATGCCGATGGATGTGCTGCTGGGCAAACCGCCCAAGATGCAGCGTCATGGCGAGCGTGCGGCGCGCAGCCTGCCCGAGATCGATGTGGCCGGCCTGGACCTGGCCGAGGTCGCCCTGCAGGTGTTGCGACTGCCTGCCGTCGCCTCCAAGTCGTTTCTGATCACGATCGGTGATCGTACGGTAGGCGGTCTGAGCGCCCGCGACCAGATGGTCGGACCCTGGCAGGTGCCGGTGGCCGACTGCGCGGTGGGCCTGGCCGATCATGTGGGCACGCATGGCGACGCGCTGGCCATGGGCGAGCGTACGCCGCTGGCGGTCATCGACGCGGGCGCCTCGGCACGCATGGCGATTGCCGAGGCGGTGACCAATCTGATGGGTGCCCCGATCGACGGCATCGATCGCATCAAGCTCTCTGCCAACTGGATGGCCGCCTGCGGCACGGCTGCTGATGATGCTGACCTGTTCGATGCCGTGAAAGCAGCCCGCGATCTGTCGATCGCCCTGGGCATCGCCATTCCGGTCGGCAAGGATTCGTTGTCGATGCGCACGCGCTGGTCTGATGAGCAGGGCGCGACACGCGAGGTGGCGTCGCCGGTGTCGCTGATTGTCACGTCCTGGGCGCCGGTCACCGATGTGCGCGGCGCGCTTACGCCGCAACTGCGTACCGATGCGGGCGAAACCGTGCTGATCCTGATCGATCTGGGCGAGGGGCGGAATCGGCTGGGCGGCTCGGCGCTCGCACAGGTCACGCAGCAGATCGGGCATGTGGCGCCCGACCTCGGCGATCCGGCGCTGCTGGTGAGCTGCTTCAACACGGTCCAGCGCCTGAATGCGCAAGGCCGCGTGCTGGCGCTGCACGATCGCTCCGATGGCGGGCTCTTTGCCACGCTGTGCGAGATGGCGTTTGCCGGGCATTGCGGAGTGACCGTAAACCTCGACATGCTGACCATTGATCCGCATTCGTCCGACTGGGGCGACTTCAAGATCCGCCCGGAGCAGGTCGCTGTACAGCGCAACGAGCTGACCATGAAGGCGCTCTTCTCGGAGGAGGCCGGTGTCGTTCTGCAGGTGCGCAAATCGGATCGTGATGCGGTGCTGGCTGCGTTGCGCGAGGCAGGGCTGTCCAGGCATGCGCATGTCATCGGTCGGCCCAATGAGCGCGACGAGATTGAGGTTTGGCGTGATGCCAAAAAGGTCTGGAACGCGCCCCGCGCCGTGCTGCAGTCAGCCTGGAGCGAAACCTCTTACCGCATGGCCGCACTGCGCGACGATCCGCAGTGTGCGCAGGAGGAGTTCGAGCGACAGGGTCAAGGGGCGCAACCGGCGCTGTCCGTGCAGCTCACGTTTGATCCAGCTGAAGATATCGCTGCCGCCTTCATAGCCAGTGGAAGGCGTCCCCGCGTGGCGGTGCTCCGTGAGCAGGGCGTGAACAGCCATGTCGAAATGGCGGCAGCCTTCGATGCAGCAGGCTTCGATGCCTTCGATGTGCACATGACCGACCTGATTGAGGGTCGGCATCGGCTGGCTGATTTTCAGGCGATGGTGGCATGCGGCGGCTTTTCCTACGGTGATGTGCTCGGAGGTGGTTCGGGCTGGGCCAAGACCATCCTGTTCAACGCACGCCTGGCCGAAGCCTTTGCGACCTTCTTCCAGCGCCCGGATACGCTCACGCTTGGGGTGTGCAATGGTTGCCAGATGCTGTCGCAACTCAAGTCGATCATCCCGGGGGCTGAGCACTGGCCGCGCTTTCGCACCAACCGTTCAGCGCAATTCGAGGCGCGCTTCAGCACAGTTCAAGTGCTGGAGTCACCGTCGATCTTTTTAGGTGGCATGGCAGGGTCCAGATTGCCTATTGCGGTAGCCCATGGCGAGGGCCGGGTGGAACACGAGCGGCCTGAACATGCTCAAGCGGCCCTGGGCGCGCTGCGCTTCGTAGCTGGCGATGGCACACCGGCCATGACTTACCCGGACAACCCCAACGGATCGGCGGGTGGCTTGACCGGGTACACCACACCCGATGGACGGGCGACGATCCTGATGCCGCACCCGGAACGCGTCTTTCGCATGGCGCAGTGGTCCTGGCGCCCCGATACGTCTGCAGCCGGGGCAGCGCCGGTCGCAGGGCGGAAGGGAGAATCTCCCTGGATGCGGCTGTGGCGTAACGCCCGGGTGCAGATCGGATAATCCGGAGCCGCTCTCCCCGGTCTCCTGTTACCGCCTGTCACATCTGGGACGACAGAACGCGCAGAGTCGTCGCGGTCGTGTTGTCGTCCTGTGCGGCGCGTCGGGCGTTACAGAGGGGTGCGCCGAAATTTCTTGCGCACACCATGGGTCGGCATGCTGCACAGATGCGCTGCACCGACCTCCGGGCCGCTTCTGCGACCCTTTCATGTCTGGACGAGGTGCAACATGGGTCTTCCTTCGGCAAATGCAGTACGCCGTTCCGCTCTGATGGCGGTTTTCGGTTTCGCGGGCGCCTGTGGCGCAGTGCAGTCGGCGCATGCCCATGGCGGACAGATCGCGGTGGGCACCCTGTTCGGTGCGGGTGCAGGCGCTGTGGTCGGCCAGGCCATTGGTGGTCAGCAGGGCGCCGTGGTGGGCAGCGTGGTCGGTGCGGTCGCCGGCTCCGCCATTGCCGCCAACCAGGGCCGCGTCTATTCCACCTATGGCTATCCGGTTGCACCTGCTGTCGTCGCCTATCCGGCGCCGGTTGCTCAGTATCCTGTGGCCGCCCCAGGGTACTACCCACCCGCAGGCTATCCGTCTGCCGGGTATTACCCGGTTGCCCCGGCCTACAACGGTGACCCGGTGGTCTATGGCACGGTCCCGCGGCCGGTGTACGTGGCTCCGCCGCCTGCGGTGTACTACGCGCCGCCGCGGCCGTATTACGGTGGCTATGTCAACCATGGCTATGGTGGCTATGGCCGCTCAGGCCACCACGGAAACCACGGAAACCACGGAAACCACGGAAACCACGGAAACCACGGAAACCACGGAAACCACGGAAACCACGGAAACCATCGCGGTCACCACGGCTGGCGCTGAGGCTCTTCAGGCGGACGGAATGAAGTCCGCATCGCCCTGGTGTTTGCGTTCGAACTTCAGGAAATCGAAGTAACCGCACTTGGGTCCATCGGGATAGGCCCGACAGACGCCGGGCCTTGCCTTGTAGATCGTGCAGCGGCGCTCGTCACGATCAAAGAAGCGACAAATCGAGCCATAGACCGTGTCCTTGTGATGCTTGAGGATCCGCTCATTGCCTTCATCGCTCTTGTAGATCCGTGTGAAACGGCGCTCTGCCTCCGAGACGCCGATGCCGAAATGCTTGGCCAACCGTGCGACGTCTTTCGCCTTGACTTCGATACGCGGGTAGCTGCAGCAGTAGCCGGGGCACTGCGAGCAGTCATAGCGAACAATCGGGATGGTGCGAGAGCTCATGGTCGAAGGGCGTCCAGGTCGGAATTTTTAAGCAGGGTACAGCCAGAGCGCTTTGCGACAAAGCGGTCGAGCGTGGTTTGAGTCGGATGGCGAAAAGCGATGCATGCAGCGATGCAGCGCCGCATGGGCTGACGGCCGGTCAGGACGCGGTCAGATCCAGCAGCCAGATCACAGCAGATACGCTCACCACGGCCAGCGCTGTGCCAAGCGCCAGGGCTGCGCCGACCGGTCGGGTATCGGCACCGTAGCGTTGCGCCAGGATGAATGTATTGCTCGCCGTGGGTAAGGCGGCGGCCAGAATGCCCACCGCTGCGAGGCGCGGATCCGCTCCGAAGGTCCACATCAGGAACGCAACCAGCGCCGGATGAACCAGCAGTTTGAGCGCGACCATCATCGGAACCCCCTGATCGAGCGTCACGCGGCGCTCGCCGAGCGAGGCGCCAATCGCAAAAAGCGCAGAAGGTCCTGCAGCCGCGGCGAGCAAGCCCACGAAAGTGTCCGCAGGTGTTGGCAATGACCAGCGCCCCATGGCAAAGACCAGCCCAACGGCGATGCCCAGAATCAGCGGCGTCTTGAGCAGCCCACCAATGGCAGCACGCAACCTGAGCATGCGGTCGGAGGCATGACCACCGCGGCTCTGCGCGAACTCGAACATCACAATCGACAGCACGATCACCAGCAGGATATCGACCAGCAGAGCCATGACCATGGCGGTCAACAGATGGGCGTTGCCCAGCTGAGCCATCAGGGGCAGGCCGAGGTAGCCCAGATTGCCGTGCGTGGCACTGAACGCAAAGGCGATACGCTGGGGTGCGCTTTGCGGGGCATGACGCCGTGCGAGCCATCGGCCACCCAGGAGCATGGCCAGCGCACTGAGTGCATAGGCGCCCACAAACCGCAGATCTGCGATCTGATCGAGTGACTGGGTAGATACCGCCCGGAACAGCATCGCCGGCAGGGCGAACATGAACACGAACACGTTGATGCCGCGGGTGGCTTCGGGAGTAAGCAACCGTCGGTAAGCGGCGATCCAGCCGCATCCGATCAGGGCAAACACCGGCAGCGTGACTTCCAGGACCGTAAGCATGCAGCGCGCCGCACAGTAAACCCGCGATGCTACGGAGCGCAGGCGTGTGGGGTCAAATCAGTGACGCAGACGATTGACGCAGCGTGCGGCGCAGGAAGCGTGCAGGGTCGATCGCAGCGACCAGGTCGTGGGTGATCGGCAGGGGTTCATGCTCCAGGCGCGCGGCCAGCACCTCTGCAGCCAGCACGGCCCACAGCAGTCCCCGTCCGCCAAAGCCGGTGGCCATCCACAAGCCCGGCAGATGAGGAAGAGGCAACCGGTCATTGCGCGCCAAGTCGGCCCGCTGTGCGCGCACAGCCTGCAGGTCAGGCACAGAGCCGATCAGGGGCAGATGATCGCGGCTGGAAAGGCGAGCACCGACATGCGCTGATCGCAGGGCGAGCGGTGGTGTGTCGTCATGCACCTGCAGGGCGTGCCGCCTCCAGGCGGATCGAGCATAATGGTCAGTGGAGGGTTCATCCAGGAAGGGTTCATCTCGCGCAGGCCCAAGGAGCAGGTGATCTGCGTCCAGCGGCACGGCATGTCCTGATCCGCCGATGATGCACGCGGGCATGCCTGGTGCGGCGATCTGTGCAATGGTGGAGCGGGCTCGCCGCACCTGCCAGCCGACTGCGCCCAGGGCATCGGCAAGGCGGCTGTCTGAGGCGGGGGCGACTTCCGCGGACGGCCGCCGGACCCGGATCTCGAGCGAGCCCGCGCCGGCTGCGATCACAACCACTGGTGCTTGAGCGATGACGTGCCCATGTGCATCGCACACCTGCCACTGATCGCGCACGCGCTGCACGCTGGCTGCGCTCAAGCCGGCATGTCGGTGGACCTGGGAGTGGCCCCCGCAGTGGCCGCTGTGTTGCGCCCATGATTCGCACAGCGCCTGCGGGTCTGCGCAGCCCACCTGCGGCCACCACAGGCCCGGCCCGATGCCGGCCAGACCGCTGAGTGCAGCGGCTTCAGGTGCGCTGACCGCGCGCATCAGCGCCTGCGGCCACCCATTTGCCAGGGCGGTGGCCTGTGCTTCATCACAGCAATGCAGACGACCGATGCGACGCATTGCATCGCTTTCATAGGCGCCCATCGACAGCGCAAGCGCAGCCCGACTCAGGCGCGAGAGCAGGGCGTCATCCAGCGTCGCGGACGGGTGCTGGGCCAGCACCGGCTGTGCCGAACCACTGTGTGCAAACGCTGCGCCTCGCAGCATGTCGACCGACCATCCGCGCCGTGCCAGCGCAAACGCCAAGGCGCTGCCCGCAAGCCCGGCGCCGATGATGACCGCGCAAGGGGAGTCGGTTGCAGGGGGCTGCTGCACGGCGGTGGCGGTGCGCCTGGCGGCTGGACGCAAGATGACCAGCCCCTCTGCGTGCGCGAGGCTGACCTCCAGCCCCGCAGCGCGGAGCGCACTGATCCACTCAGGGGAGGGGGCAGCGATCGCGGCGCGCCCGACAGGCGTGAGCAGTCGGCCGGCGCGACGCAGCACGGCAGGCGTGAACCCCCCAAGGTCTTGATGGACTGGCCTGTCAGCGGGCGCGGCTTTCGCATTTCGTGGGGCCCAGGGGGCATCGGGCGCCGCGAGGAGCAGATCGATCTGCGGCAGTAATCCAGGCATGACATGCGCCGGATCGCCGAATGCAAGGGTCAGCTGAACATGCCCGTCCTCAAGCTCGATGCGATGCACGCCTGCGATCGGCAAGGGCCATCGCGCCCGCAATGCAGCCTCGAGCGCCTGTTCGATACGTTCACGTTCGAGGGTCTCGGGCTCGGGCAGTGCACGATCGGCCGTCCAGTGCTCAACAGCGCGGGGCGGGTTCGCTGCCATGCCTCTTGAGCGGGTCGCCAAAGCGCCGGGTTTGAGCAGGCCGTCCGTACGCATGCTCGCGGGCAGCAGCGCTACGTAGCGCAAGCGCCGGGGCCGATCCGACGCACGACGCCAGGCCTGCCAGCTGTGCAAAAAAAGCAGTGCGTTTGACCAGCCAAGTTCCAGCACGGTGAAGCGATCTGCACCGCGCCATGCCTCGTGCAATGCGCAGGCTTGCACCAGATGCCCGATGCGGGTGGGTTCGCCCGAAGGTGGGACACGGTCAGTCATGCTGCGCCGCGCTCCGTCAAGCGCACCCCAGCCCGGGGCGGCCTGCACCGCGGCGCGTGCGCAAGCCAATCGAAGGTCGTGTGATCATCTGCGGATTATCCTGCGGTCTGGTTCGACACGCGTCATGCGCCCGAGGGCGAACACAGGGCTTATCGCGGTCGTCGCAAGGGCCGGTGTCGTGTCGTTACCCGTCCCCGCACCCGGAGCCCCCCATGTTGCAAGCCCGTGCACCGCATGCCAATCAGACACCCCAAGCCTCGGCTGCCCGTAGCGCCGCCATCGCCGCGGCCGCCCGCTGGTTCGATGACGGCAATCTGTTCCATGTGCTTGCACAACGCGTGGCCTGCCGATCCGAAAGCCAGCTGGCCGAGTCAGCCACTGAACTGCCTCGCTACCTGAACGAGCACATTGTTCCCGCGCTGCAGCGCATGGGCTTCACCCACACGATCGTGACGAACCCGGCTGCACAGGGCGGTCCGATGCTGATCGCCCAGCGCATCGAGTCGCCCGATCACCCCACGATGCTGTGCTACGGGCATGGCGACGTGATCCGCGGGCAGGACGCCAGCTGGGCGGCAGGTCTGAATCCCTGGAGTCTCACGGCTCAAGGCGATCGCTGGTATGGCCGGGGCACAGCCGACAACAAAGGCCAGCACACGATCAATCTGGCGGCTTTCGAGCTGGTGCTGCAGGCCCGTGCACGCGAGCAGGGGCTCGATCCGGAGCAGGCCCACCGCGCCCGGATGGGCTTTAACGCCAAGCTGCTCCTGGAGACCGGCGAGGAGGTGGGCTCCCCGGGCTTGCATGCGCTGTG
>DGIT01000031.1:37288-47116 GCA_002386465.1 Burkholderiales bacterium UBA4615 | reverse complement strand
TTTCTCGGGTCGCGCGGCGCGCTCAATTTCGACCTGGTGGTCAATTTGCGCGAGGGCGGCCATCACTCGGGGAACTGGGGCGGGCTGATCGCCAACCCTGGCCTGATCCTGGCCCATGCGCTGGCTAGTATCAGTGATGCGCGCGGGGCGATTCAGGTGCAGGCCTGGCGTCCGGAGTCGCTCACGCCGGCCGTTCGTGAGGCCCTGGCCGGACTGGAAGTCGATGGCGGCGACGACGGGCCGCCGGTTGAGCCGCAGTGGGGCGAGCCCGGTCTGACACCCGCTGAGCGCGTGTTTGGCTGGTGCAGTTTCGAGGTGCTCGCCTTCGAGACCGGCAACCCGGCGCATCCGGTCAATGCCATTCCGCCCAAGGCGCATGCCCATTGTCAGCTGCGTTATGTGGTGGGCATCGATCCGCACGACATCCTGCCGGCCTTGCGACGTCATCTGGATGAGCGGGGTTTTGAGGCGGTGCAGATCGTGCCGGCGCGATCCGGTGCCTCGCCGGCCACCCGGCTGGCCCCGGATCACCCCTGGGTGCGCTGGGCGGCCGGCTCCATCGGGTTGAGCACCGGCACATCCGTGGCCATCTTGCCCAATCTGGGTGGCACGCTGCCCAATGATGCGTTCAGTGATGTACTGAACCTCCCGACCGTCTGGGTGCCGCATTCCTACCCCGCTTGCGCCCAACATGCGCCAAATGAACACCTTCTGGCGCCGGTGGCGCGCGAAGCCCTGCAGTTGATGACAGGTCTGTACTGGGACCTGGGCGAACTCGGATTTCAAGGACAGTTTGAGTGATCCGTGCACTGACGCACAGCGGGCGCGTGATGAATCGCACGCACCCCTGTATCTGCCCGGAAAGCCACTGAATATGCGGATCTCCGTAATTGTTACGTCTTTGTAAATAGCCCGAAAAGGAGGAATTAAGCACCAGCGGTCGATCCTGAGGGATGAAAAGCTGTCGGTATCAGCACACGGATACCGCCATGAACCTGCTCGACTCCACCGACATCGACTTCATCCTCAACCAGCTGCGGCTGTTGGGGAACGATCCGCGCAATACCCAGGGCGGCACCATCCTGGAGCAGATCGGACTCACCACGGAAGGGCGGCAAAAGCTCGCGGTGCTGGACGACCCGAGTGCCACGGCGGGTGGGCGTGTCTCGCCGCTCACGGGCGCTGACAAACCGCTGCCCCACAGCTGTTACATGACCCTCTTTGGCCAGTTCTTCGACCACGGTCTGGATCTGGCGCAAAAGGGCAAGGACGGCTCGATCCTGGTCCCGCTGCGCCCGGGCGACTCCCCCTGTACAACGACCCGCGCAGCGCCGTTCCCTCAGACTTATTCGCTCGGTCCCAGGCGGCTCGAGAGTGGGTCGGTCAGTTGTCTGGTAGATCCGGCGCCTCGTCCATCAGATCGAAGAGCGGCAGTGAGCCCCCTGCAGCGGGGATCCGTGCGTTGCGTACCGGTCGGCGGTCCGCAAGCTGGGACTGACTCGCGGCGCGATCGTCTTGTGGCACCACGCTGGACGGAGCCGTGGCCTGGTTGGCTGGCGACAGTTCGCCCACCCGCACGCCAACCAGCCTGATCGGGCGCTTGAGCTCAACACGTGTGAGGCACTCGAAGGCCAGCTTGCGGATCCCGGTGGCGTCGTCCAGCGGCGTCTCCACGGTGCGGTCTCGCGTCACGGTGCGAAAGTCTGCAAAGCGCAGCTTGATGCCCACGGTGCGGCCCCGATAGCCACGTTTACGCAGGTCTTCGCTCACCTGTTTCGACAGGGCGGCCAACACCTGCGCCAGTTGCTGCCAGTCCCGCACCGGGTGCAGGTCCTGTTGGAACGTGGTCTCGCGGCTGCGCGAGCGCGGTTCAGGGTCCAGATCCAGCGGCCGATCATCCAGACCGTGGGCCGCCCGATGCAGCCAGCGGCCATAGCGCTCGGTGAACTGCTGCACAAGCCATCCTGGATCGGACGCGGCCAATTGGCCGATCGTCTCGATGCCAAGCGCCTTCAAGCGCGCATCGGCCTTGGGACCGATACCAGGAATCTTGCGGGCAGCCAATGGCCACAAGCGCTGCGCAATCTGTTCCGCACCGACCAGGCTGATGCCACGCGGCTTGTCCAGATCCGAGGCAATTTTCGCGACCAGTTTGTTGGGGCCGATGCCGATCGAGCAGGTCAGGCCGGTGGCCTCGAACACCGCAGTCTGGAGCCGCAGCGCCAGGTCGCGGTCCTCGCCGGGAACCTCGGTAAGATCAAGATAGACCTCGTCGATGCCGCGATCCTCGATCGCTGTGGTGACCTGGGTCAGGGCCTGCTTGAACTGCCGGGACACTTCGCGGTAGCGATCGAAATCGACCGGCAGAAACACGCACTGCGGACACAGGCGCGCCGCCACCGACAAAGCCATGCCGGAATGGATGCCGAAGGCGCGTGCTTCATAGGTGGCAGTGGTGACCACCCCGCGGCGGGTCGGGTCGCCGCGCCCGCCAATGGCCACCGGTTGGCCACGCAAGTCCGGGCGTCGCAGCAGTTCGACCGACGCGTAGAACGCGTCCATATCGAGATGCGCAATGCGCCGCACAGCACGGCTTGCGTCCGACATGTTCTGAACACACCCTGCACGGTCACTCACGCAGGGCAGTGTACCGTCCTGATCACACAGTCCCTGGCGGCTGGTTCAGGGATTCACATCAATAGGTTCAAACCGACGGCGATGGACTCAGACGATCACCACCGGCATGCACAACTGGTAGCCCTCTGATCGCACCGAGCGGATCGAAGCGCCGTCGTACCCAGTCTCCTTGATCAACTGGCGCAGGCGGACCATCCGGACGCCTAAGGCGGCCGGTGTGTACTGCCCTGACTGCTGGCCCAGCGCTTCGACGATTTGCCACTGAGCCAGCCGCTGGCCGGGTGCGACAGCGAGTGCGGCAAGAATTTTGGCAGCTGCAGCGCCGATATCGACCGTGGCGGCGGGCCCTTCCAGCACCAGACGCTGCATGTCGAGTCGCAAAGGAGAGGACATGCCAGCACCTTCGCTGGCTGCCGCTGCGCGGTCTGTCTCACGGCTGCGTGTCAGCGTGCCGATCACTGCGAGCAGCTCATCCGGATGCGTCGGCTTGGCCAGAAAAGTATCGGCACCCGCCTGGTAACAGGCCAGCCGATCCTGCAAACCGTCGCGAGAGCTCACCACCACCACTTTGAGGCCTGGGTAAATCTGCCGGTACCGCCCGATCAGACTGATGCCGTCTTCGCCGGGCAGATTCAGGTCGACCAGCAAAACGTCGAGCATGCCGTCGGAGGCTTCGTCGCTGAGTGCCTCGGCACTATGCACGCCCTTGACCCGGTGACCCTGCTGCGCCAGCAGCTCAACGGTGACCGCACAGAGGCTTTCATTGTCTTCAACGACGGTGATGCACAGGTTGGACGGCATGACTGAGAGCACTTTTGAAATAGTGATGACTGTACGCGGACTCTCGCTCCAAAGAGTTACCGATTGCTACAGTGGGTGCGAATCATGAGTGCATCGGCAAGCAAGGTCACTGGCCTGCGCAACTCGAGCGATTGAGCACGCGCAGGAGCCTCGCATTACTGCGGCAGCGACAGCGTGAAGCGCACTTCATTCGCAGCGAGGCTGCAGACCAGATCGCCGTGCATACGACTCGCCAGCGCTCGCGAGAGATACAGACCCAGCCCCGAGCCGCCCACTCTGGAGGGACCTTCACCGCGGTAGTACTTGCTGAACAGCAGATCAGGCTGCGGCAAGGGCCCGGGCAGGGGCTGGTTCGCAACACTTAGGGTCTGGAAGCGCGTCTCGCCATCGTGGTGGCTGCTGAACACCGCACGGATCGGCGAACCTTTCGGGGAATACTTCAGCGCGTTATCCAGCAAGTTGGACAGCACCACGGTGAGCGCGTCCAGGTCCGCAGGAAGGTCAGGCATCGCCAGCACCGGCTCGATTTGAATGCGGCTGCGCTCTTGCTCAGTCAGCGCATCGATGCGCAGTTGCAGCTGCACCGCGAGCGAACACGGTTGCCTGACACTTGATGGGTCGGCATCTTCGAGTCGGATGGCCTTGGCACAGTGATCAATCACCCGGCGCATCGTCCCCAAGGCCTGATCGGCATGAGGGCGCATCGTCGGATTGCCCCCCGAGGACTGCAGCACCATGCCAAGCGTGGACAGAGGGGCTTTCAATTCATGGGTCAGCATGACCATGAATTCCTGTTGACGCTCCCGTTCCTTGCGTTCAAGTTGCAGGGCTTTTTCGGCCAGACCGGACTGCAATTCGGCCGCCGCCTGTCTTTGAACCGTCTGATTGCGCTGTCTCCAGACCAGCATGAGCACAAAGGCAGTGGATGTGAATGCACTCAACAGCACAAACAGGGGAGGGCCGATCGACAGAAAATTGTAAAACCCGATTGGAAAGCAACTCACCCAGGAAAGACCAAACACAAGCCCGACGCCGAGGGCAAGGATGAGCTGGCGGGGCGCTGCACCGGGACGATCCATCGTTTGCACCTTCACAGCGCAGGCGGCAGCGGTGAGCGTCATGACGAAAAACCCCAGTCCGTAATGGGTGATCACAATCGACCTTGCGAGCGGGGCATTGCCCAGCAGGAATGCAGCCAGACTAGGCACCATCGAGATGAAAAACACCTGATGCAGGCGAACGGTCCAGCGCGGGCCTGAAAACTGAAGAAGCAGCACGTAGAAAAACGAGAGGCTGAGGACCGGGTTGAGATAGCGTAAAAGCTCCAACATCGGTGTCGGGGTCAACAGATAGGTTTGGGCAAACTGACCATCGACCACCCATTGCACATTGAGCAGTGCTACGGCCAGATTGGCCGATTGTTTGGCCGCCCACGCTGTCATCAAGGCAGATCGCTCGAGCATCAGCGCTGCCACAGACAGCAGGAAAAAGGCGCCGAACAGTCCACTGACCAGCCCATGAAAGACCAGGCCTGTCGATTCAATGACACCGCGTTGCGCAGCTGAAAACAGGCCAACCGACAACAGCAGAGGCCCGTCCGGCTGCACGCGCAACCACACGACTCGGGCTGCGGCGCTTGTTTCGATCGGCACCGAGAAGGTCTGGTGCATCGTGTGCGGCTTGAGGTCGATGCTCAGCGGTGCGCTGCTGCCTTGCTCTCCCTGCAATGCATCGTAGAGGTGCGCCTGTGTCGCGGAGGCTGCCAACACGCGCAGGGACTGGGCGGCGGATTGCCCCGAGAGGGCAGTTGGGCTCAGCAACCCCGCATCAGCCGATGGCTCTGGCTCGAGCGGCAGACGCAACCACACAATGGAGCTGTCGAAGAACCGCAGGTAGGGAGGCGTGTACGGCTGAGGGCTCGCACGCTTCACGTCTTCGAGCGTCATCTGCCCCGACACATCGCGCACCATGGTGATTTCGCCAAGGCGCATTTGCCCATGACTCGGGGTCAGCCAGAGCGTTGCGCACAGCACCAGGGCCATGCGCCAGAGCAGCAAAGCGAAGCCAGCGGGTTCGCGCACCGATCAGGCCAGACCGTGTGTGCGACAGCCCTGAGCCAGCAGGCTCGCCAGGGCAATGCGGTTGCTTGCGTGCGCAAGCGCGTCTGTGCTCCAGAGCTGACCGACACCGGCGGCCAGCAGGCTCGCATGGTCCTGCGTACTGCACAGCGCATGCGTGACCACTGCATCGACCGCAGCGGCACCCAGGCCCAGACAGACCCGCGCAGCTTGCGCGAGCGTGCGCCCGCTGCTGGCAATGTCATCGACCAGCACCACATGCCGGCCCATCAGCGAAGGACCACCCTCGGCGATCACATCCACATCGCGATCGCCGTGCCGGCGCTTCACGAACACGGCATGAGGCAGTGCACACGCTTGCGCGATGGCCGCGACCCACTGTTCAGACTCTTCATCGGGGCCGATCAGCACCGCCTGGGGCACCGCCTCGGAAATGAACAGTCCGATCGGCTCTGTGGCATGCAGGGTGATGGCCTGATCGATCGGGATGGCCTGCTGCAGCCGATCGATCCGGTGCAGATGCGGATCGACCGTGACCACCGCATCGAAGAGCTCGGCCAGAAATCCGCCGATGATGCGCTGACTGACCGCCTCGCCGGGGTGAAACGCCATGTCCTGGCGCATGTAGCACAGGTAGGGTGCCACCAGTGTCAGATGCCTTGCACCCTCGGCACGCGCCGTGCGGGCCGTCAGCAGCAACTCCACCAGACGCACGTCGGGTTGGTCCAGGGTGCAGAAGATGATGACCCGCTCAGGCAGCGGAAGCGGCAAGCGCAGCAGCGTTTCGCCGTCGGGAAAGCGCCGGGTACTGATTGCGCGGCAGGGCAGTTCGAGCGCAGCGGCAAAGCGCTCGGCGGCTTCGCGCTGGTCG
Source organism: Burkholderiales bacterium UBA4615 (assembly GCA_002386465.1). Classification (GTDB taxonomy): domain Bacteria; phylum Pseudomonadota; class Gammaproteobacteria; order Burkholderiales; family Burkholderiaceae_E; genus UBA4615. Next base: position 40,729 of record DGIT01000031.1, on the reverse strand, counting down.
TCCGGATGCAGGACCAAGGAGCTATGCATGGGCGCGCAGTGTAGCTTGCCGGTACAGTCGGGGTATGGATCTTTCTTTGCGCGCCTGCCTGAATGCAGACCGCCCGGGCGGGCTCACGGACGTGGCCGGTCTGAAGGTCGGTCATGACACGCTCGCGTCCCGGCCCACGGGCTGCACGGTCATCCTTACCGAGGGCGGCGCGGTGGCTGGTGTGGATGTGCGCGGGGCTGCACCCGGCACGCGCGAAACCGATTTGCTGCATCCAATCAATAGCGTCGATCGCGTTCATGCGCTGGTGCTCTCCGGTGGCAGCGCATTCGGGCTGGCTGCCGCAAACGGCGTCGTTGATTGGCTGGCTGCGCGCGGCGTGGGCTGGCCGGCGGGGCCCGCTCGGGTGCCAATCGTCCCATCGGCCATCTTGTTCGATCTGTGGATGGGCGATCACCGGATCTGGCCCGATGCAGCCAGCGGCCACCGGGCCTGCGCAGCGGCTTGCGAAGATCGGCCTGCTGAAGGATCGGTGGGCGCCGGAGCAGGCGCCACCGTGGGCAAGCTCTTTGGCATGGCGCATGCCATGAAGGGCGGAGTCGGTACGGCCTCCATGCGTGTGGGCGGGGTCACGGTGGCGGCGCTGGTCGCGGTCAATGCGGTGGGTGACGTGATCGATCCAGGCACCGGCGCGGTTGTGGCGGGCGCCAGAGGGTCAGAGGGATCCCGCTTGCGTGACACCACGGCAAGCCTGCTGCGCGGCGAAGGCGCGCCCGGTCCGGTCAGCGGCGCAGCGACCACCATCGGCTGCGTGGCCACCGACGCGGTGCTCGACAAGGTCGGCTGCACGCGGCTGGCCACCAGCGCACACGATGGTCTGGCGCGCACCATCAGCCCGGTGCACACCGCGTTTGATGGCGACACGATATTCGGGCTGGCCACCGGTGCCAGCGGCATCCGGCCTGAAGGGCTTGGTGTGGTCACACTTGCGGCTGCCGCAGCGCAGGTTACGGCGATGGCGGTCTTGCGTGCCATCATCACAGCGCAGCGCGTCAGCGGGTCTGCCGTGCCGGATGTGCCCGCCTGGGCCGATCTGTCAGGCCGTACCTAGGCCTCGCGTCGTTCGCTGTCCCCTTCAGCCTGCTCCTCTCACAGGACCACTTCATGCCGCCCTTCCTTCGCCCCCTGCTGCTCGTCGCCACGCTGTGTGTGACCATGCCAGCGTTGGCCGGCCCAACGCTCGAACTCAATGAACAGGCGCGCGCCAGCGTGTCCAATGACGAGATGGTGATCGTGATGGCGGCCGAACGCGACGGCCCTCAGGTGGGCCCGCTCAATGAAGCGGTGCTGTCGCAATTGAACGCGGCGATTGCCGAGGCGAAGAAGGTCGAGGGTGTGAAGGCGCGTCTGGGTAATGTCTCGACCCAGCCGAACTACATCCGCGATGGCAAGCAGCAGGGATGGAAAGTGCGCGGTGAGGTGGTGCTCGAGTCGCAGCGCGTGTTGACCCTTGGGCAGCTCGGCGGACGCCTGGCGGAGCGTTTACAGGTGTCCAGCGTGCAGTTTCGACTGTCCACGGCCAAGCGCCGGGCGCAGGAGCAACAACTGGTGACCGAGGCCGCGCAGGCATTTCGGGCCAAGGCCCAGCAGGCGGCGGTGGCCTTCGGGTATCGCAACTACGAGATGCGTGCGCTTGCCCTGCAGCCGGGTGCCGTGCCAGGACCGCGCCCGCTCATGATGGCGCGCAGTTCGGACGTAGCCATGGCAGCACCTGCCGCAGCGCCGATTCCCGAGGAAGCCGGTGAATCGGAAGTGAGCGTGACCGTGAGTGGCACGGTCGAACTGATGCCGTAAGGTTTCATGCGCCGAGCTTGCCACGCATCGACAGCATCACGGCGGCCACCAGGACGCTGTAGAGCCAGAACAGCGGGCTCACGCCCAGCACCGATCCGAGCAGACCCAGAAGCACTGGCAGCACGATCTGCTGCGTGCTTTGCAGCGTCATGCGCAGGCCGGCGGTCTCGCCGCCCCGGCCTGCTGGGGCTGCGCCGTGCATCGCCGCCATGAGCAGCGGCTGGCCAATGCCAGGCCCGGTGCCCAGCACGAAGGCAATCGCCATCAGGACCGGCAACGCACCGGAAAACGGCAGCAGTGCATAGGCGGCTGCGCACGTGCCCATCGCCACCATCACCCATTGGGCGGTGCTCAGCCGTGCCAGCAAAAAGGACATGAAGAGCCGCACCGTGAGTGAACCCGCGGAAAAAGATGCGATCGATAAACCGACTGCCGATGCGCTCAGACCGATGGCGTGGGCATGCAGCGGAATCAGGAACTGAAAGGCGTCCCAGCCCGCCGAGATGGTGAGCGAGGCGATCAGAAAGCGTCGCAGCGGCTTTTCTCCGAGCAGCTCCATGCCGGACGCCCAGGCCGATTGCGTGGCCATTGGGGTGGGTGACGACCCCATCGCAGATGCGCCGGCTGGCGCACGCCCAGCGGGTGAGGGCTGAGCGCTTGCGTCGGATGCGGCCTGTTGCACTGCGGCCTGTGGCGCTGATAAGGCGGCCCGCGGCAGGTGTCTGGCAAACGGAAACATCCTGCAGCCGATCATGATGCCGAACGCGATGAGCGCCATGGCTGCGAAGGCTGCGCGATGCCCGAAGTGATCGATGATGAAGCCGGCCAGCGGCGGCCCGAGGATGCCCGAGATCGAGAAGCTCATGGTCAGCAGGTTGAAGTTGCCGGTGCGCCGTGCGCCACCGCCAATCTCGCCGGCAGCCTGCTGCATCGAGAGGTGAAACCCCATATTGCCCACGCCAATGACCACTGCACTGGCCATCAGTACGATGGGGTGGGGCGCCAGGGCACAGGCTGCAGCGCCCAGGACAATCAGGGCGGTGCCCGCGACCATCGGACGCTGGGGGCCGATGCGGTCTACAAGCCGACCCGCTCTCACGCCGAAAAACATCGGTATCAGCGCAAAACCGGCCACCATCGGGCCGATCAGCGCTGGGGACAGGCCGGCATGCAGACCGGCCAGCGCCACCGTGATGCGACAGCCGATACTCGAGGTGTAGTTCAGCGCGGCCAGGGCCATCAGACCGACCATGGCCGGATCGGCTGCATGCAGACTCGAGCCGCGACGGGTCATGGTGCAGACTTAGCGCGGCGGGCATCCGAGTCCGCAAGTGCGCGCCGAATGGAGAGCACCACGACCAGGGCCACGACCGCATAGAGCCAGAAGAGCGGCTTGACGCCGAGCAGTGCGGTCAGCACCCCCACGATGACCGGCAGCATGATCTGCTGAAAGCTTTGCAGCATGATGCGCAGCCCGGCGGCCTCGCCCACGCGGCCCGCAGGTGAGGCGGTGTGCAGGGCAGCCATGGTGAGCGGAAGGCCGATCCCCGGACCGATGCCCAGGAGAAATGACATGGCCATCAGCACCGGCAGCGTGCT
>DGIT01000031.1:7452-37196 GCA_002386465.1 Burkholderiales bacterium UBA4615 | reverse complement strand
GAGGTCAACAGCGGCATCAGTCGAGACATCAACAGCCGGATACTGAGTGAGCCGGCAGAAAACGATGCGATGCCCAGCCCCACTGAGGACGCGCTCAGCCCGATGGCGTGTGCATGCAGTGGAATCAGGAACTGAAAGGCCTCCCACGCGGCTGACACCACCAGCAGCGCAAACAGCAACTGACGAAAGCGCAGATCACCTAGCAACTCCAACGAGGCACGCCAGCCCCGACCGGGTGCTTGTGCCGGCTGGGACGAAGCGTTCTTGTGCAGCTCAGGCCGGTGCACGGGCAGATGCCGCTCGAAGGGAAACAGATGGCAGCCGATCATGACCGCAAGCGCCAGTGCAGACATGGTGGCAAATGCCGCGCGGTGACCGAAATGATCGATCACAAAGCCGGCCAGCGGTGGCCCCATCAGGCCCGAGAACGAAAACGCCATGGTCAGCAGATTGAAATTGGCTGCCCGCCGTGATGGACCGCCAAGTTCGCCTGCGGCATGTTGCGTGCCCAGTGAGAATGCCAGATGGGACAGCCCGATGAGCACCGCCATGCTGGCGAGCACGAGCGGGTGAGGCCAGGCGGCACAGGCCGCGGCCCCAAGCGCGGCGAGCAGGGCGCCAGCAGTCAGCGGTTTTCGCACTCCAATGCGATCAATCAATCGGCCCAACTTCACGCCGAAGAGCATCGGCATCAGCGCAAAGAGCGCAATCATCGGGCCGATCAGGGCGGGGGACAGGCCGGCGTGCAGTGCAGCGAGCGCGGTCGTGACCCGCACCCCGATTACCGAGGTGAAGGTGAACGCTGAGAGCGCCAGAAGCGGGCGCATCGCCGGATCGGCCTGCGCACGTGCCGACGCAGCTTGCGGGGCGGTGGGCACTGTGGGTGCAGGCGATTGGGGCGGGTCGGTATTCAGTGGGTCGGTGCCTGAGTAGGCGGCGAGGGGTGATCTGCTGGGAGGCGATGGGCCCGTTAATTGAGGGGCCAGTGAATCGATCGGCCCGGGCATTGATTGAGCTGTGTGAATCTATTGGCCTGTGAATCGGGCGGGCCGCTTTTCAAGAAAGGCGTTCACACCTTCGCGGTGATCATGGGTGCGCACCGCCTGACGCTGCAGCAGCGCCTCGAGTTCGAGTTGGCTGCCCAGGCCGTTGGCCGAGCTGACCGCCAGTGCCTGTTTGGCCAGATCGATGGCGCGGGTGGGTTGCGTCGCCATTTTTGTGGCGATGCGTGTGGCCTCGCCCATCAGTTCCGCATCCGGCAGCACCTTCCACACCAGACCGTACTCCAGCGCCTCGCGTGCTGAAATCTGTTCGGCCAGCAAAACAAGCGCGCGGGCCCGCACGTCGCCCACGATGCGCGGCAGGAACCAGGTGCTGCCGCAATCGGGGACGAGCCCGATGCGACCGAAGGCCTGCAGAAAGCTCGCGGATTCCCCCGCCAGCACGATGTCGCAGGCCAGCGCCAGACTCATCCCACCGCCAGCGGCCGTGCCATTGATGGCGCCCACGATCGGCTTGGGAAACTGCCGCATGGCCAGAATGATCGGGTGATAACGCCGGCGCATCATCTCTTCCACATCGGCACCGGTGCGCATTGAATTGGTCGATAAATCCGCACCGGCGCAAAAGCCGCGGCCGGCCCCGGTCAACAGCACTGCTCGTATCGCATCATCTTTCTTCGCATCGGCCAGTGCCTGACCCAGTTGCTCCAGAAGATCGGCATTCATGGCGTTGAGCCGCTCGGGCCGATTCAGCGTGATCCGCATCACGCCATCCTGGGTGTCGGTGAGAACGGCTGCGGTCGTCATGGTGTGTGCCTTGTGTGATCGGAATGAGGTGAGGGGAGGGTGCGAACGTTTCAGCGCTGCCGCGGCAGGATGCCCATGCCCTTGGCGATGATGCCCATCATGACTTCGTCGGCGCCGCCGCCGATCGAGCCCAATCGGGTATCGCGCCAGAAGCGGTTGACCCGTGTCTCTTCGATGTAGCCCATGCCGCCCCAGAACTGCACGCACCAGTCGGCCACTTCGCGCGCCACGCGTGCCCCCTTGAGCTTGACCATGGAGGCGAGCTGGGTGACGTCTTCGCCGCCCACATAGAGCGCCACAGCCTTGTGAAACAGTGCGCCCACCGCTTCGACTTCGGTCTGCAATTCAGCGAGCTTGTAGTGGATGTACTGATTGTCCAGAAGCGGCTTGCCGAAGGCCTGGCGCTCGCGCAGATAATCGATCGTTTCGCGAATCACCTGCGCGCTGGTCTGCCAGCCTGCACCCGCCCACAGGCGCTCTTCCTGAAACTGCTGCATCTGGTACATGAAGCCCATGCCCTCTTCGCCGATGCGCCAGCGCTGCGGCACACGCACGCCGTCAAAGTGCAGTTGCGCAGTATCCGAGGCATTCATCCCGGCTTTCTTGAGCTTTTTCGCGACCGACACGCCAGGCGTGTTCATCGGGACGCAGATCAGTGTCTTGTTGCGATGTCCCCCGCCTTCCGATGTATTGGCCAGCAGACAGATCCAGTCGGACTGCGTGCCATTGGTGGTCCACATCTTGCCGCCGTCGATCACATAGTCGGCTCCGTCCTTGCGTGCCGTGGTGCGTATCGAGGCGACGTCCGAGCCGGCGCCCACCTCGGACACGCCCAGACAGGCCACGTACTCACCGCGGATCGAAGGCTCCAGAAATTCGCGTTTCACTTCATCTGAGCCGTGCTTGGCCAGGGCCGGCGTGGCCATGTCGGTCTGCACGCCGATAGCCATGGGCACCGCGCCACAGCTAATGTGTGACAGTGTTTCGGCGAAGGCGGCCGCGTAGGAGTAATCGAGCCCCAGGCCGCCGTTTTCCACGGGTTTGTTGACGCCCAGAAAGCCCAGCTTGCCCATCTTGGCGAAGAGTTCGTGGGCTGGAAAGATTTGGGCGCGCTCCCATTCGTCGACATGCGGATTAATTTCAGCGTCGATGAATTTACGCAGTGAGTCCTGGAGCGCGGTGTGCTCCGGACCATAGAGGTGAGCGGCCGTGGTGGTCATGGCGTCTCCGGTATGCGGGTCATTGGAGGCGACGCGGTCTGGCGCGCCGCCTGAGTGCCATGACTATACTGAGTTGCCCGATACGGGCCTGAAATCGGCGTGCGAGCGCATGCGATATTCTGCAGGAAGAATGGCCTTCGTCGGCTAGAATGGGCTTGAACACCGGCTCGAAACAGGCTTGCAGCCGGCTCGCAGACAATCAGGAGAGGAGGAGACTTCCATGGCAATGCTGAAAGACAAAGTCATCATCGTCACCGGCGCAGGCCGGGGCATCGGGCGCGATTTCGCGCTGTGCATGGCCGGCCAGGGCGCCAAGGTCGTGGTCAATGATCCGGGTGTGGGCGCCGATGGCCTGGGCCACGACGATGGCCCCGCAGCACAGGTCGTTGAAGAAATCCGCAAGGCAGGCGGCACCGCCGTGGCCAACACCGACAGCGTGGCTGAGTGGGAATCGGCCAACCGGATCGTCAAGACTGCGGTCGACGCCTTCGGCACGGTGCACGCCGTGGTGAATAATGCGGGCATCCTGCGCGATCGCATCTTCCACAACATGTCGATCGACGAGTGGCACGCCGTCATCAATGTGCACCTGAACGGCTCGTTCTACATGGCCAAGGCGGTGGCGTCGATCTTCAAGAGCGAAGAGCGCGGTGCCTTTGTGCACATGACCTCCACCTCGGGCCTGATCGGCAATTTCGGTCAGGCCAACTATGCCGCGGCCAAGCTGGGCATCGTGGGCTTGTCCAAGTCCATCGCCCTGGATATGGCCCGCTACAACGTGCGCTCCAACTGCATCTCGCCCTTTGCCTGGAGCCGCCTGATCGGCACCATTCCGTCGGACACCCCCGAGCAGCAGGAACGCCTGTCGCGCATCAAGACGATGGAAACGTCGAAGATTGCGCCGATCGCGGCCTACTTGTGCAGCGACGAGAGCAAAGTCAGCGGTCAGATCTTTGGTGTGCGGGCCAATGAAATCTTCCTCATGGGTCAGAGCCGTCCGATCCGCTCGGTGCATCGCTCCGAAGGCTGGACGCCCGAGACCATCGCCTCGCATGCCATCCCCACGCTCAAGCATCACTTCTATCCGCTCGAGCGTTCGGGCGATGTCTTTGACTGGGATCCAGTCTGAGTCTGGCCGCTGATGTCATCGGCGGATCATCTGTCGGCGCTGTGGCGTGACGCAGGCTTGCCCGAGGAAACCCTCGGGCATCTGGTCTTGCCCGGCACCGAACCGGTGTTGCCGTCTTCGTTCAAGGTTGGCACGGCAGCACAGGTGAGCCTTGCGGCCGCAGCCTTGGCGGCGGCGCAGGCAGGCAGCAAGCGTACGGGGCGTATCGCGCGGGTCACGGTGCCTATGCGCGAAGCCGCACTCGAGAGCTGCGGCTGGTTTTCCCTGAACGGCACAACGCCCCAGGCCTGGGACCCGATTGCAGGCCTGTACCCCTGCGCAAACGGGGGCTGGGTGCGTCTGCATACGAACTTTGCGCACCATCGCGATGGGGTGCTGCGGCTGCTGGAGTTGCCGCAAGGCCCGGATACCCGTCGCGAGCAGGTTGCTCAGGCCCTCCTGGGCTGGGATGCGGTGGCCTTTGAAGAGGCGGCTTCGCAGGCCGGTCTGGTGGTGGCTGCGCTGCGCAGCTTTGCGCAATGGGATGCCCATCCGCAGGGTCAGGCCCTGGCGGGCATGCCGCCGGTGCTGATCGAGCGCATCGGCGATGCGCCACCGATCGCGTTGTCGCCGGCCAATGCCGGGACGGCTTGTCTGGCGGGTGAACGGGTCATCGAATTCACCCGCATTCTGGCCGGGCCGGTGGCAGGGCGCACCCTCGCCGCGTACGGCGCCGACGTGATGCTGCTCAACGCACCGCACCTGCCGAATATTGCGGCCATTGCCGATACCAGTCGGGGCAAATTGTCGGCGCAGATCGATCTGCGCACCAACGACGGCGTGCAGAAGCTGCATGCGCTGCTGCGTGAGGCCCGAATCTTCATGCAGGGTTATCGGCCCGGTGGCTTGGAGGCGCTGGGATTCGGGCCGCAGGAGGTCGCACGGCTGGCACCGGGGATCGTATACGTGTCATTGAGCGCCTATGGCCACACGGGCCCATGGTCACAGCGCAGAGGTTTTGATTCGCTGGTGCAGACCGCCACGGGTTTCAATCTGGCCGAAGCCCAGGCTGCGGGCAGCGCGCAGCCGCAGGCGCTGCCCATGCAGATCCTCGATTACGCCTCGGGCTATCTGATGGCCTTTGGTGCACTCGCGGCTCGCTGGCGCCAGTCGCATGAGGGTGGCAGCTGGCTTGTGCGCGTGAGCCTGGCCGCCACAGGTCGGTGGCTGCGCGGGCTGGGTCGGGTCGAGCAGGGCTTCGAGCCCCGGCGGCCGGACCTGTCGATGCTGGCGGTGCCGTATGCAAGTGGTTTCGGTGCACTGCGGGCCCTGCCGCACCCGGTGCGCTTTGACGATGCCCCCGCGACCTGGGCGCGCCCCTCGATGCCACCCGGTTCACATGCACCGGCATGGCCTGCGGTCACTCAATCGGATCGGGCCTGATGCGCCTACACTGCGCGCTTTGAACCTTCAATCACCGTGATGCCCCTGAACCGATGGATACGCCTGCTGGCCTGGTTGTGTGCCCTTGCGCCGGGGCTCTTCGTGAGCCCAGCCGCTGTGGCGATTGAAGAGCCCGCCTACAGTGTGGCGCGCACAGACGGGGCGATTGAGCTGCGCCAGTACCGGCCCTTCATTGTCGCTGAAACCCTGGTTGACGGCGAGCTGGATGCGGCGTCAAGCGTTGGCTTTCGGCGCATCGCCGCGTACATCTTTGGCGCGAACACTGCAGTGCGTGCCAGTGCAGCGGCCGCGGGCGAAAAGATCGACATGACTGCGCCCGTGACGGTGTCACCAGCATCGGCATCGTCAGAAAAAATTGCAATGACTGCGCCAGTCACCACAGCACCTCAGGGTGTCGAGGCTGGGGCAATGAGCGAATCGGGGCGCTGGCGGGTGCACTTTGTGATGCCTGCGGCCTACACAATGGCCACGTTGCCGCGACCCAACGATCCGAGCGTCAGTCTGCGGGAAGTGCCGGGCAAGCAGGTCGCGGTCCTGCGTTTTTCCGGCTTTGCCGGCACGCAGAAGGTCCAGCGCGAGGCCGCTGTTCTGCTGCAGTGGATGCGCGCTCAGGGCCTCAAACCAACGGGCCCGGCCCAGCTCGCCCGCTATGACCCGCCCTGGACGCTGCCCTTCATGCGGCGCAACGAGGTGATGATCGAAGCGAGCGAGTAGCAGGGCCACTGAGTGGGGGCACTGAGTGGGGTCACTGAGTGGGGTCACTGAGTGGGGTCACTGAGTCGGAAAACCCGGTCAGAAAACTCGGTCGGAAACCTTAGCGTTTTCGATGGCCTGTTGAGGGCGTCGAAAGCGAACGCGAGAAGCTGTCGAGCACCCGGTTGAAGCGCTCGGGTTCGTCGGCAAACAAGGCATGACCGGCCTCTTCGAACAGCTCCACGCGCGTCTGCGGTCGGGCCTCGCTGTGCAGCCTCGCTTGTTCGCGATATTGGGGAATGCAGGTCACCATTAGCGGTTTGCCGAAGCGCCGCGCGGTCTGACGCAGCTGTTCGCGCGGCAGACGGTAATCCAGCATCGACTGGCTGGCTTCAAGGGGCACGCGTGCCATCGCGTCCACCAGGTGCGCGATCTGCTCAGGTGGCTGGGGCGCGCGAAAGATCGCCTGCGCAAAGCCTTCAAGCGTTGCAGTGCGATCGTTGCTCAGTGCGGCACGAAACGCTGCGACACCTTCTCCGTTGCCCGCAGGGCCTTCGCCCAAGGAACTGTCGACCAGCACCAGCGCCTTGAGCCGCGTGTCGCCAAATCGCTTCAGGCCATGCAGCATCTCGATACCCGCGAGCGACCAGGCCACCACGATCGGCGCCCGGCGCAGCTGACCCAGAAACTCGAAGAGATCGCGAGCGCGGCGATCGGCATCGTAACCCTGCTCGGCGATCTCGGACTCGCCCTGTCCGCGCGGATCGAGCGCCCAGACGGTACGACTTGGAGAGAAGGCTTTGAGCTGCGGCATGAAGATGTCCGCAGGCATGCACCAGCCTGGCAGAAACAGCAGCGGGTCGAGCTTGGAGCTGACACCGCCTGCAAGCCACGAGAGCCTGACACCATCGGTCGTCCGAAAGCTTCGGCGGGTGGGGGCGGCCGGCGACTTCACGGGTTGGGGGTTCGCTTTTCGCGTATCACCGGAAACCGAGGGCGGGCGACCCGAGGCGGGCGTTGTCATGAGCGCCCCGGCACCCGCTGCCCCCAGCAGAAAGACCCGTCGCGGGGCCCGGGTCGACCGGGCTGGATGCTCATCCCCCAGCGTCACCGGACAATCCATGCATCCGGCATCGGTATGAGGGGCAGGCGCATGCGGGCGCTCAGGATTTGCGTCGGGCCAGAATCAGACCTGATTTTCCGCTCTTGCCGTGGTAGCCGAACGGAAAGTCGATCGGCTTGACCTTGCTGCCAGCGTCGCGATAGGCCACCTCAAGGTCGGGCTGGGTGGCATAGGTCATCGGCTTGATTGGAATCATGTACATGCCGTACAGATCCACGGTATAGCCCGCTGACTTCAACAATCGCAGTGGCACGCCGGTGTCGTCCTGCACGATGATGTCCGCCGCCTTCAGAATGGCTGAGCGCGTGCCAGCGAACTGGTGGTCATGCAGCAAATACGAGGCCGATTTGATGAGTGCGGTGGAAGGCTGGCCGCCGCCCAGAGCCATCTCGAGGAACTGCGGATACCAGCGCAGTTCCTTGTCGGTGGCATCCAGCCCATAGTAGTCGAGCGTGCGATTGGGGCCGCCCGGCTTGGAAAAAACGATACGCGCTGCACTGAGCGGCATTCGCGGGCGCCCGACTGCCCTGGCTGGGGCTTCCGCCTTGACGGCAGGGGTTGCCGCGGGCGCATCCGTCGTGCCGGATGCATCGCCTGCCGCCGTGGCTTCACGGGCTTTTGCATCGGTGCGCGGCGGTGGCGGTGCGTTGTACTGCGCTGTCAGGGCAGGGAAGGGATCGATCGGCTCGATAGACACAATACGCTGACCCGTGAGCGCCATCATCAGTGCAATGATCGGCACCGTGCCCCGGATCTGGGGCTTGGTGAGCTGCGTGGTCATGTACGACGTGATGAAGTAGTTGCGCTCGAAGATATCCGACAGCGCGTGACGCACGTCGCCCAGCATGCGTGCGAACTGGGCGTTGTCGAGCCTGGCAATGTCCGGCAGCGTCCCGGCGCGCTCAAGGCTGAAAAAGACCAGCTTGGGGTGGGTCGGGAAGAGCGCATCGGCATTCAGAAAATCCGGCCCGGAGAACGGATAGAGCAGGGTGCGCTGAGCGCCATCGGGAATGCGCAATTCCACATCGCGCCAGGTGCGCATGGCATCCAGGCGCCGGTTCACCTCAAGCCAGCGCGACTGAGCCCACTCACGGTGCTCCTTCCATTCCGGCGTGGCCACCAGCCGGTCGACCACCGGATGACCCGCTGCGGGTGTGACGCCTGCGAGCACCTGTGCGATGGTGTTGGGCGAGATCGGGCCGGCAACTGCGGGCTGCGCCATTGGAGCTGCGCTTGGAGCCGAAAGCGTGGCTGGGGCAGGGGGTGCAGTGGGGGTGGGTGTCGTTGGCACCGTGGGCCTGGCAGCGGGGGTGCCGGGGGTCACGGGGCTTTGCGTTGCTTGCGCCATCAGCATGGGCACAGCAGCGGTGTAGGACTCTGCAGCGCGCAGTGCCAGGGGAGCTCCCAGCACCGCGGCCGTCACACCGACGCTCAAGAGCCGGCGAGCAATGCGTTGCATGGAGTCAGTGCGTACAGGGCTGGACGGGCGGATCATCGGGGGGTGGGTGCGCTCGGCAGTAGGCCAAAGACTGCCATTGTGCACCCTGCCGCCCCGTGTGATGCCGCCGCAGGGGTGTGCAGGAGTGCCGTAATCCGCGTGATGGGTGGGGCTCAGGCGGTCTTCATGGCCGCTGTGAGCTTGTCGATCATTGCAGTTTCAGCCGCGCTCACCCGCTCACCGCCAAACCCAAGGAATCCGCCTTCGGTTGCAGCCTCAGAGACTTTTTTCGCAATACCCGCCACCCAGGCGGCGTAGGCCTGAGCGTCGGCGGGCGACTTGGCCTGCAGAGCGCTCATCGCCAGGCCAAGTTGCTCGGTGGCCAGGGCTTGGAGTTTGTCGATCAGGCCCTGCGGATTCATGCCCAGGCTCACCTGCCCGCGCAGAAATTGCTGCCCGGCAACAGCTTCTTCGCGTGTGGAGAGTTCGCGCAGCAAGGCGTTATCGGATTTCTGAGCGCCCATGACGCCCTCCATTGCTGCGAACGATTCCTTGAATGTGCCCAGACCGCTGGCGCCGGCGGCTGCTACGGCCAGGGCGGCGATGTGGGGCGCGTTGCGCAGGGCGTCCCACTGGGCGCTCGTGAAATCGGCTTTGGTCGTCATTGAAATCTCCTCTTCAGACTGTGCTTGTGAATGAAGATTCGACCGCAGGTCCAGAGTCGCTGCCGCCTGTCAATCAGGCCCATGCGTTGGGAAAAAGACGTTTTTCGATCGAATCGCGCGCATCCTACCTCACGCCTGTGCGCTCGCCTGACCCGCCGATTGGCGCGGTGGGGGTTGAAACCCCAAGCTGCTACAGGTTTGTCACAGCGCCGGCACATCTGCAGCACAGTGGTCGCAAAAACCTGGCATGCGCCAATACCGGTAAGCTCGCAGGATGAGTGATACATCTGCCCTGCCACCCCCCCCGGCGTCCGCGTCACGCGGACTGGTCTACCCATTCGAAACACCGGGCGATGGCCGCTCGATGGAAGTGGCACCTGGCGTGCTCTGGATTCGCATGCCAATGCCGGGGTCGCTGAAGCACATCAACCTTTGGGCACTGCGAGATGGCGACGGTTGGACCCTGGTCGACACCGGCCTGCAAAACCCGGACACCACCGCAGCGTGGCAGCGTCTGCTTTCAGAGGATCTGAATCCGGGCGTCCCCCACCGGATCCTCGCGACCCACATGCATCCGGACCATGTGGGCATGGCCGGTTGGCTCGCGCGTCGCTATGGGGTGATGCTCTGGATGACGCGTCTGGAGTACCTGACCTGTCGGGTCTTGGTGGCCGATACCGGGCGCCCCGCGCCGCTTGCCGGCGAACGGTTTTATCGCAGAACCGGCTGGGGTGAAGAGTCGATCGAACAGTACCGCACGCGCTTTGGCGGGTTCGGCAAGGCGGTCCATGCCTTGCCCGATGATTACCGGCGGCTGCGCGACGGCGAGCGGCTGCGCATTGGGGAGCATGAATGGCAGGTGATCGTAGGCACTGGCCATTCGCCTGAGCATGCATGCCTCTATTGCCCGACGCTGTCCTTGCTGATCTCGGGCGACCAGGTGCTGCCGAAAATTTCGTCGAACGTGTCAGTGCATCCCACTGAACCGGACGCCGATCCACTGGGCGACTGGTTGTCATCGATTGAAAAGATTCGCGCACAGGTGCCCGACGATGTACTGGTGCTGCCGGCGCACAACGAGCCGTTTCGCGGGTTGCATGCGCGACTGTCGCGTCTGGCAGCCGGACATCAGCGTGGGCTGGAGCGGCTGCGCGAGCGCCTGTCCGAGCCGCGCCGTGTGATCGACGTGTTCGGTGCCTTGTTCGCCCGACCAATCAATGGTCATCAACTGCTGAGTCTGGCGACCGGCGAGGCACTGGCGCACCTGAATTATCTGCTTGCGCGCGGAGAAATCACCTGCACGCCAGATGCGCAGGGCGTGGACTGGTACCAGCGCGTGGCCTGATCTGGCAGGCATTCAGCCCGAAGCTGAGTGATCCGGCTCGACCCGCGGGCCGGCTGATTTACGGAAGGAAGGGCGGCGAGAGCAGGCGCAGCCCAACCGAAATCCAGCGGTAGGCCGACACCGGCGACTCGAAGCGCGAGCCCAGCGTGGTGTCGATCTGTACGCGATCGGGCACAACCCAGTAGCGAATCCCGAACTGACCTGCGCTGCCTTCGCCTTGTCGACCGAAGGTTTCGGCGATCAGGTAGGTCCGCTCATTCAGAACGACCTCCGTGCCGATCCCCCAGGTGGCATCCCAAGCGCTGCTTTGGCCACGCGTGTGTACAGCGCCGACATTCAGATGCACGACCACTCGGTCGTCGGCCAAAGACACCGAGATCGGAATATTCACGTACGGCTCGAACAGACTCGCGCGCTTGGGGGCATACCAGGTGTCGAGCGTTCCGATCGACATACCCCAAGCCCATCCGCCGGGTTCAAGGGTACGAAACAGGGTCTTAAACTGCGCGAGCATGCGTTTCTCGCTGGCTTCTCCGGTGCCCCATTCATAAGCGCCACCCAGGGTCAGCTCGAACCATCCGAAGGGGTTGCAGCCGGGAAGGGCCCACAGATCAGTGCGATGCGCCCGATATGACTGGACCCAGGATTCGAGCTGGCAACTCTTTGGGTCCACGATACGGGCGTCGTCCGTGATCATTGGGCGCGCGGCCTGAGAGGGGCCAGGTGCGCAGCTCAGCAGACACGTCAGGACCACTGCGAGCAGTGCGTATGCGCGGGCTGCGAATAATGTGCGGTTTGAAAGAGGGCGCATGGCAGGCCCGTGCAGCGACGGGTCAGGAAGAGGTTCAAGGCCGGGCAGCAAACGTGATCAAGACGCTTAGGCTCAGCACATGAGCATGCCACCATCGACCAGAATGGATTGACCCGTCATGCCGGCGGATTCTTTCGATCCGAGGTAGATGGCCAGGGATGCAATTTCAGAAGGATCGAGCACGCGTCCGATCGGGATGCGCGCAAGGGCAGCCTGAACGACCTTGTCGCCGTCGGCGCCACCAATGGCTGCGTAGCCGCGCTTAAGGGTTTCGACCATGTCGGTCTGCACGAAGCCCGGGCAGATTGCATTGACCGTGACCCCGGTCGCCGCCGCTTCAAGGGCGACGCAACGGGTGAGGCCCACGACGGCGTGCTTGCTGACGTTGTAGGCCGATTGATTGCGAGAGCCCCATTTACCAGCCGTAGACGCGATGTTGACGATGCGCCCGTAGCCTTGTGCCTGCATGCGGGGCAACACGAGTTGCATGAGGTGAATGACCCCGAAGAGGTTCACATCGAGCAGCTTCTGAAAGTCTTCAGGGGCGTAGTCCAGAAACGTCTTCGACTGATAAATGCCGGCATTGTTGACCAGCGTGTCCAGTCGCCCGAAGCGGGTATGCACGGCATCGACTGCTTCACTACAGGCGGCACGATCGGTCACATCCAGCGGCAGGACTAGTACGCGTTCGGCGGGCAGACCCAAGGCCTGCCGGACCGATTCCAGCTTGCTGCGGTCAGTGGCGGCTAAGGCAAGCGTGGCACCTTCGGCCGCATAGGCCTTTGCAATGGCCTCGCCGATGCCGCGGCTTGCGCCTGTAATCAGGGCCACGGTGCCGGTCAGTCGGCCTTGCTCCACCGTCGATACGGACGATGCGGGGGCAGGGTGAGTCATGCAAGCTCCATTGAAAGTGTGCGATACGCTGGGCGTCATTGTCGCTTGGCGCAGGCTACACTGCTGTGATGCCGCCCGATCTCCTGAGTCCGGATGCCCGCGTTGCTCGTGCCGAAATCATCGAGCGCAGTCTGCAGGCCGTTGCCGACCGCGTGGGCGACCCAGGCCAGCAGGTGTATGCGCGACTGTTCGAGCTGCTGCCTGAATCCGAGGCGCTCTTCATTCGGGATCACCAGGGTCAGGTGCGTGCCGAGATGCTGCAACGGGCTTTCGAAACCGTGCTGGATCTGGTGCAAGACGGTCATTTTGCGCGCGGCATGCTGCATGCCGAGTATGTAAACCATCGACAGATCGGGGTGCCTGATGGCGCCTACGATGTGTTCTTCACGGCGATGGTCGACGCATTTCGAAATCTGCTTGGCGCCGACTGGGGTTCTGAAGAGGAGGAGGCCTGGCGCTCGGTGCGTGATGAGATCGCGTCGATCGTGCATCGTGCCGAGGCGGCCTTCAACGGCACCAGCGCCTAGTACGCACATTTTTTTCCGTGCTCAGTTCCAAATCGCATGCCTCATTCGCATTGTTGCTCGCAGTTCACACGCGAATGACCTTACGCACAAAGGACCCGTTGCCATGCCTGCCCTCAGTGATGCGCAGATCAGTCAGTACCACCGCGACGGCATTGTCATTGCACCGTGGGGGCTGGACAGCGACACGGTGAGCGCACTGCGCGCCAAGCTCGATCGCTTTCTCGATGAGCAGCGCATCACGGATGCCGACTTTGTGCCGGACATCATCGAGCGTGATGCGAGCTGGCTTGAGTACGCCACACGCCCTGAAATCCTGGATGCGGTGGCGCAGTTGATTGGCCCTGACATCATCGTGTGGGGTTCGGCGTTGTTCTGTAAGTCCGGCCGTGGTGGCAAGGCCACACCTTGGCATCAGGACGGCCATTACTGGCCGATCAGGCCCCTGGCCACAGTCACCGTCTGGATTGCCATCGACGATGTGAACCGCGAAAACAGCTGCCTGCGGGTGATTCCGGGTTCGCATGCACCGCGCAAGTCGTTCGAGCACGATACCGACCACAGCGATGCGATTGTGCTCAATCAGGTGATTCGGTCCGAACATCTGCAGACCAGTGAGCCGCGTGATATCGAACTGGCCCCGGGACGGTTTTCGATCCACGACGTCTACCTGATCCACGGTGCCAACCCTAATCACTCCGGCAAGCGGAGGGCAGGCATGGTGTTCAGGTACATGCCGGCCACGTCAGTGTTCGATCGTGAATTGGCGCGCCAGCAGGTACGCGAGATGGGCGTGCTGGACTTGTCGCGCCGGGCCTTGCATCTGGTGCGGGGCACCGATCGATCGGGACACAACGATCTGCAGCCCAGTAATATTTGACATAATATACATTATACGCACTTTATCGATGTCGCAGACAGGTCTGCTTGCGCCCCAGGTTTAAACCCACGCCGCCTCTTGCTCCGTAGAATCGGCATCTCTCGCGTGCGATGGTCCGATCGATCCCGATCCGGCGTGCGCCAGGAGTTGCCGTGACCCCGACCGCCGTTCAATGGGCTGGCGCGATCCTGTTTGCGATCGCGATTGCACACACCTTTTCCACGAAATTCTTCGAACGCATGGCGCATCGTGGAACGCGCCACGCAGGCGCCTGGCACATGCTCGCCGAGGTCGAAATCGTCTTCGGCTTTTGGGCGATGATCATGGTGGCGGTCATCGCGATGATGTCCGGAACGGGTGCGGCGGCCGCCTACCTTGACGCCCGCAATTTCACCGAGCCCATGTTTGTCTTCGCGATCATGGTGGTCGCCGCGAGCCGGGCGGTGCTGCAGGCCGCGCGCAACCTGGTCGAAGTCATCGCCTCATTTGTGCCGGTGCGTGGCGCACAGGCTTTCTTTTTCCTGACGCTCGCTGTCGTGCCCTTGATTGGGTCTTTTATCACCGAGCCTGCGGCCATGACGCTGGCAGCGCTGATGCTGCGCGACCGACTGGATGGCGCACATGCCTCCAAGCCGCTCAAGTACGCCACGCTTGGTGTGCTGTTTGTGAATGTATCGATCGGCGGGGTGCTGACCCCGTTCGCTGCGCCGCCGGTGCTGATGGTGGCTGCCAAGTGGCAATGGGATGTCTTTTACATGCTGACCCATTTCGGCTGGAAGATGGCGCTGGCGGTGTTCATCAATGCAGCTGTCATCACGTTTGTGTTTCGCAATGAACTGGCAAATCTGCGCCCCGCTGTACAAGCCGGCAAGCCCGATACGGCTTCTGTGCCCTGGAGCGTTCTGATTGTCCATCTGCTGATCCTGGCCGGCATCGTGGCGTTCGCTCATCATCCGGCGGTGTTCATGGGCCTGTTCCTGCTCTTCATGGGCGTGGCTTCTGCGTATCCGCAGTACCAGGACCGGCTGATTCTCCGAGAGGGTCTGTTGGTGGCGTTCTTTCTGTCTGGCCTGGTGGTTCTGGGCGGACTGCAGAGTTGGTGGCTCGAGCCGCTGCTGCACAGCATGAATGCCGATACCGTCTATTTCGGTGCCACAGCGCTGACCGCGATCACCGATAACGCCGCCCTCACCTATCTAGGCTCGCAGGTAGAAGGACTGAGCGAACCTTTCAAGCGCGCGCTGGTGGCGGGCGCCATTACCGGCGGCGGCCTCACCGTGATTGCCAACGCCCCCAACCCAGCGGGATTTGCGATTTTGCGCGGGCAATTCGAGGATGGTGCAATCAGCCCGCTCGGACTGTTCATCGCAGCCTTGCCTCCCACGATGACCGCGATCCTGGCGTTTCGCCTGCTTTAAATGCGCAATGCATGATGCTGATGGCATGAATCGGTTCGACGGCCTGCGTCTGCGTGCTTGCACGCTGCTGCTTGCGCTGATGGGCCTGGCTCTGAGCGCCTGCACGAGCTTGCCTCAGGCGCAGCGAGAGCCCTCCCGGTCGGTGATGGATACGGACAGGACGATGCTGGGCGGGGTGTCGCAGCGTGCGCATTCAAGCGCGGGCCTTGCAATGCAGGATCCGCGCAGCATGGTTCACCTGCTGCCAGGGGGACAGGACGCCTTTCTGGCCCGCTCAACCCTGGCCGGTCTGTCTGAACGTACGCTCGATGCGCAGTACTACATCTGGCACAACGACGATACCGGGCAAGTGCTGCTGGCCCAGCTGCTGCGAGCCGCTGATCGGGGTGTGCGGGTGCGGCTGCTGCTCGATGACATCCACACCGCCGATCTGGAGCCCGTGCTTGCAGGGCTGGATGCCCACCCAAGCATCGAAGTGCGTTTGTACAACCCGTTTGCGCATCGTTCGATGCGCGCCCTGGACTACGTCACTGATTTGTCGCGTGTGAACCGGCGCATGCACAACAAGGCGTTTATTGCCGATGGGCAGGCGGCGATCGTGGGCGGTCGCAATATCGGCAACGAATATTTCGCCGCGACCTCGGAGGTCGCGTTCGGCGACCTGGATGCGATCGTTCAAGGCCCGGTCGTCAGACAACTGGCAGAGCAGTTCGATCTGTACTGGAACAGTGCGTCGGCCTGGCCTGCGGCCAGCCTGCTGCCTGCGGCGCCTGACGCCGCATTGGCAACCTTGCGCACGCTCGCACGCGGCCTGACAACCCGCGACTCGGTCCGGGTCTATATGGATGCTTTGCGCGACTCCGAAATGGCCCGCGACCTGGTTGCAGGAAGACTGGCCTTTGAACCGGCACTGGCCACCCTGGTGTATGACGACCCTGCCAAGACACTGGGCAAAGATGGGGGCAGCGCGACGCGTCTGCTCGATCGGCTGATGCCGATGGTGGCCGACACGCGCGAGGAGATGCTGCTGGTGTCGCCCTACTTCGTGCCGCGTGACAGCGGCACCGCTTTGCTCACCTCAGCCCAGGCCCGCGGCGTGCGGACCACCGTTCTGACGAATTCGATGGCCTCCAACGATGTGGGGGCCGTGCACGCCGGTTACTCCCGCCAGCGCGAGGCCTTGCTGGCCGGTGGTGTGACGCTGTGGGAGGTGAAACCTACGCCTGGCGCCCGCCCGCCCGCGCAGTCAGCAGGGAAAGGCAGCTCGAATGTCAGCCTGCATGCCAAGACCTTCGTCTTCGACCGACGCAAACTCTTCGTGGGATCGTTCAATCTGGATCCGCGCTCGGCCCAGATTAATACCGAGCTCGGCATGCTCTTCGAGAGCCCTCCCCTGGCCGCACGCGTTGCCCAAGGCGTGCTGGAGGGACTGCCCCAGGCCGCCTGGCAGGTGCAGCGCGACCCGGCAAGCGGGCGGATCACCTGGGTGGATGAGGCGCAAGCCGGGCGTCGTTACGACACCGAGCCGGAAACCGGGTTCCTGCGTCGCCTGGGCGTGGGGCTGCTTAGACTGTTGCCGATCGACGCGATGCTCTGAGCGCAATGGCCTGCGCACGACGTACTCATCGGGGTGCCCTCAGTTCGGTTGACCGAGCGCGATGCCATGAGTGCTTCGGTGCGCAGAGCCCGATGGCTTGAGCGCGGTCTGATCGAGAAGCGTCTCAGGCCGGCGTGCGTCTGGCAGGCGACATGCGCCACAGGATCAGCGACCAGAGCCCTCCGCCAAGCGTCTTTGCCGCGAACTGCATTGCGACGATCCCTGGCAGCAGCCCACCGAAAGCGAGTGTCGGAAAGATCAGGCTGTCGGTGAGGGCTGCCGCCACGTTGCTGCCGTTTGAGCGCTGCAGGAAGGGCCGGCCTGCCAGCAGCTGGTACACCAGCGTATCCACCAGCCCGGCTGCACAAAACGCTACGACCGAAGCCAGGGCAATTTTTCCGGCTGCCGGGTTGAGCAGCCAGGATACCGCTCCGGCCACCGCAATCAGGGCCAACATGCGCGGCCACAACCGCCTGCCCTGCCATTGCTCATGTAAGCGATCGCGCAGGGCCAGGTCCAATCCGATCAGCAAAAACGCATTGATCGGACTCACCCAGGGCCCGAACGCCGCAACGGTGAGATTGGCCGCGACGATGGCGGCGACGTACAGAGCGATGGTTAGCATGAAGGCTCGTTAAGTCGAAAGCAGCTAAAAAAATTGACGCGGGTCTGCTCGGCCAGCTGCTCGGGCGTCACACCGCGCAGTGCCGCAATGTATTCGCCCACGTGACGAACAAACCCGGGCTCATTGGTTTTCCCGCGATGCGGCACTGGAGCGAGATAGGGCGAGTCGGTCTCGATCAGCAGGCGCTCAGCCGGGACACGCTGTGCGACGTCGCGCAAAGCGTCGGCATTGCGAAAGGTGACGATCCCGGAGATGGAGATGTGAAAGCCCAGATCCAGCGCCGCCTGTGCGACCCCCCAGCTTTCGGTGAAGCAGTGCATCACCCCGCCCACATCGCGCGCACCCTCCTCCTGCATGATCGCCAGCGTGTCGGCCGCGGCTGAGCGCGTATGGATGATGAGCGGGCGGCCGCTGCGTCGGGCAGCACGGATATGAACGCGAAATCGCTCGCGCTGCCAGCCATGCGTGGTGGCCGGATCATCGCCGGCCCGGAAATAATCGAGGCCGGTCTCGCCGGTGGCGATCACTTTCGCTTGCGTGGCCAGCGTGACGAGCGTGTCGACATCGGGCTCCTGACACTCGGTGGAGTCCGGGTGCACACCGACCGAGGCATACAGATGCGGATGCGCCTGGGCAAGCGCGAGCACCCGTGGAAAGTCTTCCAGGGTGACCGCGACACACAGTGCCTGCGTCACCTGGTTGTCCCGCATGCGGGCGAGCACCTCGGGGAGTCGCTCGGACAGGCCAGGAAAATCAAGATGACAGTGAGAATCGACGTACATGCACAGTGGGCCCGACACCTCAGCAGCGCCCGGCATGCCCGCAGGGGGCGTCAGAGAAACGCGGATTGTACGGGGCGCAAGCAGCGGGACCCCTGTTTCCTCAGGGACTTGAAGTCGCTCGGACGACTGTCGTGCCACGCCTAGACCAGGGCTTTTCGGTCAACCGGTGTTTGAAAGCCCGCTGGCAGACGACGCGGATACCGTGCGGAACGACTGCAGACGAGCCTGTCCTGCCCTTGACTCAGAGCGTGTGAGTCGGCCCTTGAGCTGCGCCAGCTCCGCCGATCAGCGTCTCGATCCGGGCCTTGATGTGTTCGCCTGCCTCGCTGCGGGCAAATTGAATCCCCAGGCCCTGCTGGCGACCTGTGCTGCCTGCCGGCGTCAGCCAGACGACTTTCCCGGCCACCGCATGCTTGGTCGGGTCATCAGGCAAGGTCATGATCAGGTACAGGTCATCGCCCAGTGCGGCATGGCGATTGGTCGGCACAAACAGCGCGCCGCCCTGGATGAAGGGCATGTAGGCAGCCCGCAGGACCGCTCGATCGCGAATCGCCAGCGAAATGACACTAGAACGCCCTGCCGCAGTGGTGGTGGGCGGGCCGGTCACGGTGCTGGGAGTTGTCGCTTCGATCATCTGCCACGCTCAAGTGTTGCGATGGGGGTGAAGGCATTGGCCAACGCACCCAACGATTCTTCGCAGAACAGCCGCGGATTGAGGGGGTGCCCCACCAGCCGAAACTGTCCGGCGAGGACGCGCCCCGCTTTGACAAGCCGATCGGTGTCGCTGCGACCGGCCAGTTCCTGCAGCCGCCCAGACCATTGCGGAAAATAGCGTGGCGCTGCCCCTTGCTTGACGCGGCCAAGATCCATCACCCAGCGCTGCAGCAGCGGCAACCACAGCCGCGGCTCGAAGGATTGAAGGGCATCGGCCACCTCGACTGTTGCAGTGTCGGGCAGCTTGGCCAGGGTCTCCAGCATGGCCCGATGGGCGGCGGCGCGGGCAGGCTCGGCGAGGTGAGCCGCCGGTAAGGGTGCACCGCCTGCCATGGCCAGCCAGGTCTGCGCATCCTGGGCGCTGCAACCGGTGGCACCTTGTATCCAGGCGCACGCTGCGTCCAGATCCGGGCCATCGAGCCGGTACAGTTGGCATCGCGAGCGGATGGTCGGCGGCAAGGCATCGATCCGGTGACTGATCAGAATGAACAGCAACCCCTCCCCCGGCTCCTCGAGGGTCTTGAGCAAGGCATTGGCGGTCACTGTGTTCAGCGCATCGGCCGGATCGATGATCACGATGCGCCGGCCTGCACGATGCGCGCCTACCGTAAAGAAATCGCCCAGGGTTCGAAACTGCTCGACCTTGATCTCCGCGGACTCCTTGCCGTCGTCATCGACCATGCGGTTCAGCGCCCGAAAATCGGGATGTGAACCGGCCGCCATCCAGCCGCAGGCAGCACAGCGTCCACAGCCTGGCGAGCCGGCTGTTTGAGGCGTCTCGCACAAGAGGGCACCTGCCAGGGCCTGTCCGAACTGGGACAGCCCAGTCCCGGCCGGACCAGTCAGCAACAGCGCGTGCGGCAGGCGATCACGATGTGTGAGCAAGTCGGTCAGTGCCGTCTGATGCCAGGGCATGGCTTCAGGCGGGGCGTGATGCTCAGAAGATACATTATTATTATTCATATAGTTAAGATATCTTCTTGAAGTGTTTTCTTGATTTCTGGCAGTGTTCGGGTGGCATCAATCAGGCGAAACCGCCCTGCTGCCTGCCTGGCCCGTGCCAGATAAGCGTGCCTCACCCGCTCGAAAAACGCTTCATCCAGCGCCTCGAAGCGGTCCGCCGCCCGCACCGCGCCACGGCGTTGCGCTGCCAGCGCGGCAGGCAGGTCGAAGAGGTAGGTCCGATCGGGTTGCAGGTCGGCATGTACCCAGGCTTCGAGTTGCTCAATCTGCCTCGCGGGCATGCCACGCCCTCCGCCCTGGTAGGCGACCGTGGAATCAGTGAACCGGTCGCAGACCACCCAGTCGCCTCGGGCCAACGCGGGGCGAATGACCGTATCCAGATGATCCTGACGCGCTGCGAACACCAGCAGCGCTTCAACCTGCATGGACATGGGCTGCTCCAGCACCCAATCCCGAATTGCTTCGGCCAGTGGTGTGCCACCGGGTTCGCGGGTGAGATGAACCGTGTGGCCGCGATCCTTCAGCGCCTGCACGTATTCGGCCAGATGGGTGCTCTTGCCGGCCCCGTCGATGCCCTCGAAGGTGATGAACCGACCCGTACGCTCGGTCATGCGGGTTGGATCCTGCCCCAAACCGGGCGTTGAATCGTGGGCCTGATCGCTGGCCATATGGAAGTCCTTGGTGATGCAGCTGCTGCGTCTACTTTTTCTGATAGCGCGCAACGGCCCGGTTGTGGGCGCCCAGATCGTCGGAAAACTCGCTGCTGCCATCACCCCGCGCAACGAAATAGAGTGCCGAAGAGGCAGCGGGATTGAGCGCCGCAGCCAGGGAAGCCTTACCCGGCATGGCGATCGGCGTGGGCGGCAGGCCGTGTCGGGTATAGGTGTTGTACGGGGTGTCCGTGCGCAGATCACGTCGGCGCAGATTGCCGTCAAACTGCTCGCCCATCCCGTAGATGGTCGTGGGGTCGCTTTGCAACATCATCGCGCGGTTCAGTCGGTTGGCGAACACCGATGCCACCCGGACCCGGTCGGCTTCCTTTCCGGTCTCTTTTTCGACGATCGAGGCCAGGATCAGGGCCTCATAGGGCGTACGCAACGGCGCCGCACCCGTTTGGGTTGCCCGGTTATTCCATGCCTGCTGCAGGCGTTGCTGCTGCAACCGATAGGCCCGGCGCAGCACGTCCAGATCGCTGGTGCCGCGTGAATACGCATAGGTATCGGGGGCAAAGAGCCCTTCCGGGTGCGTCTCCTGGGCACCCAGGGCGCGCAACAGTGCGGCGTCATCCAGTGCAGCGGAGTCGGGTTTGAGATCAGACTGCCGGGCCAGGGCTTCGCGCACTTGCCGGAAATTCCAGCCTTCAATCAGCACCACTTCCTTCTGGGTGACGTCGCCACGCGTGAGTCGGTCCAGCAGCGCCCTGAGCGTCAGGGGCGCCTCGAGCACATAACTGCCCGCACGCACGCGTGGGGCGTCGCCACGCAGGCGCAAGGCGAGCGACATGGCCCATCCAGGCAGGGCAACGCCCTGGCGTTGCAGCGATGCGGCCAGCGCAGCGCCGGCTGCGCCGCGCTCAATGTCGACGTCAAGCTTGGGCTGCGCCAGCGTCAATGGCGATTGGGCGTACAACCACCACCCACCTGCTGCCGCAAGGCTGAGCACAGCCAGCAAACAGAGGGCCGCAATGCGCAAGGGTTTCATCAGGGCAGATCAACAGGCCAAAGCGGGGAGTCAGATCAGGCGGGCACATCGAGCGACCGCAGGACGCGGCAGGATCAAGGGCCCAATGGCGAGGACTGCCTATAATAAACGCCATGAACCCCACCCAGATCCAGCCTGCAGGCGGCGTCAGCGTGTCCTGGAACGAGACTGCGCTTGCACAGCTTGCCGATGCCTTCGGCGCGCCGATCCAGACCGATGCCTACGGCCCGATGCTGGCGATCGGCGCAGAGAGGCTTCCGGCTGAAGGTTGCGGTGTGTCGCTTCTGGCCGAAATGGGGCTGCTGGAGGTCACAGGTGCCGAGGCGTCGAAGTTCCTGCATGGGCAGCTGACCCAGGATATCGAGCATCTCGCACCTGGCATGGCGCGTTGGGCCGGCTACTGCTCGGCCAAGGGGCGGCTGATGGCAAGTCTGAGGGTCTGGCGCACGCAGGAGCGGATCTGCCTGGCGCTCTCGCGGCCCCTGGCGCGCCCGATCGCCAAACGCTTGTCGATGTTCGTGCTGCGGGCCAAGGCCAAGGTGACCGACGCCAGTGACGCGTACGTCGTGTTCGGTCTGCTCGGTCACGCGGTCGCCCAGGCGTTTGTTGACCAGTTCCATGCGAGGACACCTGGTTCGAACCTGACGGTGCCGTCAGCCGAGGCGTCGAGCGTCAGCGACGGGGTCGAGCTGGTCGGCCTGCCAGCGGCGCGCGCAGGCGATTCGGCGCAAATGTCCCGCTGGATGCTGATTGTCCCGACTGAAATGGCGCCCGCCACCTGGCGCGTGCTGCTGGGGCTCGCCCCTGCAATCCGTCCGCAGGCCTGGCGCCAGGGCGAGGTGCTGGCAGGCGTGCCGCGCATTGTGTCCGGCACCAGCGAATGCTTCGTGCCTCAGATGGTCAACTTTGAATCAGTCGACGGGGTGAGCTTCACCAAGGGCTGTTACCCCGGGCAGGAAGTGGTGGCGCGCAGTCAGTACCTCGGCAAACTCAAGCGCCGCATGTTCCTTGGGCACGGCGAAGGCAGCCTGCCGCAGCCTGCACAAGATGTTCACCGGGCGGTCGAAAGCGCCGAGCCCTGCGGGCAAGTTGTCATGGCAGCGCCCGATGGCGCGGGCGGATTCGACGTGCTCTTTGAGTCGCAACTCGAGGCTGCGCAAGCCGGCACCGTGCGCATCGGCGATGCGGTGGTGCGAGTGGGCACCCTGCCCTACGCACTCAAGGCGATCGACTGAGTCACGCTCAGTTCGGTCGGCCTTTCCACATGAACGCCGAGCTGTATGTCTGGTACGAAGCCTTGCCCGAGCACGAAGGCGAGGTGCTGTCGGCCTTTGCCGCCCTGGTCCGTGTGCTGCAAGCGAAGCTGTCGCACGAGGCTACTCGGGACAGCGCTGCGTCCCGTGACAGATGGTGCGACACGCCTGCACGGCTCTTGAAGCGCGCCGACCCTGTGACACGCAACGGGCAGGTTCGCGATACCTGGATGGAGGTCTGGTGCATGCCGGATGCGCTCACCGCGGCAGCGTTTGAGGGTCTGCTCGAACAGGCCTGTGCGCAACTCGGATGCCACACACTGGCGCTGGGCGGGCGGCATCTGGAGCGCTTCGCACCTCAAGCGGCTGGGCCGGCGTCCCGGTAGCGCATGTAAGCGGGCGGGCTGTCGACCTGTCCCGGGCACCGTGAGCAGTCAGCCTTGAAGCCGTCGCTCCATGGACTGATGAGGGATGCCCGCATCATCGTAGATCGGGCCAAAGGCCACGAACCCGTGGGCTTCGTAGAAGGCCCGCACATAGGTCTGTGCCGACAACTCCACGCGCGCATGTCCCCGTTCGCAGGCCGCGTCGATCAGGGCCTGAAGCAATTGCGACCCGACCTGCGCGCGTCGAAACGCAGGCAACACCGCCATCCGACCGATGCGCGCATCGGGCAGCAAGCGGCCGGTGCCGACGGCCTGCATGCCCTGATAGGCCACGGCGTGCAGGCTGAGCGCATCGGCCTCATCCCATTCGAGGGACTCGTCGATCCCCTGCTCCTGCACGAACACCGCACGGCGCACCGGCGCGGCATCCGCCTGCATCTGAGACCAGGGACCCAGGCGCAGCCTGATCACGCGAGCTGCCGGGCCGGACTTACTGGTCGTAGCCAGGGTTGCGCCGGTCGAGCTTGCGCAGCAGCGCAGCGAAGATTTCGGCCGAGCTCAGCACCCCGCGCTGCAGGGTGATGGCATGGGCTACGGTGTCCAGCACCGACTGTTGCACCTCGATCAGATCGGCGCCACCTGATTGCGCTGCGATCTGCGCCTGGCAGGCGGTTTCCAGCGTGTACATCGCCTGAAACGCCTCGCCCATGGTGGGGGCCACGGTAAGCAGCCCGTGGTTGCGCAGGATCATGTACTTGGCATGGCCCAGGTCGGACTGCAGGCGCAGCTTTTCGTCGTCGCGCACCGCAATGCCTTCGTAGTCGTGATACGCCAGCTGGCTCATGATGACCGTGGCCTGCTGAGAGATGGGCAGCAGACCGCGCTTTTGCGCCGACACGCCAACACCTGCGCGGGTATGGGTGTGCAGCACGCAGCCGGCGTCTTCACGCACTTCATGCACGGCACTGTGAATAACAAAGCCGGCCGGATTGACCTTGTACGGCGTGGGCAGCAGCGGCTTGCACTGCATGTCGATCTTGACCAGCGACGATGCGGTGATCTCTTCGAACATCAGCCCATAGGGGTTGATCAGAAAATGATGCTCGGGCCCAGGAATGCGCGCCGAGATATGGGTAAAGACCAGATCATCCCAACCATAGAGCGCCACCAGGCGGTAGACCGCCGCAAGCTCTACACGCAGCTTCCATTCCTGCTCGCTGACTTGTGATCGGATCGAGGTTTGAGGGGCATTCATGGCGTGTCTCCCGGTGTGATGGTCGTTGGTGTGTTGATCAAGGCACCGCTGCGGCACGCTGGCTCGCAAGCGGTGACATGTGTTGCCTCAGCTGAGCTCGACCAGTTGTTTGCCGAAGTTCTGGCCGCGCAGCAGACCGATGAAGGCCTCGGGCGCTGCATCTAGGCCCTTGGCAATGGTTTCATGGTACTTGAGGCGACCCTGCGCGACACCACGGGCGAGCTCTTCAAGGGCAGGCGGCCAGGCATCCGGGAATTCGGAAACGATGAAACCCTGGATCTTCAGGCGGCTGACCAGCACCTGAAAGAAGCGATTCACCGGGATGGGCTCATCGTTGTAGCCCGCAATCAGACCGCACACCGCGATGCGACCGAACGCATTCATCCGCGACAGCACAGCATCGAGGATGTCGCCACCGACGTTCTCGAAATAACCGTCGATGCCATTCGGCGTGGCTGCGGCAAGGTCGGCCATCAGACGTCCGGCCTTGTAGTCGACGCAGGCATCAAAGCCATATTCCTTGACCACGGCCTCGCATTTCGTGGCGCCGCCTGCAATACCCACGACCCGACAGCCCGCGGCCTTAGCCAGTTGGCCCACCACTGAACCCACGGCCCCCGAGGCTGCCGACACCACGACCGTCTCGCCAGCCTTGGGTTGGATGATGCGATTCAGGCCAACCCAGGCCGTGACCCCGGGCATGCCCGCCACGCCCAGAAACGCCTGCATGGGCACCTGACGGGTGTCGACCTTGCGCAGGCCGGCGCCGTCGGACACACCGTAGAGCTGCCAGCCAAAGCCACCCACCACCACATCGCCCACCGCAAATTTCGGATGACGGCTCTCCACCACCTCGCCCACCGTGCCGCCCACCATCGTCTCGTTCAGGGGTTGGGCCTGGCGATAGGACTTGCGGTCGTTCATCGCGCCGCGCATGTAGGGGTCGAGTGACAAATAGCGATTGCGCACCAGCAACTGGCCTTCGCCGATCGCCGGAACAGTCACTTCTTCCATGCGGAAGTCCTGCGGCTTGACCTGCCCTTGCGGACGGGCAGCCAGAACGAGTCGGCGGTTCGTGTGAGTGGTCATGCTGGAGTCTCGTGTGTGCAGTCGTTGAAAGAGGCCGCGCCCGCAATTGTTCGCGGCATTGATGAAGGAGGTGCTGAGGCGGTGAGCCCAGCACCCGTCAGGCTGTCAGGGTTCAGGCGATCTCGAACAGTCCAGCTGCGCCCATCCCGCCGCCGATACACATGGTCACCACACCCAGCCGGGCACCGCGCCGCTTGCCTTCGATCAGCAGATGGCCCACCAGACGCTGGCCCGACACACCATAAGGATGTCCCACGGCAATGGCGCCGCCGTTCACATTGAGCTTGTCATTGTCGATCCCAAGGTGGTCGCGGATGTAGAGCACCTGTACCGCGAAGGCCTCGTTCAGCTCCCACAGATCGATGTCGGACACTTTCAGGCCATGGCGCTTGAGCAGCTTCGGGATGGCGTAGATCGGGCCGATCCCCATTTCATCGGGCTCACAGCCGGCCAC
This sequence comes from Burkholderiales bacterium UBA4615, assembly GCA_002386465.1. Taxonomy (GTDB): domain Bacteria; phylum Pseudomonadota; class Gammaproteobacteria; order Burkholderiales; family Burkholderiaceae_E; genus UBA4615. The sequence continues at coordinate 10,986 of DGIT01000031.1, read as the reverse complement.
GGCAAAGCCGCGGAAAATACCCAGCGGGGCCAGGCCGCGACGCTCGGCCAGTGCACGGTCCATCACGACGCAGGCACCTGCGCCGTCCGAAAACTGACTGGCGTTGCCCGCAGCAATCACTCCACCCTCGACCGCTGGCCGAATCTGCGAGACGCCCTCGTATGTGGTGTCGGCACGAATGCCTTCATCCCGGTCCAGGGTGGTGTCCTTGACGGTCTCAGTACCGGTTTGCTTGTCGACCGATTTCATCCTGACCGTGATCGGCACGATTTCGTCGCGGGTCTTGCCTGCTGCAGCGGCGGCTGCAGCACGCTGCTGGCTCTGCACGCCGTACCGGTCCTGCGCTTCACGCGGCACGTTGTAGCGCTTGGCTACGCATTCGGCGGTCTGCAGCATGGGCCAGTAAATTTCGGGCTTGTTTGCCTTGAGCCAGGGGTCGATCAGGTCCTGGGTGTTCATGCCGTTTTGCACCAGCGAGATCGACTCCACCCCGCCTGCCACATACACATCGCCCTCACCCGCCACGATCCGCTGCGCGGCCAGCGCAATCGTTTGCAGGCCCGATGAGCAGAACCGGTTGACGGTCATGCCCGACACGCTCACCGGCATGCCGGCGGCCAGTGCAATCTGGCGCGCAATGTTTGAGCCAGTGGCGCCTTCCGGGTTGGCACAGCCCATGATCACGTCTTCAACCTCGTCGGCAGCGACCTTGGCCCGCTGCAGCGCCGCTTTCACGACATGGCCGCCCATGGTCGCGCCATGGGTCATGTTGAGTGCGCCTTTCCAGGATTTGGCCAGCCCGGTACGGGCAGTGGACACGATGACGGCTTCGCGCATGAACGGTGCTCCTTGTGCGTTCAAGGCCAGGCGCTGCATGCGCCCGGCTCAGAGTTGAAGAAGATGAACAGAAAAACTTTTTTCTGGCAGATCAGGACGGGTGTCCGGTCAGCCGTTGAAGCGCTTGCCTTCAGCGGCCAGGCGGGCCAGCAGCGGCGCTGGCTTCCAGAAGTCGGGGTCGGCCTGCGGGTTGGCCTCAAAGCCTTTCATGATCTCGACCACTTTGGGCAGGCCGATGCTGTCTGCATGGAACATCGGGCCGCCACGGAAGCGCGCCAAGCCATACCCGGTCAGGTAAATGATGTCGATGTCCGAGGCGCGCAGCGCGATGCCTTCGTCCAGCAGCTGTGCGCCCTCGTTGACCAGCGCCAGCACCAGGCGGTTGACGATTTCCTCATCACTCACGGTGCGCGGTGTGACGCCCAGGCGCGCGCGCTCCTTGACCAGCATCTCATCGACCACTGCCGAGGGATAGGCCGTGCGATCGCCTGGCTTGTAGTCATACCAGCCGGCCGAGGTCTTCTGGCCGTAGCGACCCATCTCGCACAGCAGGTCAGCGGTTTTGGAGTACCGCAGATCGGGTTTTTCGAGGTAACGGCGCTTGCGGATGTACCAGCCCACGTCATTGCCGGCCAGATCGCCCATCCGGAACGGGCCCATCGAGAAGCCCCAGCGCTCGATCGCACCGTCCACCTGCTGCGGCGTGCAGCCTTCCTCGAGCAGGAAGCCTGCCTGACGCGAATACTGCTCGATCATGCGGTTGCCGATGAACCCATCGCACACACCGGCCACCACGCCGACCTTGCGGATCTTCTTGGATAGCGCCATGGTCGTGGCCAGCACATCCTTGCCGGTCTTGGCGCCACGCACGATCTCGAGCAGCCGCATCACATTGGCCGGCGAAAAGAAGTGCGTCCCGATCACATCCTGCGGGCGCTTCGTGAACCCGGCGATCTGATCCACGTCCAATGTCGAGGTGTTGGACGCCAGGATGGCGCCCGGTTTCATGGTCGCGTCCAGGGTCTGGAACACGGTCTTTTTGACCGCCATGTCTTCAAAGACCGCCTCAACCACGATATCGGCCTGCGCCAGGTCGGCATAGGCCAGCGTGGGCTTGATCAGCGCCATGCGCTGCTCCACTTCGTCCTGGGTCATGCGGCCTTTTTTTGCCGTGTTCTCGTAGTTGCGACGGATGGTGGCCAGGCCCTTGTCGAGCGCTTCCTGCTTCATTTCGAGCAGCGTGACCGGGATGCCCACGTTCACGAAGTTCATCGTGATGCCACCGCCCATCGTGCCGGCGCCAATCACGGCCGCCGACTTGATGGCGCGCTGAGGCGTGTCATCGGGCACATCGGGAATCTTGCTCGCCGCGCGCTCGGCAAAGAATGCGTGGCGCAGCGCCTTGGACGAGATCGAATCGATCAGCTCGCCAAAGAGCGCCTGCTCAACCTTCATGCCTTCGTCGAAAGGCTTCTTGGCGGCCGCCTCGACGCACTCCAGGCATTTCATGGGAGCGGGATAGCCGACATAGGTCTTGGCGACCTGATCGCGCGCGGCGGCAAAAAAAGCCTGCGCACCGCCCGGCATGGACGCCGGATCGACGGTGAGATCGCGGATGCGCGGGCGCTTCGCGCCGGCGGCCACGACCTCACGCGCAAAGGCCACGGCGCCTGCGACGAAATCGCCCTCGATGAGCTTGGAGAAGTAGCCGAGCTTGGCGGCCTCATCGGCACGGATCGGGTTGCCGGTGACGATCATGTCGAGCGCCTTGGACGCCCCGACGATGCGCGGCAGGCGCTGCGTGCCGCCTGCGCCGGGCAGCAGGCCAAGATTCACTTCGGGCAAGCCGATCTGGGTACCGGGTGCGCCCACTCGGTAATGACAGCTCAACGCCAGTTCATTGCCGCCACCCAACGCGAGTCCTGCAATAGCAGCCACCACCGGCTTGGCCGCATTTTCGATCTGGTCGATGACGTCGAGCAGGTGCGGCGAGGCGTCGGCTGCAGGCGTATTGAATTCGCGGATGTCGGCGCCGCCTGAAAACGCGCGGGCGGTGCCGGTGAGCACCACGGCCTTGACCGAGGCGTCGGCCATCGCGCGGGCGATCCCGTCGCGAATGCCGCTGCGCAGGCCGTGGCCCAGGCCGTTGACCGGCGGATTGTCCATGGTGATGACGGCAATATCGCCGTCCTGACGGTAATGCGCTTGGCTCATCCCTGTGCCTTTCTGAGATCGAACGATCGTTCTATTTTTGGGCGGAAACGGGGCCGCGTGGCAGACAACGGCCCGGCGTGGCCACCGACGCATGGGCGTACCGGGGCCAGCCCGAAACTATACCGAACTCGGCCGCGCCCGAATCAGTCGGGCCGGCACGTTAACTCGGCACTTCCCCGGTCAAGCGCCTGGCAGCGTGTAGTCCTTGAACTGCTCACGCAGTTTGGTCTTGAGCATCTTGCCGGTGGCGCCCAAGGGAATCGCCTCGACGAACTGCACATCGTCGGGCGTCCACCACTTGGCGATCTTGCCCTCATAGAAGGCGATGAGTTCTTCGCGGGTGACGTTTGCGCCCGGCTTTTTCACGACCACCAGCAAGGGGCGCTCATCCCATTTCGGGTGGGCAATACCAATCACCGCCGCCTGCGCGACCGCCGGATGTGCAATGGCCAGGTTCTCCAGGTCGATCGAGCTGATCCACTC
>DGIT01000031.1:6128-7338 GCA_002386465.1 Burkholderiales bacterium UBA4615 | reverse complement strand
GCATCGGTGCGCAGCGGGTCGCCGCCTTCGCCCTTGAAGTACGACTTCACCACCCAGGGGCCGCGCACCAGCAGGTCGCCGTAGGTCTTGCCGTCCCAGGGCAGGTCCTGGCCATCGTCACCGGTGATCTTCATATCCACGCCAAAGAGCGCCTTGCCCTGCTTGGCATAGACGTTCATCTGCTCGGCTTCGGGCAGGTCGACATGCTTGCTCATCAGCCGCGAGATCGTACCCAGGGGCGACATCTCGGTCATGCCCCAGGCATGGATCACATCAACGCCGTATTGCTCACGAAACGCCTTGATCATGGCGGGCGGGCAGGCCGAGCCGCCGATGACCGTGCGCTTGAAGGTCGAGAACTTCAGGTTGTTGGACCCCACGTATTGCAGCAGGCCGAGCCAGACCGTGGGCACGCCGGCCGAGTAGGTGACCTTTTCGGACTCGAAGAGTTCGTAGAGCGACTTGCCGTCCAGCGCTGCCCCCGGAAAAACCAGCTTCGCGCCCACCAGCGCGCCGATGTAGGGCAGTCCCCAGGCATTGACGTGAAACATGGGCACCACCGGCAGGATCGAGTCACGTGTGCTGCAGCCCATCGCATCCGGCAGCGCCGATGCGTAGGCGTGCAGGACCGTGGATCGATGGCTATACAGCGCGCCCTTCGGATTGCCGGTCGTGCCCGAGGTGTAGCACAGCGCCACGGCCGAGCGCTCATCGATCTGCGGCCAGTCGAAGGTTGTCGGCTTTCCGCCCAGCAGGTCTTCGTAGCACAGCAGATTGCCCACTTTGCTGGCAGCAGGCATGTGCGCGCGATCGCACATCGCGATCCAGCCCTTGACCTTCGGGCACTGTGCGGCAATGCCTTCAATGATCGGCAGGAAGGTCAGATCGAAGGTGAGAAAGCTGTCTTCCGCATGGTTGACGATCCATGCGATCTGCTCGGGGTGCAGCCGCGGGTTGATCGTGTGAATGACCCCGCCCATGCCGCCCACGGCATAGTAGGTTTCCATATGACGGTAGCCGTTCCAGGCCAGGGTGGCGACCCGATCGCCTTGCTTGACGCCCGCCTGAATCAGCGCATGGGCCATTTGTGCGGCCCGATGGGCACAGTCGCGCCAGGTGTAGCGGTGAATGTCCCCCTCGACGCGGCGCGAAACGATTTCGACTTCGGGGTAGTGGCGCTCGGCATGCTGCAGCAGGCTGGACACGAGCA
>DGIT01000031.1:0-6054 GCA_002386465.1 Burkholderiales bacterium UBA4615 | reverse complement strand
TGGTCGATCGGAAAGGTGGCGATGTTGGGCAGGTCGAACGCGCCCGTCAAGCCGACAGGGCCTTCCGCATGCCTGCGCCGGGGACCGCGCATAGAATGCTGGATGCTCCAACGTACTGAATCGAATTTTTCGACGGCCAATTCGTCACCGTCCGCGCCACCGTCCGCGCCACCGTCCGCGCCACCGTCCGCCAACGATCAGGCCCCAGGCCCGGATGCCGCGCCCGGGCAGGTTTTCCCTGATTTTGATGCGCTGCGGTTCGATAACCGGTTCGCCCGGCTGTCTGGCGAGGTCTCGCGCAATGAGAGTGACACCGCTGACGCGGCGCGCCCAGGATCGCCCTCCCAGGCGTTCGGAACCGCCCTGCCGCCGCAGTCCCTGCCCGATCCGTATCTGGTGGCGGCCTCAGCCGACGCTGCGGCCCTGATCGGACTGGACACGCAAGCACTGCAGCGCGACATCAATCTGCAGGTCCTTGCCGGCAATCGCATCCCGGTCGGCGCCGAGCCGATGGCCACGGTCTATGCCGGTCATCAGTTCGGACACTGGGCCGGCCGCCTGGGCGATGGACGGGCCCTGCTGCTTGGAGAGGTCAAAGGACCGGACGGTCAGGGCTGGGAACTGCAACTCAAGGGCGCCGGCAAGACCCCTTATTCGCGGATGGGCGACGGGCGCGCAGTGCTGCGTTCATCGATCCGGGAATATCTGTGTTCTGAAGCCATGGCGGCCCTGGGCATCCCGACGACCCGCGCGCTGGCCTTGGTGGGCTCCGATCAGCCGATCATCCGCGAGACCGTCGAGACCGCGGCCGTGGTGATGCGCATGGCGCCCTCGTTCGTGCGCTTCGGTCACTTCGAGTATTTCGCGCATTTCAACCAGCACGACGCGCTCAAAACCCTGGCCGACTATGTCATCGATCGCTATGCGCCGGCGATCGCCGAGCAGGCGCCTGCTGCTCAGCGCACAGGCCAGGTCTATGCCAACTGGCTGGCCTCGGTGGCCCGCAGCACCGCACAGATGATTGCGCACTGGCAGGCCGTGGGTTTTTGCCACGGCGTCATGAACACCGACAACATGTCGATTCTGGGGCTCACGATCGACTACGGGCCCTTCGGGTTTCTGGATGGCTTTGACGCCGGGCATATCTGCAACCACTCGGACGATCAGGGTCGCTACGCGTATTCCATGCAACCGCGCATTGGCGAGTGGAACTGCTTTGCACTGGGTCAGGCGCTGATGCCGCTGATCGGGGATGTCGAGTTGGCGCAACAGGCGCTGGCCGCTTATGCCGATGCCTTTTCCCGCGCCTACCCCGCCCGGCTGCGTGCCAAGCTCGGCCTGGAGCGCGAAGCCCCCGATGACACCGCGCTCTTCGATGCGCTCTTCGAAGCCTTGCATGCTTCGCGTGTCGACTTCACGCTGTTTTTCCGCGCATTGGCGGGCATACATCGTAGCGATGCGCAAGGTGATGGCCCGGTGCGCGACCTCTTTATCGACCGCGAAGCAGCCGATGCCTGGCTCGCGCGGTACCGCCAGCGCCTGGCCATGGAAGCTCGAGGCGATGCCGAGCGCGCCATCGCCATGAACCGGGTCAACCCCTTGTACGTCCTGCGCAATCACCTGGCCGAGATCGCCATCCGGAGGGCGCGCGGTGAAAACGCCGAGGGTGTGCCCACCGGAGCGCCCGATTTCAGCGAAGTCGGACGGCTGTCTGAGGCGCTGTCCGACCCTTACACCGAACGCGCGGGCCTTGAAGCCTATGCTGCCCCGCCGCCCGCCTGGGCCTCAGGCCTGTCCATCAGCTGCTCCTCCTGACCATGAAACTGCTGTTTGATCTCTTTCCGATTCTGCTGTTTTTCCTGGCCTACAAGTTCGGTGATGTCTACATCGCCACCGGCGTGGCCATTGCAGCCACGATCGCCCAGATCGCCTGGCTCAAGTTGCGCGCACGCAAAGTTGAACCGATGCAATGGGCGAGTCTGGGCATCATCGTGGTGTTCGGTGGCATGACCCTGCTCTTTCGCGATGAGACCTTCATCAAGTGGAAGCCCACGGTGCTGTACCTGCTGTTTGCAGCCGCGTTGGCGTTCACGGGCCGCTTGACCGGCAAGCAGCCGCTGAAGGCGGTGATGGGATCTCAGCTCGAATTGCCGGATGCGGTCTGGGCCCGTCTGACCCAGGCCTGGATCGGTTTTTTCCTCGCCATGGCTGCACTCAACCTGTTCGTGGCTTACCGCATGTCGCTGGACGCCTGGGTCAACTTCAAGCTCTTCGGCAGCCTGGGCCTGACGTTTCTCTTTGTGCTGGCTCAGGGCCTGTGGCTGGGTCGGTACATGAAGGAGCCGACCGCTGCGGTGCCGCCGCCGAGTGATCGGGCATGACGCGCCCGCCGGTCGTGCGGCCTTCGCTGGATGAACTGAGGGACCGTCTGGCTTCGGTGTTTGAAGGCGATCTCATCGAGCTGACCGACGACAGTCATCTGCATGCCGGACATGCTGGCGCACAGGGTGGCGCAGGCCATTATTCGGTGCGCATCGTCTCGGCACGCTTTGACGGTCTGGGCCGTTTGGCCCGGCATCGACTTGTGTATCATCCGGTCGAATCCTGGATGCCCGATCGCGTCCATGCCCTGTCCATCACCGCAGTCACGCCTTCCGAGGTGAGCGGTTCTTCCCCCCAAGCTTCTAGCGCACCATGACCCCATTTCATCGCACCGTGCTGTCGGCTGCATTCGCCGGCCTGTCGATCCTTGCCGTGCTGCCTGCAGCGCAGGCCCAGAATGCCGCGCTGGTCAACGGCAAATCCATTCCGACGGCGCGTGTCGACGAGTTCGTCGCCTCGCTGGTTCAGCAAGGTCGCCCCGATTCGCCCGAACTGCGCAAGGCCGTGCGTGATGAACTGATCGCCCGCGAGATCTTCACGCAAGAAGCCGAGCGCAAGGGCCTGACCCGTCAACCCGATGTCCAGCGCCAGCTTGACGCGGCCCGTCAGGACATCCTGATACGCGCGCTCATCCGCGACCAGTTGAAGACCAATCCGGTGACCGATGCTGACGTCAAGGCCGAATACGACAAGCTCGCCAAGGGCTCAGGTGGCGGCAAGGAATACCGCGCACGGCATATCCTGGTCGAAACCGAGGCCGAAGCGAAAGCGATTCTCGAGCAGCTGCGCAAGGGCGGCGCCTTCGAGGAGCTCGCCAAGAAATCCAAGGACCCAGGATCGGCCGCGCGTGGCGGCGACCTGGACTGGGCTAACCCCGACAGCTACGTGAAGCCTTTCTCCGAGGCGCTGGTCAAGCTGGAAAAGGGCAAGACCACCGATGCACCGGTGAAGTCCGATTTCGGATGGCACATCATCCGTCTTGACGACGTGCGCGACACGCAACCTCCGCCCCTGGAGCAAGTCAAGCAACAGATTCAGCAGGAGCTCGAGCGCCGGCGCATCCAGACGATGCAGCAGGAGCTGCGCGCCAAGGCGCGCATTCAGTAAGAGCCTTAAGCCCCTGAGGCGAGGCTCGCAGGGCGCTTGCGTCCTGTCGGCCTGACGAGATCGCCTTCAGTCCGACGCGTCGCGTCGAGACTTTGCAGCACGTCTGCGTTCGGCAAAAAACGTTTGCAGCATTGCACCCGCCTCGGGTGCAAGCACGCCACCCTGCACGCGGGCGTGATGATTGAGCAGCGGCTGATCAAAGAGATTGATCACGCTGCCGCAGGCGCCGGTCTTCGGGTCGGCGGCACCCCATACCACCCGCTCGATACGCGCATGCTGCATGGCGCCTGCGCACATTGCGCAGGGCTCCAGCGTCACGTAGAGCTCGCAACCCGGCAGCCGGTAATTGCCCAGTGCCTGCGCAGCTGCGCGCAGGGCTACGATCTCGGCGTGTGCACTCGGATCGTGTCGGCTGATCGGCTGATTGAAGCCATGGGCGATGACCTCGCCCGCCTTCACCACAATCGCGCCGACCGGCACCTCTCCGAGCGCGTGCGCCTGCGAAGCCTGCGCCAGGGCCAGGCGCATGTATTGGGCATCGCGGTCAGGAACGTCTGCGCTCATGGTCGCACCGCCGGAACCTCCAGGGGCAGCCCTGCCCCGCGCTGATTCAGAAACAGCTCGAGCTCGACGTATTGCGCCGCATCAGCAGGCCAGACTTCGGCACGCACGCCTGCCAGGCAGCCGCGCAGGCGGCGTTGCAAGGAGCCCAGCGCCTGCCACTCCAGTCGATACAGGGGGTAGCCATTAGCGTGCCCTTGCGGAATGGTGCTGCTGCCAAGCTGCCGGCCCCAGTAGGTATCGTGGCAGTCCGCACACGACAGACTCAATTGTCCGATCCGCTGGGCGAATTGCGCGCGACCACGCTCGCGGGCCCGGTCCAGTCGCGGGTCAGCATCCGGCTGCACAGGCAGACCACGCGAGACGTGTGCGACATACGCCGTCAGCGCCAGCCGTTGCGGGTCTTCCGGGGAGCCGGCCTCGGCCTGCTGATGGCGCGACCGGCACAACGCAATGCGCATCGACAGATCGACCGGGCGTGCTGATCGCTCGTCCCAGCGCGGGTACCTCGGCGCCACGCCTCGCATGGTCTGTCGCGCATCCTGATGACAGTCGGCACAGGCACGTTGCGCTGCACCCGCTGCAGCCCCCCAGAGTCGCTCGCCGGTGCTCACGGCAAGCATGCCCGGATTGGCGGCGTCGTCGCGCTGCATGGCCTGGGTGGTCGGTCCCATGGTCTCGAAACCCGATCGCAGCGGGGACGGGCCTGCGGCAATCGCTCCGGACATCCATCCGATGAACCCGAGTGCTGTCAGCGTGCACCGCGTGATCGGACCCACAGTGCATCGTGCGCGAGGCACGCGATGCACGCGCACAGCCCCACTCATTCCACGATGATCCCTGCCCGCTCGACGATGCTGTTGCCAGCGTCGTCGGTCCAGCGAAACTCCAGCGTCCCGCTGACCGTCGCCACTGTGCTGAACGCGACAAACGGATTGGCAGTGATCGCCGGAAAAAATTCGGTGCGAAAGACTTCCACGCCGTCGTACAGGCACACAAACGTATGCACGATATTGCGGGCAATCATGCGACCGGACTCGCCGGTGCGAAACCCGGTTTCCATCGGATGAGCGGCCATGGCGGTGATCTCGATCACCTCACCTTTGCGTGCCCGTGCAGGCACTTTGACCAGTGCGGCTGCCATCAGGATTCAATGCACGCAGCCAGCGTCACAATCACGTCGGCATGAACCCGCCGGAAACTCCCGTCCGACATGTGCGCCACCGCCACCACTTTTTGCGAATCGGCCAGACGCATGCGTGTGGTCACGGCTGCACGGCCTGCACGCGGGCCCAGGTAAAACACGGCCACCTGGGGCGAAGGGTTTTTTTCGCTGAACAGCGCAATGCGTTGCACATGATCGCGCTCGGTCATGGTTGATGCCACCTCAACGCGCACCGGCACCGAATTGCCGTTCTCCACAAGCGCGGGCAGATCCAGCAGGACGCGACCGGCTTCTGTCTGGCGCCCGCCCGTGAATTGATTGATCGCCCCTTCCATGCCCATCGGGCTGGCCATCAGGGCGGGTGCCAGGCCGCAGGCCGTGATGGTTGCGCTCGCCTTCAACAGCCGCCTTCGCTCACGGTGCACCATCCGGTCAGCTTGCGGTGCAGAGCGGTGGGCTGGGCTTACGGCTTGCGCTGACGCGTCGCTGCAGACGGCAGCCTGTCGCATAGGGGTCATGGCCGACGCTCCTGTCCAGAGGGCACTTCGCGCAGAGTCACCAGAAAAGCCACCACATCTTCGATTTCCTGGGCATCCAGCACCGGGCGCCCGCGGAAGGCGGGCGCCACCTGTACCTGCGCTTCGGTCTGATGGTAGGCCGGCATGATCGATGCCGGATTGATTGCACGTGCATCGATGATGCGGGCACGCAGCTGCGCTTCGGTCAGGCGCGACCCGGCACCGTCAAGCGTGGGGGCGAGATTGCCCTGACGGATACCTGGGAAGGGCCCTTCGTGGCACAGCAGGCACATGCCACGCGTGCGGTCTGCAACAATGGCA
>DGIT01000127.1 GCA_002386465.1 Burkholderiales bacterium UBA4615 | reverse complement strand
AATATATCGACAGCCTGCCGCGGCCCAGCATCGTGGTCGTGCAGGACCTGGACGACCCTGCCGGGTTTGGCGCCTTGTGGGGCGAAGTGAATTCCGCCGTGCACAAGGGGCTCGGCGCTTTAGGCGTGATCACGAATGGCTCGGTGCGTGACATCGATCAGTTTGCGCCGGGCTTTCAGGCACTGGCCGGCAGCATCGGGCCCAGCCATGCCTGGGTGTCGCCTGCGGGCTGGGGGGCTCCTGTGGATGTGCATGGCATGACGGTGCGTCACGGCGATCTGGTCCATGCCGATCGCCATGGCGCGGTCGTGATTCCTCATGAGGTGGCCGACAAGGTAGCCGCCGCAGTGGATCTGCTGGTGCGCAAGGAAAAAGAGATTCTGGACGCAGCGCGCGATCCGGCCTTCACAATCGCCACGCTGCGGGCGGCCCTCAAAGCTTCAGACGAGATTCACTGAAGCCCTCATCAGAGACCGCAGTGAAACAGGGACCGCTCTGACAGGGCCCGTTTAACGGGCCCTGCGCTTATTCGCCCGCCTTGATGCCGAAGTCGCTGACCACCTTGGCCCACTTGCCGCGCTGCTCTTCAACGAACCGTCCAAACGCATCGGGCGAGGACGCCACAATATTCATGCCCTGCGATGCCATCTTTTCCTTGATCTGCGGATCGTTCATCAGCTTGGTGAGCTCACTGTTCATGCGCTGAATGATCGCGGGAGGTGTCTTGGCCGGTGCGAGAAACCCCCACCAGGCAGTGGCTTCGAAGCCGGGCACACCTGATTCGGCCACCGTGGGCACATCGGGCAGCACCGGATCACGCTTGGCGGTGGTCACTGCAAGGGGCGTGAGCGTGCCTGCCTTGATGTGCGGGGCGGTGAGCGCCGTGCTCATGATCGACACCGGCACCTGGCCTGCGATGGCGTCCTGAATCAGCGGACCACCCCCTTTGTAGGGCACATGCGTGCCGCTGAATCCGGCGAGCGAGCCCATTTGCATCATGGCCAGGTGCGCCAGACTGCCAGTGCCGATCGTGCCGTAGATCGGCATGCCTGGCTTGGCCTTGGAGGCAGCAAGCAGCTGGCCAAAGTTCTTGTACGGCTGCGTCTTGTGCGTGGTGAGCACCATGGCCGTGGTGGCGATCAGCATGATCGGCGCCAGATCGGCTCGGGTGTCGAAGGGCATGTTCGGGATCAGACTCGGGTTGACGGCATGCGTATCGAACACCATGACAAAGGTGTGCCCGTCGGGCGCGGCTTTGGCTGCCAGACCAGTGCCGATCGATCCACCGCCGCCAGGTCGGTTCTCGACAATCACCTGCTGGCCCAGCGCCTGCGACAAGCCCGGTGCGAACATGCGCGAAAGCAGGTCGACCGTGCCGCCCGGCGGAAACGGCGCAATGATGCGGATCGGCTTGGATGGCCACGGCTCGGCTGATTGAGCCATGCCGGAGGCGGGTGCGATCAGTGTTGCAAGGCCGAGCCATGCTGTAAGCAATGTGGTCTGAAGGCGAACCATGAGGGGAACTCCGCGCAGGTGAATGTGAAGCACGAGTGTAAGGGGCGCCGATCCTGATAGGGTCAATATCTGTGCGCGCTTGACCCCAATCCTTGCATCGCGAAGAATTGGCCGGTTCTGGGTTTGAGGCCATTCGGCCCAAAGGGAGACATGATGATTCGCATCCAGCCGTCCGGCGCTGCATGTGGCGCTTCGCTGTACGGAGTAGACCTGTCGCAGCCACTGGATGCCGACACCGTCGCCCAGATTCGTGTGGCTTGGTTAGCATACAGCGTGGTCGCTTTCCCTGATCAGGCCATGAGCATCGAGGACCTCGAGCGTTTCACGCTCGCCATCGGGCCGCGAGGCGAAGACCCGTTCATTGCACCGATACCGGGCCATGCCCATGTGGTGGAAATCAAGCGCGAGCCCGATGAACAGGCGCCTCTCTTTGCCGAAGGCTGGCATTCCGACTGGAGCTTCCTGCCCACGCCTCCGGCAGGCACTGCACTGTACGGCAGCATCATTCCGCCGGTGGGCGGTGACACGCTGTTTGCCAACCAGTACGCCGCCTGGGATGCGTTGCCGACCGCCATGAAGAGCCATCTGCAGAACGCAATGGGCATCCATTCCGCCCGTCGCGGTTATGCGCCCAATGGCACGTATGGTGAAAAGGATCGGGCCAGGGGGCGGTCAATGGCGATCCGCTACAGCGACACCGCCATGAAAACGCGCCTGCATCCGATCGCGCGCGTGCATCCCGAGACCGGGCGCACCGCCCTGTTCGTCAGTCCCGGCTACACGATCGGGATCGAGGGGATGCCTGATGACGAAGCGACCGATGTGCTCAATGAGCTCTATGCGCATCAGGCTCGTGAGGCCTTCGTGTATCGACATGTCTGGCAAGCAGGCATGCTGCTCTTGTGGGACAACCGTTGTCTGGTGCACCGCGCCACAGGCGGCTACGAAGGGCACCGCCGCCTGCTGCATCGGATCACCATCTCGGAGCGCGCACCAGTCGCCTCTGCACAGCTCACTCATTGAACGCGGTGGGCGCCGGTCACTTTCAACCAGGACATGCACACATGCTCCAACAGCCATCACAGCGCGCCGCGATGCGATCGGAACGCAGCGAAGACCATCGGGCAACGCTGCGTCGGGCGCTGCGTCTTACGCTCCTTGTGGCCAGCCTGTCCGCGCCTGCATGGATGGCCACCGGTTGTGCGCCGCCCATCCTGGGCAGCGCAGAGCGGCCGCGTGCCTCGGATGTGGTGATGGCAGACATGCGCACCTTCCGGCTGGCGCTGGTCATGGGACAGATCGGCGAAGTGAGACTCCCGTCAAACCCCTCCACCGGCTATCGCTGGGCCCTGGTGGAAGCCAGCACCGATCTGCTCAACCTGCTTGACCATGGTTTTGTCGCAGGTCGCACTGACATGGCTGGCGCGCCCGGAGAGGAGCGCTGGACCTTCCAGGCCGTCAAGATCGGCGCAGGGGAGTTGCGATTCGAGTATCGCCGCCCTTGGGAGCCGTTGGATATCGCCCCGGCGCAGCGAGCCAGCTATCGGGTGGAGGTACGCTGAGCCAGGCGGCTGACCGCCCATGAAAAACGCCGCCCCTGCGGGCGGCGTTCTGATCTGCAACGGATGGGCCCCATGCCATCCCGGCACAGGCCCACCGCGTGAAACTCAGCGTCCGTAGACCTTGCCGAAACGGACCCAGTTCTTGCCATCCCAGCGCTGTAACTGCTGGCGCTCGATGGGGAAGAAATCGTCCGGCCCAGTCTTCACATTCACGCCAGGCAGCAGCATCGGCGAAGTGTGATCAAGGTTGGCGGCCTGACGCATGATGTTCTCGCGGGTCAGGTTGTCGCCGCACTTCTTGAGGACTTCGACCAGCGTCTGCGACACCGTATAGGCGAAAACGTTGTTGGCGTCCTTCAGGTCGCCGCCCGGGTAGTACTTCTGCATCCAGGCGAGCCAGTCCTTGTACTCTGCGGACGCCTGCCAGGCGGAGTCAGTCGGGTCCTTCAGGTAATACGCTGTGATCACACCGACTGCGTTTTCAGGACCTGCCGGAATGATGGTTGCGCCAACCGATGCGGACACGCCGTTCAGATAGTGAGTCGGCTTCCAGCCGATATCGGCTGCCTTCTTGATCGCCTGGGCAGCAAACTTCGGGATGGTGATGTTAAAGAACGTATCGGCGCCCGAGGCCTTGAGGTCGACCATTTGGCTGTCAATCGTGGCGTCGGTCGCTTCGTAGCTGACCTTCTTCACGATCATGGTCTTGGCTTTGTCCCCCAGGCCGTCTTCAAACCCTTTGAGGTAGTCACGACCGTAGTCATCGTTCTGATAGATGATCCCGATCTTGGCGTTGGGTTTGGTGTCGAGGATGTGCTGAGCGTAGATGAGTGCCTCGGACTGATAGCTCGGCTGCCAGCCGATCGTCCAGGGGTAGGCCTTGGGATCGCCCCACTTGGTTGCGCCGGTGGCGTTGAACAGTTGCGGCACCTTCTGCTGGTTCATGTACTTGTGGATGGCCGAGTTGGTCGGCGTACCCAGCACATTGAAGACGAAAAGGACTTCGTCCTGTTCAACCAGCTTGCGGGCCATTTCAACCGTGCGCGAGGGGTTGTAGCCGTCGTCGTACGAGATGAAGTTCAGCTTGCGGCCGTTGATACCGCCTTCTGCGTTGACCTTATCGAAGTAGGCCTTGATGCCTTTGCCGATGGTGCCGTAAGACGACGCCGGCCCGGAATAAGGGCTGATGCCCCCTATCTTGATTTCCTTGTCGTCAGCGCCCGGCCCGTAGCGCTTTTGCGCCACGGCGATTCCGGGAACAACAACAGCGCCCAGGCCGGCCAGGCCGGTTTTCAGAATATCGCGTCTCATGATGAATCTCCCCGAAACAGAAACAGGGTGGAAAAAGGCCTGCCAAATAGCGGCAGGCCCAGGTTTAACTGTTTGCGCTTCGCCAAACGCTCACAGATCAGACTTGAACGAACACCGTTTTCAGGACGGTTCAGCGACCGAAGACTTTGCCTTGGAGGACCCAGGTCTTGCCATCCCAGCGTGCCAACTGTCCACGCTCGATCGGATAGAAATCATCCGGAGTTGTCTTGACGTTCACACCCGGCAACAGCATGGGCAGGTTCATCTCGATATTTGCGGCCTGCCGCATCACGTTCTCACGGGTCAGGTTGTCGCCAGCCTGCTTCAGCACCTGCACCACGCCTTGCGCCATGGTGTAGCCGAACACATAGTTCAGGTCCTTGAGGTCTGAGCCCGGCATGTGTTTTTGCATGAAGGTCAGCCACTCTTTGAACTCGGGCGTGTTCGCCCACTGGCTGTCGGTCGGATCCTTCAGATAGAACACCGACAGAATCCCCACGCCGTTCTCGGCACCTGCAGGCACCATGACGGCACCCACCGAGTTCGAGACGTTGTTGAGATAGTGCTGGGGCTTCCAGCCGATTTCAGCGGCTTTCTTGATGGCCTGGGCAGCAAACTTCGGCGTGGTGATGTTGAAGAACACATCGGCGCCCGAAGCCTTCAGCTCAACCATCTGGCTGTCGATCGTGGGGTCGGTGACCTCATAGGTCAGCTGCTTGACGATCATGGTCTTGGCCTTGTCGCCCAGCCCGTCGAGGAACCCCTTGAGGTAATCCTTGCCGTAGTCGTCGTTCTGATAAAGGATGCCGATCTTCGCGTTGGGCTTAGTCTCGAGCAGGTGTTGCGCGTAGATCTTGGACTCGCCCTGGTAGTTCGGCTGCCAACCCATGGTCCAGGGGAAGTTCTTCGGGTCGCCCCACTTGGTGGCGCCCGTTGCCACGAACAGCTGCGGCATCTTCTTTTGGTTCATGTACTTGTGGATGGCCGAGTTGGGCGGAGTGCCCAGCACGCCCACCGTGGCGAGCACTTCCTCTTCCTCGACCAGTTTGCGGATCTGCTCCACCGTTCGCGCCGGGTTGTACCCGTCGTCGAGTGAGATGAACTTGATCTGGCGCCCGTTAATGCCACCCTCGGCATTGATCTTCTTGAAGTACGCATCCATCGACTTGCCGATGGCACCGTAGGCCGAAGCCGGGCCGGAATAGGGATTGACGTTACCGAGTTTGATCTCTTTGTCGTTGGCGCCCGAGTCATATCTCTTCTGCGCCAGCGCACCGCCGGATACGAGCGCTGCGCTCAGACCAGCCAGAACAACTGCCAGGAACTTGCGTTTCACGATTGCCTATCTCCAACGGGTTGAGAAACCACCTGTCCCGCGGACGCGGATGCAGGTGCTGCGGCTGACTTGCGAGTCAGCCAGTGCCAGATCTTGCTGATGAGACCGGCGGCGCCAGTAGGCATGAGGTACATCAGCAGGATCAGGAAAAGTCCATATATGGCCCAGGGCGCCGATTTCGAGATCTCATCGGCGATGTTGGGCACATATTGGATAAAGATAGCGCCCGCAATGGCGCCTGGGATGGACGCCAGTCCACCCACCACCACACCCACGAGGAAGGTGATCGACAGGAAGGACGTGAAGCTGTCAGGCGACACGAACGCCACCGCCGAAGCCGACAGCGCGCCAGCCACCCCTGTGAAGGCCGCCGAAATGCCGAAGGTGATCGACTTGAACACCGGCAGGTTGATGCCCATGGCCGAGGCTGCGATCGGATGGTCGCGAATCGCCACCAGCGCCCGGCCAACCCGGCCGCGCAACAGCCGCCAGGCAATCAGGAACATGATCAGGCTGATAAAGAGCAGATAGAAGTAGAGCCACCGGTCTGCCGACAGGGGCTGGCCCATGAAGCTGAATTCAAAGGGCGGTTCCGGCTTGGACAACACGATGCCCTGCACGCCCCCCGTCCATTGCTCGATGCCCTTGAACTTGAGCATCTGCGGGACGGCGAGGGCCAGCGCAAAGGTGGCCAGCGCAAGGTAGTGCCCGCCCAGTCGCAGCGCTGGGAAGCCCATCAGGAAGCCGAACACGAAGCACACCAGCGCTGCAAAGGGCAACGTTCCCCAGTAGGGAATGCCGGCACGGTCCATGAGAATGGCCGCCGTGTAAGCGCCAATGGCATAGAACGCGCCATGGCCCAGCGAGATCTGACCGTTAAAGCCAGTCAGGATGTTCAGGCCCAGGATGGCGATGGCATAGATCATCACCATGTTGAACTGGAACACACGGAAGTTCTTGACGGTGAAGGGCAGCACGCACAGCACTGCCAGCAGCACGAGGCCGCCGATCAACACCCACTTGCGGTCGATATTGCCGTTCATACGCGGGTCACCACGGCTTTGCCGAACAGACCGTCCGGCTTGAGAGTCAGGGTACCGACGATCAGCAACAAGGCCACCGTCAGCTTGAGTTCAGTTCCGATGACATAGGCGCCCAGCAGATTCTCGAGCACGCCCACGATAAAGCCGCCGATGACCGCCCCCCAGGGGTTGTCGATGCCGCCCAGAAGCGCGGCAGCAAACCCGTAGAGCAGGATGCCGCCCATCATGTTCGGATCCAGGAACACGATCGGCGCCACCATCATGCCGGCGATGGCCCCGATGGCCGCAGCCAGACCCCAACCGATGCCGAGCATCCAGGACACCCGAACGCCAACCAGGCGTGCAGACTCGGGGTTTTGCGCCGCTGCCCGCATGGCCAGGCCCAGCGGTGTGAACTGGAAGAAGGCATAGAGCGCTGCCAGCACCGCCAGCATGACGAGGATCGAGCCGATCTCGTGTGCCGAGAAGTACTTGGTCTCGAAGAACGCGCCCTTGGGAAAGGGACTGGGGAAGGACTTGATGGTGTGGTCGAAGAACCAGCCCGCCAGCGCGTTGAAAATCACCAGCAGACCCACGAACACAATCACGTTCGTCAGCACCGGCGCCTTTTCCACGGGCTTGAGGATCGTGCGCTGAATCACCAGACCCAACGCGAACGAAATCGCCACCGTTGCAAAAAAGGCCCCCCAGTAAGGCCAACCTGAGTTGATCAGCGCCCAGGCAATGAAGGTGCTGAAGGTGGCCATCTCGCCCTGGGCGAAGTTGATGTGGTGCGTGGCCCGGTGAATCATCACCAGGGCAAGGCCTACCGAGGCGTAGATCCCGCCGTTGGCCAGGCCGGCAAAAATTTGGTGCAGTAAGGCTTCCATCGTCTTTCGCTCAGTAGCCGAGGTAAATGCGGCGGATGGTTTCGTCGTTCTTGATGGTCTCGCTCGGCCCGGAGATAACGATACGGCCGGTTTCGAGCAGGTACGCGTGGTGAGCGAGATTGAGCGCCAGGGTGGCGTTCTGCTCGACCAGCAACATGCTGACCTTCTCTTCTTCGTTGATCTTGCGCAGCATGCGGAAGATTTCAGCCACGATCAGCGGGGCCAGGCCGAAGGACGGCTCATCCAGCAACAACATGCGCGGGCGCAGCATGAGCGCACGACTGATGGCCAGCATTTGCTGCTCGCCACCCGAAAGCGTGCCAGCCTGCTGATTGCGGCGCTCCTTCAGACGCGGGAAGCGGGCATATGCCTTTTCCAGGTCGACCGCAACTTCTGCTTTGTCGCGACGCACGAAAGCGCCGAGGCGCAAGTTCTCTTCGACCGTCAGCGCAGTGAAGGTGCCGCGGCCATCGGGCACTTGCGCCACGCCCAGACGCACTACGGATTCGGTGGACTTACCCACCACCTGCTGACCGTCAAACAAAATGCTTCCGGAGGTCTTGACCGCCTGGCACACCGCCCGAAGCGTCGTGGTCTTTCCAGCGCCGTTAGCCCCAAGAATGGCCGTGATTTGGCCTGCCGACAGCGAAAAATCGAGATCGAACAGGACCTGGGTCGGACCGTACGATGCGGTCAACCCCTTGACTTCCAACAGTTCAGGCATCAGCCGGTGCTCCCAGGTACGCGGCAATCACTTCGGGATGTTTCTGGATTTCAGCGGGAGTGCCTTCGGCAATTTTCTTGCCGAAATTGATCACCACCACTTTCTGCGAGACGGCCATCACGAGGCTCATGTGGTGCTCCACCAGCAGCACCGTGATACCCAGGCGGTCGCGTACATCGCTGATCTGCTCTTCCAGGCCAGCCATCTCGTCATGGTTCAGCCCCGCCGCAGGCTCGTCGAGCAGCAGCAGCTTGGGCTCCGACGCCAGTGCACGCGCCATTTCCACGCGCTTCTGGATACCGAAGGGCAAGTCGCCCACCAGACGCTGCGAGTAAGGCCCGAGCTTCATGTAGTCGATGATCTCGGCGGCACGCTTGCGCATCCGGGTTTCTTCAGCTGCCACCGAACCCAATCCGAGGATGCTGGCAGTGAAGCCCGATGACGACTGGGCGTGCGCACCGATCATGACGTTGCGCTCAACCGACATGGTCTTGAACATCGCCAGATTCTGGAAGGTGCGGCCCATGCCGAGCTTGGAGATGTCATGGGCCGACATGGGTGTGATCGACTTGCCGTCGTACAGGATGTCGCCTTCCTGGTACTGGTACAGGCGGCTCAAGCAATTGAACAAGGTGGTCTTGCCGGCACCATTGGGACCGATCAGACCGCATACGCCGCCCTGGGGCACATCAAAGGTGACCCCATCGAGGGCCACGATGCCCCCGAACCGAACTGTCACGCCCCGCACGCTGAGCAGGGCTGTTGCGCCGTCTGTCATCCGTCTCCGTCCACGTCATGATGCTGTCGCATTGAGGCCGGTTGGCCTCAGCGACTGCGAAGGTGAGCTTATAAACTGGATCGCCGAGAAAAGGCAAACCATTCCGGTGATCGTCTCGGGTCTATGTGCGACGCACCATGGACAAAAATATTTCCCGTCCAACCTGGACCCTGGACAAGACTGTAAAACGCTCAGTGATTGTCTCGCGGCAGGCCTTGTGTCGCGGCGATGCGTTGAAACCTGATCGCGAAATCCAGGCAGGCTCCGGTTGAGAGTTGCCCGATGTGTTCGCGCTGCAAGGCTTGCCAGGGGGTCTGGCTGGGTACTACCTCCGCTGTCCAGGCTGCGCGACGGGCAGACAACTCTTCGCTGGAGATCAGCATGTTGGCCGTGCGCCGGCCCAGATCGATGCGCACGCGGTCACCCGTGCGCAAGAGCGCCAATCCCCCGCCCACGGCCGATTCGGGTGATGCGTTGAGAATCGAGGGGCTCGCGGAGGTCCCCGACTGTCGGCCATCACCGATGCAAGGCAACATCGTGATGCCCTGTTTGACCAGCTCATCGGGCGGCAGCATGTTCACCACTTCCGCCGCACCCGGGTAGCCGATCGGACCGGTGCCGCGAATGAACAGCATGCAGTCGGCATCGATGGCCAGGGTCGGATCATTGATGCGTGCGTGATAGTCCTCCGGCCCTTCGAAAACAATCGCGCGCCCCTCGAACGCGTTCGGGTCGGCCGGGTTTTCCAGATACCGGCGCCGGAATTCCGGCGAGATCACTGAGGTCTTCATGACCGCAGCGTCGAACAGATTGCCACTGAGCACCGCAAACCCCGCCTCGGGCTGCAGGGGCGCTTCCCAGTTGCGAATGACACGCCGATCCGTGGCCTGCGTGCTGGCACAGGTCTCGCCCACGGTGCGTCCTGAGACCGTGAGCACATCGGCATGCAGCTTGCCGGCCTTCAGCAGCTCGTGCATCACGGCCGGCACGCCACCGGCCCGGTAAAACTCCTCGCCTAGGAATTCGCCGGCAGGCATCAGATTCACAAGCAGCGGGATGGTGTAGCCGATGCGATCCCAGTCGCGAATATCGAGCTCCACGCCCATGTGTCGCGCAATCGCGGTGACATGCGGCGGGCAGTTGGTGGACGCTCCCAGCGCACTGGATGCGACGATTGCATTCTCGAACGCCTGGCGTGTCAGGACCTTCGAGGGCCGCAGGTCTTCATGCACCATATCCACGATTCGGCGCCCCGTGCGGTAGGCCATCTGTCGCCGATCGCGGTGCGGCGCAGGAATGGCGGCACAACCGGGCAGCGACATGCCCAGCGCTTCGGCGAGGCTGTTCATCGAGAGCGCCGTGCCCATGGTGTTGCAATGGCCTGCAGAAGGCGCGCCACTGGCGACCATCTCGAGAAACTGGTCATTGTCGATGCGGCCGGCGGCGAGCTCCTGGCGCGCAAACCAGACGATGGTGCCCGAGCCGGACAGACCTCCGCCGTGATAGCCGTTGAGCATTGGGCCGCCCGACAGCACGATGGCCGGGATGTCCACGGTGGCTGCGCCCATGATTTGCGCGGGCGTAGTCTTGTCACACCCTGTGGTCAGCACCACACCGTCCAGCGGATATCCATAGAGCACCTCCACCAGCGACAGATACGCAAGATTGCGATCCAGAGCTGCGGTCGGGCGTTTGCCGGTTTCCTGAATGGGATGCACTGGAAATTCCAGTGGAATGCCCCCTGCATCACGGATGCCGTCCCGCACACGCTCGGCGAGTTCGATGTGGTGGCGGTTGCAGGGCGACAGGTCGCTGCCGGTCTGTGCAATGCCGATGATCGGCTTGCCACTGAGCTTGAGCTCCTCGAGCGTCAGTCCAAAATTCATGTAGCGCTCGAGATAGAGCGCCGTCATGCCCATGTTGTCGGGGTTGTTGAACCACGCCCGCGATCGCAGGGCGGGCGGCACACGTCCGGATGCAGCCATGGGTCGAGTCTCCTGTAGGTATGGCGGTTGAGTGTAGCAACCTGTGCAGGCCTGAGCAGCGTACCCGCTCCGGCCTCTTGCAAACCTCTTCGAAGCCTCCGGTCAGTCGGAGAGCCTTGGGGCGTCGCCGCCGGCCGCCTCGGGCGTGCCGTTCATCCGGACCTTGGCCGCAGCATGCGCCACGCGGTCCGGTCCGACGGCACACTGACAGGATGACCCCTCCATCTGTCCGGATTTTGCGATGAGCGCCCTCGCCCCCACAGCGGCAAACGGCCCTGTGCTGTCCGGGCTCGCGCGAGCCATGGTCCAGCAGCAGCTCTTGCGGCTCGATCAGGCATTGGCCATTCAGAAGAAAGCCGATGCAGCCAAGCTGAAGTTCATCGACGAGATGGTTGTCGCCGGCGACTTCCCGGCAGTCAAGCTGGCGCGGTTTGCATCCGAGACCTTTGGCCTGCCGTTGATGGACCTGTCGTCGCTCGACCCGGCTGCCCTGCCCACCGGTCTGATCGACGACAAACTGATGAGCGACAGCCGCATCGTGCCGGTCGCCAAGCGCGGCAACCGGCTGAGCGTGCTGTTGTCGGATCCGACCGATCTGCAAGCCATCGATCGGGTGAAATTCCAGGCGCAGGCTGCGGTTGACCCGATCGTGGTCGAGCACGACAAGCTGATGCGCCTGATTGAGCGGCTTAGTCAGTCGGCAGGCCAGCAACTCTCGCAGCTGGTCGACGAGTCGTTCGATGTCGAGTTTGCAGCGGAAGAAAGCACAACCGCCATCGACGATAGCGCTGAGGTCGACGATGCGCCGATCGTGCGCTATCTGCAGAAGGTGCTGATGGATGCGATCCACCTGGGCGCATCCGACATCCACTTTGAGCCGTATGAAAAGTATTACCGCATCCGCTTTCGGGTGGACGGCGAACTGCGCGAAATCAGCCAGCCGCCCCTGGCGATCAAGGACAAGCTCGCCTCGCGGATCAAGGTGATTTCGCGGCTGGACATCTCCGAGAAGCGGGTGCCGCAGGACGGGCGCATGAAGCTCGTGGTGTCGGCTCAGCGAACCATCGATTTCCGGGTGTCGACCCTGCCCACGCTGTTCGGCGAAAAGATCGTGATGCGGATTCTTGATCCGTCATCCGCACGTCTGGGCATCGATGCGCTGGGTTATGACCCGGACCAAAAAGCCCTGCTCCTTGAGGCCGTTCAACGCCCCTACGGCATGGTGCTGGTCACGGGCCCGACCGGCTCGGGCAAGACCGTCTCGCTCTATACCTGCCTGAACATTCTGAACAAGACGGGTGTCAACATCTCGACGGCAGAAGACCCGGCTGAAATCAATTTGCCTGGCGTGAATCAGGTCAACGTCAATGAGAAAGCCGGCCTCACCTTCGCAGCGGCCCTGCGCTCATTCCTGCGCCAGGATCCGGACGTGATCATGGTCGGTGAGATCCGCGACGTGGAAACCGCCGACATTGCGATCAAGGCCGCACAGACCGGCCACATGGTGCTCTCGACGCTGCACACCAATGATGCGCCCACGACCCTCACGCGCATGATGAACATGGGCATCCCCACGTTCAACATTGCCTCTTCGGTGATTCTCATCACAGCGCAGCGCCTCGCGCGTCGCCTGTGTGCCTGCAAGCAGCCGGCCGACGTGGACGAAGAGGCGCTGCTGGCGGCAGGCTTCAAAGAAACCGATCTGGACGGCTCATGGGTGCCTTACAAGCCCGTAGGTTGCGATCGTTGTACCAATGGCTACAAGGGTCGGGTCGGCATCTATCAGGTCATGCCGATCAGCGAGGAGATTCAGCGAATCATCCTGGCAGGCGGAAACGCGATGGAAATTGCGGCACAGGCCAAACGCGAAGGCGTGGCTGACCTGCGCGAATCAGGACTGCGCAAGGTCCGCGCCGGGCTGACCTCGATTGAGGAAGTCCTGGGCGTCACCAACGACTGACACGGAAGATCATCATGGCCAGCAAGCCCCTTGCAGCACCCATTCGCAACGTCAAGGAATACACCTTCCAGTGGGAAGGGCGCGATCGTGCCGGCAAGACGGTGCGTGGCGAAATGCGTGCTGCCAGCCCCACGGTTGTAGGGTCGGTCCTGCGCCGCCAGGGCATCAGCGTCGCCAAGGTGCGCAAGCAGTCATACCGGCGCGGTCGAAAGGTCAGCGAAAAAGACATCACGCTGTTCACGCGCCAGCTGGCCACCATGATGAAGGCGGGCGTGCCGCTGCTGCAGGCGTTTGACATCGTGGCCAAGGGTACCGACAACCAGTCGGTGGCCAAGCTCTTCACCGACATCAAGAATGACGTCGAAACCGGCACGTCGCTGTCGCAAGCCTTTCGCAAGTACCCGCTGCAATTCGACGGGCTGTTCTGCAATCTGGTGGCGGCCGGCGAACAGGCCGGCATTCTGGACGATCTGCTCGATCGTCTGGCCAGCTACAAAGAGAAAATGCAGGCCATCAAGGGCAAGATCAAATCGGCCCTGTTCTACCCGATCGCGGTGGTTGCCGTGGCGGTCATCGTGGTGACCGTGATCATGCTGTTCGTCATCCCGGCCTTCAAGGGCGTGTTCTCGAGTTTCGGTGCCGACTTGCCCGCACCCACGTTGATCGTGATCGCGATGTCGGACTTCTTCGTGGATCAGTGGTACGTGATCTTCGGGACGGCCGGGGGCGCCATTTACGCGATGCTGCAGGCCTGGAAGCGATCGCCCGCAGTACAGGTCTTCATGGACAGGCTGCTGCTGAAACTGCCGATCTTCGGTGATGTCTTTCGCAAGGCCACCATCGCCCGATGGCTGCGCACCTTGTCCACCATGTTTGCAGCCGGCGTGCCACTGGTGGAAGCCCTGGATTCGGTCGGAGGGGCCTCGGGCAACATCGTGTACCTGCAGGCGACGCGCAAAATTCAGTCTGAGGTGTCCACCGGCACCAGCCTCACCACGTCGATGGGCAACGTGAAGGTCTTCCCGAACATGGTGCTGCAGATGGCTTCGATCGGTGAAGAGTCGGGCTCTCTGGATGCCATGCTCTCAAAGGCTGCGGATATTTTCGAGCGCGAGGTGGATGATGCAGTTGAAAGCCTGTCGTCACTGCTTGAGCCGATGATCATGGTGTTCCTGGGCACCATCATTGGCGGGCTCGTGGTTGCCATGTACTTGCCGATCTTCAAACTGGGGCAAGTGGTCTGACCGCCCGCGCAGGCGGGCAGCACTGATCAGACATCGCAAGAGCGGGTAGGGCAGCTTCTTCAGCGGGGGCTGCCGCCGCGTTGAGCAAAGTGCGCCAGCCTGGGATCGCTCGGCGACAGCGTGCGCAACACGGCCACCCATTCCTGAACCTTGTTCATGCGACCGGCCTGCGCATTGAAAACGGCCAGCGCATAGGCCAAAGACGGATCGTTCGGATCGAGTTGCTGAGCGCGCAGCAGCGCCGATTCAGCTTCGTCACGCTCACCCAGTTGCTGCAAGGCGAGCCCCAGGTTGTAGTGCACACGCGCCCGTTGCGGCAACAGGCGCGCCGCCTTGCGCAGCGCCTGCGCCGCCTCGGGCAGACGGCGATCTTCGGCCAGCACGAGTCCCAGCGAATACTGCAACTCGCCCAGATCGGGCAGACGGGTCAGACCGTCCTTGAGCACACGCTCGGCATCGGCGCGTCGACCGGTTGCGACGTAGAGCTGCGCAAGATTGGCGCGAGCTGGCGTGAAGTCGGGGTCGATGCGCAGGGCGGCCAGGTAATGCTGCTCGGCTGACCCGGCTCGCCCCAGGTTCTGATCGAGCACGGCCAGATTCAGGCGCGCTCCAGGCATATCGAGCGACACGCTTTGCACGGCGACATATTCGGCCAGCGCAGCCTCGAATGCCGGACGTGCGGCGGGATCCAGTCGCCCGGGAGGCAGGGCAGACAGGCTGCGGGCGGCCGCAATGCGCACTGCGCGAATCGGATCACGCAGCAGTGGCACCCCTGCGTTCAGAAGGGCGGGCGGTGGCAGGCCTTCCAGGCTGGCGGCCGCGGCTGCCCGAATTTCAGGGTCTGGGTCTCGGGTGGCCTCGATACGAACCGTGTCACCGGCTCGCGGTTCCGTGCGCAGTAAATCGAGTGCCGTTGCACGCACGATGCCAGCCTGCGTGGCATCGGCTGCCAGCGCGGCCAGGGCCTGTCCTGAATCAGGGCGACCGTCGCGCGCAGCAGCAAGAATGTTGCCAAAATGCGGCTCCTGGCGGCGGTTGGGGCCGTACCACTGGGCAATGCGTTCGGCTGCCCACTGCTGGGTTTGTTGAGTATGGCAACTGGTGCAGGCGTCGGGTGTGCCCAGCTTGGCCGACACATCGGGGCGAGGGACCCGCAGGCTGTGATCAGGCCGATCCTGAATGCGCATATACGTCTTGGCGGGCATATGGCAGGCCACGCACTGCGCGCCGGCGGAGCCGACGGCATGACGATGATGCGCGGTGGCATCGAAGCTGCCCGCCGCACTGGGAAAACGCGCATCACCCTGCGGGGCATGGCATTGCGTGCATACCGCATTGCCGCTGGCCTTGAGCTTGCCCGAGTGAGGGTTGTGGCAATCAGTACAGCCCACGCCCATGCGATACATCCGGCTCTGGCGAAACGATCCGTCGACGAACACTTCATCCAGCTGCTGGCCGTCCGGGTGATACAGGCCTGCGGTCAGCAGACTGGGCAGGTAATGGTCGAGTCGGGGTTGCCCGGGCACGGGTGTGGCGGTGAGCTCGGTGCGCCGCGCATGACAGGCCGCGCAGACATCCACTTGCCCTTTGGCGCCGGCACGCTTGAAATCGACGGTCAGCCCAGTCGGCTGACCCGGAGGCAAGGCCTGCGTCGCCGCACCCTGGGCACGAGCCTGCGCCCAGTTCACATGCCGCTCGCCGGGTCCATGGCACGACTGGCACGACACGTTCGGTTCGGACCAGGTGGACGCAAACGTGTCGGTGCGCGCGTCGTAGCGCTTCTCAAAGCCGGTGGTGTGGCACGACAGGCACATGGTGTTGGCGGTCTGATAGCGCCCGGTCCAGTGCAGGACGTCCCCGGGTGGCGCCTTTTCATTGGGCAAGAGATGAAACCAGCGCGCGCGGGGCACATCCCATGCCACCTGCAGCGGTTGCAGGCGTCCGCCCGGCATTGGAATCAGGTACTGCTGCAGCGGCGCCACACCAAAGGTGTAGGCGGCCTTGAAGTCTGACTCGCGCCCGTCAGGCCCCTGCGTGCGCACCGTGTAATGGCCGTCTTGCATCCCGAACTTCGCGCTGCCGTTGCGGTCTTTGAAGCTCGTGTTGCGAAAATCGGCCAGGACGGATGATGGATCTGCGGCGGCCATGGCCTTGGCATGGTGCGAAGGTTGCCACTGGCCTGCCTGATCGGCATGACAGCCCAGGCAGGTGGTATTGGGTACATACGCCGGTACTGTGGCCACTGCGGTGGTCACTGCGGTGCCTGCAGCAGGCGGCTCAGTGAAGGCCGGCTGCTGCAGCGCGCCGGGTGCTGCAGGTGTTGGCGAAGCGGGCGAGGCGCTACCTGAGGCGCCACCCCGCAGCGTCGCCAGCCACAGGAGCGCCGCCACCGTGACCAAGGCCAGGCACGCCAGCAGCAGGGCGCGGGGGGATTTCCAGAATACCGGGGTGGGGCCGCCTGCAGCCAGGGGGCTGGAAGCTGGCGAGGCGGACACATCAGGCGCCGCAGGCGCTGCACGAGGGGGGGAACGTCGGCTTTGTTTTCTTGACACGATAACAACCGGTGATCGGCAAGGCTCAATGGCTATGAAGCCGGCGATGCGGGCCGCGCCGCATTCTGGCATGCCAGGCTGCCCAAACCGGGCGGGGACCCGGCACCGCAGGTTGGCGGGCACGGCATTTG
>DGIT01000118.1:18124-26856 GCA_002386465.1 Burkholderiales bacterium UBA4615 | reverse complement strand
CGCCCGCCTTGCGGGCGCGCGGGGCCGGGGCGATCGCGGCCGTGCCGCGAGCATCGAGCGCCTCGATGCCGGCCAGTGCGGTGAACCCGCCGTCGGCCATCTTCATGACGCGCGCCTGCGCATCGGTGCTGCTGGCGCGTGGCTCGGCGGGCGCCTTGCCGCCCGCGCCGGGCGGGCTGGCGCCGTCGGTCGGTGGGGCGCTGGGCGGTTCGTCGCGGTCGCGCTCGAGCGCCTGCAACTGCGCGCGCGCCTGCGCGTGCAGCATCTGCAGCCGCTCGCGCCGGCGCATCGAACTGGCCTTGGCCGCCGCCCGCACCCGCAGCCCGTCCTGCGCCACCACGTTGAGCGTCACCAGCCTGCGATCGAGCAGCGCCACCATGCTGGCGGTCAGCTGCGCCTCCAGCCACGCGGCGTGCTCGGTGCGGAAGTCCGCCAGCGTGTGGTAGTTCATCCCCACCCCGCCGCAGATCCCGCGGTACGCGTCGTCGCGCTCGCACAGCCGGTCGATCTCGCGCGCGCTGCCCACCCCGTCGATGGTCGCCCACAGCCACAGCGCCACCAGGATCGCCGGGTCGGTCGCAGGCGTGCCGCCGTGGCCCGCCCGCGAGCGGATGCCCGCGTGCAGCGCGCTCAGATCCAGCGCCTGCACGAATCCCCAGACCGCCCGCACCGGGTGATCGGCCGCGACGCTCCCCTCCAGATCGAACACCCGCAGCTCGGCCTGATCGTGCACCGCGCGCCGCAGTCGCACCTCGCCGTCGGGCATCGCCCGCGCTGCCTCGCGCCGCGCCCGCGTCTCGACGATCCCTTCACCGAACAGGTCCTGTTCGACCTGTTCAACCTCGGTCTGGCTGCGTTCGGTGCTCATGCATCGATTCTCGCAGCTCGCACGAGGTTCGTTCACACGTTCTGAGACGATCGAGGAATAGCGCCATGACCAGAAAGATCAAGGTGTCCGAATTGGCCGAGTTCGATCCCTCGAGATACCTGGACGACGACGAGGCGATCGCCGACTACATCCGTCTGGCCATCGAAGAGGGCGATCCCGGTCTGCTTGCTGCGGCGCTGGGAGATGTGGCTCGTGCGAGAGGGATGACGCAGGTGGCGCAGGCGGCTGGGCTGACCCGGGAAGCGCTCTACAAGGCGCTCCGGCCCCAGGCGCATCCTTGATTCGACACCATCCAGAAGGTCTGCAAGGCCCTGAGGGCCAAGTTGACGGCAACGGCCGCCTGATCCCGAGCGAGAGCCGGGCTGCGGCGACGTCCGGTCTTCGCGCAGGGCCCGCATTCATCTGCGGGATTCGTTCAGGCGACCTTTAAGCCCCGCACCGTGGCCCCGGCCCCCTCAGCGCTGAAGCAACCGATAGGCGGCCGGATCGTCGGCGCAGGCCGCGAAGCCGCACTGCAGGAGCGTCGACACCACGTTCAGCGCGGTGAGCAGCAGGACCAGCGCGATTGCCAGGCGCGGGAACAGGCCCGTCCGCTCGGGCGGGGCCGGATCGTCCTCGAACTGCCGGTCGAACAGCATCACCGCGGCGATCAGCGCGATCGAGGCGGCGAACGCGACGAACGCCCAGCTGTAGTAGTGCAGCCCGAACACCGCGCTGCCGTAGCCGGGATCGCCGGGCAGGATGTGCAGCGCGATCTGGCGGGCAGCGAAGCCCGCGCCCGCCAGCGCGGCCAGCAGCGACAACGCGTAGTGGCTCGGCCGCGGGCCGACGCGCACGTTCAGGATCGGCCCCACCGCGAGCATCGCGAACTGGATGCGCTGGAGCATGCACAGCGGACAGGGCAACTCGCCGAGCAGCAGCTGCGCCGCGAAGGCGGCCGCGAGCACCCCGGCGATGGCGCAGAGGCCCAGCGTGTTCAGTGTGACGGCCTGTGATCGGTTCATGGTCAGAACGACAGCTTGAGCACGTCGGTCGCGTGGTGCAGGTAGGTCAGCACGGTGGCGCACAGCGACACCGCGAACGCGGCGAGCGCGGCCCGGCGCCTGCCGAGCGCGGCCGCCGCGAGCGCCGCCAGCGCGATCAGGAAGAGCACGGCGAATGTCATTCCGGGTCTCCTGCGCTACCCATCACTACTGGCTGGTGATCCGGACGTCGAGAATCGTTCCGTTGCCGTTGCCGTTCGTCAGCGTGAACCGGTATTGAGTGCCGTCGGTGAGGGTGCAGGAAAAATACGGCTGGGTGAACGCCGACGAGGCCTGGGTGCAGGAGTAGCCGTCCGCGGAAAAGTTGCTGACGGGGCTGTAGTTGCCGTTTTGGTCGCTGAAGTTGCCGGGGGCGACGTCGCGGGGGTGGGCGAGCAGATAGGGCTGCTTCGACGAGTTCGTGCACCCCGCGGTGACCCTGAGCGGAAGCGCCCATCCCCCCGACGCGTTGCCGCCGATCGTCGCTCGCGGCAGGCGAAGCGCGAACTGGAATTCGTCGCCGTTGCCGTAGAGCGAATCGTAGTTCGGCAGCGGGTTGCCCAGACCGCTGCCGATCCAGCCCAGCGAGCAGCCCGCGGTCTGGTTCCCGGTGTCGTAGTTGCCGGTGATCGTTCTCATGCCGATCTTGGTGGGGGACTGCAGGCTGCTGGTATTCACCAGCGGAACGGTCGGTGTCACGGCCTCGCACGAGGCCGGCTGGCCGGACGACCAGTCGCCGGTCAGCGTCGTGATGGCGGGGTAGGCGCCATTCTTGAAGGACAGATTGTTCGAACAGTCGCCGTTCATCGTCAGACCGGCCTGGATCGTGTAGTTGTTGATGACGGCGTAGTAGTTCGAGTCGGCATTGGCGCCCGGCGGGTTCGCGCGGGGGAATCCGTTGGCGAGGTATTTCGGCACGTACCACTGGCCGCAGTTGAGCATCGGGCCGCGCTTGTCCAGGTACAGCGCGGGATTGCCGGGGTCGCAGTACTTGAGGTTGCCCGTGACCGTGGTGGCCAGCGCCAACGGTCCGCCGGTGGCCCCGGTGGACTTCTGCATCGTGGTGTAGGGCGTCAGCGTGTTGCCGTCGTAGACGCTGCCCTTGCACTGGCTGGTGTTGTTCGGATCGCAGGTGTAGCTGAGCGGCGAGCCGTCGGCCAGCCTGAAGATCGACGGGCACGCATTCGGGTTGCTGTTCCACCAGTCCTGCAGCGTGCCGGCCGTTCCCGCGGTCTGGTTGTAGGCCTGCAGGCTGCTCCAGCAGGCCGCCACGTCCCGCAAACCCGCGAACTGGTAGAGCACCGCCTGCGAGCGCCAGGCGTCGCCGGACGGTGTCGGGACCAGCGAGAGTGGCGTGCGGCCTTGCGACAGGCCCGTCGGCACGGGAATGTTCACGCCCATCTCGGCCGCGTACGCCGGCCCCGGTTCCGAACGGGGCACTCCCTGGGAGTCGGTCCAGGTGAGCGGTGCGGTGGGGTAAGCCTGCGGTCCCACCGGCACGTCGGTCAGCAGGTAGTTGAGCGTATTCAGGTAGAGCTGGTTCAGGCGCGCGTTGTAGGCCCTCGCGAGATTTCGTTGCGCCGCGTTGTAGCGGTCGGTTTCCTCCTGGAGCGACTTGCCGCCGTACGTGTAGTACGTCCCGGGAATGCCGCCCCACGAGGGGATCGACCCGAGGTCGGTCGGTCTCGGCGTGCTGGTGTACCGGAAGTAGTTCGTCTGGTTGACCAGCCACTCCATCTGCAGGGCCTCGTCCAGCGCGTAGACCGACTGCGACCAGAACTTGATCAGCATCGTGTTGTACTGGTCGTACAGCGGCACGATGTTCCGGTTCGTCGGCGCCGGGATGCCCGGGGTCTGGCCCGGCTGCGCGTAGGTGTCGATGTCGGCCTGCAGCGTCACGAAGAGGTCCTTGTACAGACTGACGAGGGCGGAATTGAGCACCTGGACCATGTGCGTGGAGCAGTCGTTCTGGGTGCACGAACCTCCGGAGGAAAAGACGAAGTCGGTGCCCGAGAACTGTTGCAGGTTTCGCTGGAATTGAGGGCCCGCCGAGACCGCCATCTGCTTCGCGTTCGTGAAGGCGGCGTTGTTCAGCGCGAGCGCCATCGGATCGGCCGGGGCTGCCGTCGAGGGCTGCATCCGCAGGTCCCACAGCCCCAGACCGATCATGAAGTTGCCGAACAGCCCCTTGCTGGTTCCCTGGGGCGCGATGCCGTTGAGGTTCAGGTTCCAGAGGTAGGCGGATGACTGTGCGTCGGACAGTTTCTGCTGATACCAGTCGTTGTAGAGGACGTTCGTCGCGAGGCCCAGGTAGTTGTCGATCTGCTGGATCTGGGCCGCCTGGACCGCGAGCTGCGTGTTCGTCGAGTCCAGCGGCGCGGTGGGGCAGAGGGCGCCGGCCAGCTGGCCTCCGGCGGTCGTTCCGACGGCTCCGACCGACAGCACCAACGTGGCGACCTTGTATCCCTCGTAGTACCCGGTGATCGCGGCACCGACATACAGACCGTCGGTGACGACGCTGAACAGGCCGCCCCCGCAATTGCTGGACGCCTTCAGGGCGGTAGGGGTCGATTGCGCGACGGGTGCCGCGGCCGCGGGCGGCATTAGTTCCGCGTCGACCCGCGCGTAGGGAATGGGCCCCGACGGGGCCTTCGCGGCGGCGAGGTCCCAGCGGCAGCTCGCTTGCCAGCCGTTGGCAACCGGCACCAGCGCGGCGGTGGAGTCGCCGCGCAGGGTCGCCTTGCCGTTCTCGTCCACGCCGATCGTCCAGCGGCCCGTCTCCTCGTAGGAGCCCGAGGCCGGACTGGCGGTGATCTTGAAGTCGATCACCGGTGCGGCGACGCCCGCGAACAGCGACGAGGCGGGAATCGTGGCGGCGATCCGCGACCGTGCGTCGGTAACGACCGAGCCGGCCAGGCCACCGACCTGCACCGCAGCGGCGCCCGACACCTCCGCGCCCATGCCCCGGTGGACCGGCTGGTCGAGGATCACCCGGGTCTGCCAGGATCTGGACTGTGGCGTGCCGCCGACCGAGTCGCAGCTGACCGTGCCGGCGAAGCTCTGGACCCCTTCGGACTTGGTCACCGCCTCGGAGGACGTGCCGTCGGAGCCGCTGCCGCAGGCGGCCACGGCGAGGACGGTGGTGATCACGGTGACGCGCCTGAATGCGTCGCAGCTGCGGGTCGTCGGGGTCTTCATGCGAGGGGTCTCCTGACTGTTCGGGTGCGCGCCGGCATGCGGCGCACGCCTGTCGATCGCCCTCGGCCCGCAGGGATGCGTTGCCGGCCGAACGCGAGGACGCCCCGACGTTAGCAGCGGCCCGCGCAGAAACATTACGGAACATTGCAGGCCGCGGTGGGCGCGTCGGCCGCTGGCCCGCCCGGCTGCGTCGCGTCGCGCACGATTCGGGTTGTCACGCTTCGTCGCATTCGTCGCATTCGTCGCATTCGTCGCATTCGTCGCAGGTCGGCGCAGCGAGGCCTGTCGAGCTTATCCGTGCCGTGGGTCAGGGCGCAGGCGCGGAGATCGCGAGCGAGTGACTCGCTGTGGGCATTTTCGCCAGGGTGGCGACGACTAGTGGAGCGGTTGGTTGATTCGCCGAATTTCGAAAATAGACCTGGGTGGGTAAGGGGCGTGTTGTCTGATCCCCTAGGCCCAACTGGGAGAAAGCGTTGTACCCCATGACCCAGAGCGTGCCATCGCTCTTCACAAACAGGGAGTGTTCATTTCCTCCCGCCACCGCCACCACGTCGCCAGCGATTTGCTGCGGATGATTGGGGCTGGAGCTATACCCTAGGCCTAACTGGTAACTGTTGTTTTCACCCACCCCCCAGAGCGTCCCATCTCGCTTAACAAACAGGGATTGATTATCTCCAGCCGCCACCGCCTTCACGTCATAGGCAATAAGCTCATAGAAGTAGACCGGTTGTTGGTAAATGGAAGAAACCTGGCCCAGCTGGTTCCAAGAGTTATCGCCCATCCCATAGAGCGTGCCGTCGCGCTTCAGGAACAACGAGTGCTCATCGCCCGCGGCCACCGCCACTACGTCTTCGGTCACTCTCACCGGTGAGGTAAATGTGAGAGGGAAATTTGGAGCACCGTATCTGATATCGGCTCCCTGGCCCAGTTCGGCATATCCGTTGTTTCCCATGCCCCAGAGCGTGCCGTCGCGCTTCACAAACAGGGACTGCAGCCCCCCCACCGCCACCGCCACCACGTCGCGGGCCACTTGTACCGGTGCGGTGCGATCGACCGTATCCCCCAGGCCCAACTGACCTTTGTTATTTTTGCCCATGCTCCAGAGCGTCCCGTCGCGCTTCACGAACAGGGAGTGGTCGGATCCCGCTGCCACCGCCACCACGTCGCCAGCCACTTGCACCGGCGAGGAGCGATCGTTCGTATCCCCCAGGCCTAGCTGGCCGTAGTTGTTCTTGCCGACGGCCCATAACGTGCCGTCGCGCTTTATAAACAGGGAGGAATATTGCCCGCCCGCTATCGCCACCACGTCGCTGGTTACTTGCACCGGTAAGTCGCGATCATTCGTATCCCCCAGGCCTAGCTGGCCATATTGGTTCCAGCCCCAACTTTGCAGCGTTGATTGCGGGCTCGAGACACTCAGGAATGCAGGCAGCGTGATCGATGTGGCGTTGCCTTGACGCACGATCGCCTGGTAGCCACCCGAGTCGGTGAACTGGAACGATGCGATCGTCAGCGTGGCGCTCGTCTGGCCGACCAGTACCACGCCATCCTTCATCCACTGATACGTCGTCTGACCCGTGGGGTCGTCGTACACCGGCCCCAGCGTCACCGCCTGCTGCCCGATCGCAACCTGCTGGTCTTTAGGCTGCGTGATGACAGGCGACCCATTGATCGGTGTGATTTCCACCAGACCATCACCACTGCGATACCCCGGGACGGCCAACGATAGTGAGGTATCCAATTGGCTCGAGACATACGAGCCCCCGCCACCGGCGCCATCGCCCTGGTTGACCCCGCCGCCGCCACCGCTGTAGCCCCCGCCCCCGCCGCCACCGCCATCCCTGTTCTTGGTCAAGCTGCTGACTGCCGGGCCGCCTTCGCCGCCACCGCCCCAACCCCCGTCGCCCCCGCGGTTTGTTGAAGCGCCTCCGCTGTTGCCGCTCAGGTAGGCCTGCCCGCCATAGGACAACAAAGTGGACCCGGCACCGCCTTCGAGATGCGTGCCGCCATCGGTGCGATAGCCCGCTCCCCCGGCGCCGCCATACGGGTCTGCCCCCACCCCGCCGCCACTGCCGTTGCCCCCCTCATTGGGGGAACCAGCCCGTTCAGACGTCAAACCCGGGGAACCGTCGTAGTTCGCTGCGGCTCCGCCGCCGCCACCTGCGATCAGCAAGGGGATGTCCGACGACGAGGGCGCCTCCACGGAACCGCTGGCGAGCACGATCGAGGAGGCGCCGCCGCCCCCGCCCCCGCTCACGTTGTTCCCGTCGTTCTGCCCAACCCCACCGGCGCCGCCCACCGCGATGCGCAGCACCGCGCCCTGCTGCAGGTACGCATAGCCCTGCATCCGCGCACCCTTGCCGCCCTGATGGCTGCCGTTGCTGGCCGCACCGCCCTGCGCTGCCTGGACATCCAGGAAATACCAACCGGTCGCACCCACCGTGTAACGCTGGAACTGGCTTCCCACGAAGCTGAACGGGGTGGCGGGCGCCACAGCGTTGGGAAGAGCCACTCCGAGGCTGCCCATGACCGAACCCCCCGGCGCACCGAGTTGTGGGCGCGGTATCGTAGGGGTCGAATTTTGGTCGAAGCCGGAATCCGAACCGCTGCAAGCCGCCAGGGCGAGACCTGCGGCAACGGCAAGAAAGCGCCATGGCGCAGTCAGAGCGCCGAGCACACCGGCCCGGTCGGTGGCGCGCCGGAACATAACGCAGCTGCGGATCGTCGGAGTCTTCATGCTTGGGGCCTTCAGTCCGTTTCGGGTGCGCGCCGGCATGCTGCGCAGCCCTGCCGATCGCCATCGGCCCGCAGGGATGCGTTGCCGGCCGAAGGCGAGACAGAGCCGACGATAGCAGCGCCCCGCGGAGAAACATTACGGACTATTGCAGGCCGCCCGACGATTCGCGAATCTACGCGCCGATTCAAAGTTTGATGGAGGCCCGCAACCACGCGCCGTCGATGCTCGTCGACGCTCGCCATGGCAGACCGACCGAAATCGGATGCCTGAACGGCGCTGTCCTCGGTCTCTGGCGGCGTCACGGCGTCCCGGCGCCGTTCAATCAGGCCCTCTACAGCATCATTCGCTGCAACAATACCGGTCGCTGAAGGGGCTAGTCAGGGCCCAGGCGCGGTAATCGCGAGCGTGTGACTCGACGAGGACATTTTCGGCAGGGTGGCGACGACCAGCGCAGTGGTCGGCTGATTCGCCGAGTTCCGGAAAAAGACTTGCGCCGGATTCGGGCGACCATCAAGCGCCACCTTATTATCCCCCTGGCCCAGTTCGCCGTATGGATTGTCGCCCATGGCCCAGAGCGACCCGTCGCGCTTCACGAACAGGGAGTACGCGTCTCCACCTGCCAGGGCGACCACATCACCAGCGAGTTTCACCGGCAAGTCTCTCTGCCCTGTTAACCCCAGGCCCAGCTGGCCAGAACTGTTATCGCCTGTGCCCCAGAGGGTCCCGTCGCGCTTCACGAACAGGGTGTGGCTGGATCCCGCCGTCACCGCCACCACGCCGGTGGTCACTTGCACCGGAAAGTTGCGATCCGTCGTATCCCCCAGGCCCAACTGGCCATAGGCGTTGTAGCCCATGGCCCAGAGCGTCCCGTCGCGCTTCACGAACA
>DGIT01000118.1:17954-18082 GCA_002386465.1 Burkholderiales bacterium UBA4615 | reverse complement strand
TTCACGAACAGGGTGTGGCTGGGTCCCGCTTCCACCGCCACCACGTCGCCAGCCAGTTGCACCGGCAAGTTGCTCTGCCCTGTATTCCCCAGGCCCAGCTGGCCATAACTGTTATCGCCTGTGCCCCA
>DGIT01000118.1:7984-17887 GCA_002386465.1 Burkholderiales bacterium UBA4615 | reverse complement strand
GCGCTTCACGAACAGGGTGTGGTTGGCTCCCGCCGCCACCGCCACCACGCCGGTGGTCACTTGCACCGGAAAGTTGCGATCCGTCGTGTCCCCCTGGCCCAACTGGCCATCATTGTTCTTGCCCATGGCCCAGAGCGACCCGTCACGCTTCACGAACAGGGAGTGGCCTAAAGCCGCTGCCACCGCCACCACGTCGCTGCTCACTTGCACCGGCGAGTAGCGCCAGTTCTCGTCCCCCAACCCCAACTGGCCATGGCCGTTGCCGCCCACGCCCCAAAGCGTCCCGTCCCGCTTCACAAACAGGGAGTAGCCCGATGTGTAGACTCCCCCACCCGCCGCGGTCATGGTCAGCACGTCACGCTCCACCTGCACCGGCGAGAAGTAATCGTTCGTATTCCCCTGGCCCAGTTCGCCATCGTTGTTACTACCCCAGGCTTGCAGCGTGGACAGCGGGGTCGAGGGACTCAGGAATGCGGGCTGCGTGATCGAGGTGGCCACGCCCTGCTGCACGATCGCCTGGTAGCCGCCCGAGTCGGTGAACTGGAACGCTGCGATGCTCAGCGTGGCGCTCGTCTGGCCCACCAGCACCACGCCATCCTTCATCCACTGATACGTCGTCTGACCCGTGGGGTCGTCGTACACCGGCCCCAGCGTCACCGCCTGTCCGATCGCCACCTGCTGGTTGGCCGGCTGCTGGATGACCGGAGCCGTGCTAACCGGGGTGATCGTCACCACACCATCACCACTGCGATTTCCCGCAATGGCGAGGCTCAGCGTGGTGTTCACGACCCCGGCAACATACGAGCCGCCGCCACCTGCGCCATCGCCCTGGTTGACTCCGCCACCGCCACCGCTGTAGCCCCCGCCACCGCCGCCACCGCCATCCCTGTTCTTGGTCAAGCTGCTGACTGCCGGGCCGCCTTCGCCGCCACCGCCCCAACCCCCGTCGCCCCCGCGGTTTGTTGAAGCGCCTCCGCTGTTGCCGCTCAGGTAGGCCTGCCCGCCATAGGACAACAAAGTGGACCCGGCACCGCCTTCCAGATGGGTGCCGCCATCGGTGCGATAGCCCGCTCCTCCGGCGCCGCCATACGGGTCCGCACCCACCCCAGCGCCACTGCCGTTGACCCCCTCGTTGGGGCGACCAGCCCGCTCAGACGTCAAACCCGGGGAACCGTCGTAGTTCGCCGCAGCGCCGCCGCCGCCGCCTGCGATCAGCAAGGGAATATCCGACGACGAGAGCGTATTCACGGAACCGCTGCTGAGCACGATCGACGAGCCGCCACCGCCGCCGCCCCCGCTCACGTTGTTCCCGTCGTTCTGCCCGACCCCGCCCGCGCCGCCCACCGCGATGCGCAGCACCGCGCCCTGCTGCAGGTACGCATAGCCCTGCATCCACGCGCCCTTGCCGCCTTGATGGCTGCCGTTGCTGGCCGCGCCCCCCTGCGCGCCCTGCGCATCCAGGAAATACCAACCGGTCACAGGGACCGTGTAACTCTGGAACTGGCTTCCCACGAAGCCGAACGGCGTGGCGGGCGCCACAGCGCCGGGTAAAACCACGCCGAGCCCTGGTCGTGTGTCGGAGCCGGAACCCGAATCCGAACCGCTGCAAGCCGCCAGGGTGAGACCCGCGGCGAGCGCGAGAAAGCGCCATGACGTGAGCAGGGTACCGAGCATGCCGGTCCGGGCGGCGGGGCGTCGAAGCGGCTGGTTGGCGAATGCCATGGGGACTCCCTTCCGAGTGTCGCGGGCGCTCCGGGGCATGCCCGGGGCGTGATGTTGGACGAGGCTATAGGCAGCGCCTGACGGTTTCTGTCCGGCTGCGACACATCCGGCTTCACGCGATCGACGCGCCGCCGGTGGGGATCGCGGCGAGCGCTGCCGCCCCGTCAATTGAATACCTGAAACCTGTAGCAACTGCTGGCGGTGTTGGGATCGCAGGAATAGAGTTTGTCGGTCTGGTCGACGCGGTCAGTGAAGAAGACGCGTTCCCCCGACGCCTGGATGCCGAACGGTCCGGATTGAAATTGGCTCTTGTCACCGGGCACGTCCCGGTCCGAGTCGAACACGGTGAGGCAGCTGTTCGCTACATTCGGGTCGCAGTTCCACAGGATCGTGGGACCAAAATTGGTCGAACCGCTGACTCCCGCGAAGATCCGGTTCCCGATGAAGGTCATCGCCGTGTACTGGGCCGTCTTGCCCGCCTTGTTCAGGTCGAGGCAGCTGTTCGTCGCGACCGGGTCGCAACTCCACAGGGTGCCCTGGTAGTCGTTCAGTCCGGCATACAGCCGGTTGTTCGCGAACAGCAGGGTCTGGACCTTGCCGCCCCCCTGGTTCAGCAACGAGCACGCATTCGCTGTGGCCGGATTGCAGCTCAGGATTCTCCCGTCGTCCATGCCCGCATAGAGCGTGCCGTTGCCGTAGGTCAGGGAGTCGACCGCCGTCGAATTCGGATCGCGGTAGATCTGCACGCAGCTGTCCACGACGGTGGGGTCGCATCGGAGGATCTGCCCGTTCTGGACCGCGACGTAGAGCAGTCCGTTGGCCTCGAGGAGCTGGCTGATCCCGGTGCTGGCGCCGACGTAGGCGAGATAGCTGCAGGACCCGACTTGAACGGGGTCGCAGGCGTAGATCCTGTTGGCGTAGTAGGTGTTCTCGATCGACACGACGTAGTTGCGACTCTGCCCCTGGGTGAACCGCACCAGCACTCCCAGGCCGGCGTCTCGAGAGACGCAGGTGCCTGCGGTGGCCGTCAGGTCGCACCGGGCCACGCTGGAGAGCTGCTCCAAGGCGGGGTACACGGGGTCGACCAGGGTGGAGCCGCTGCAACCGACCAACGCGACAGCGACTGCCACGCCTGCGAGAAGGCGCCGAGGCGGGAAGAGGCCGGATGGGATGGGAGGTCGGTCACGCATGCGAAGGGCTCCAGGGGTGCCGATGGTTCTGCGCAGCTTACCCATGGGATCCGCGGAAAGATTTCCAAACATTTCATGCCGCGCTGGCTGCGACGCCGCAGCGAGCGCCCGCGGCCACGATCCCGGACGCGCCAGTCGCAATCCAGAATCAGCCGGTTTCGATCCTCGCTCGGTGTGAGTAGCAGGCCCTTGGTTCGAGCTCCGTGACCCAGCTCCGGGCCGCGGTCCGGTCAGTCGGCGGCGCCCAGGTTCGCGATGACGAATGCGCCAAAGCCGTGGAATGCCGGCTTTGCCCGCTTCCGCTCGGTCAGGGCGCGACCAACTGGACGTCGAGGATCGACGACTTGCCGGTCTTCACCGTGAAGTTGTAGACGGTGCTGTCGGTGGTGGTGCAGGTGAACTGGCTCGGTGAGACGCCGCTGCATTGGATTCCGTAGGTGGCGAAGTCACCGGCGGCAGGCACGACGTTCACTTGGCCGTACGTGTTCAAGGGGCCGACACATCCTGCAGTGACCTTGAGCGGCAGCACGAAGCCGCCCGTCTCGTTGGCGCCGTTCACCGCGCGCGGCAGACGCACGCTGAAGTCGAGTTCGTCCCCCCCGGTTCTATCGACGGTCCACTTGGGCAAGGGGTTGCCGGAACCGGAGCCGATCCAACCGATCGAACAGCCCTGCAACGCGTTGCCGGTCTCGTAGTTGACGGACTCGGTTCGACTTCCGGTGTAAATCGGCGACTGCAAGCTGCTGGTGTTGACGAGCGGAACCGTGGGGATCACCGCACACGAGGACGGAGCGCCGGACGGCCAGCTGCCGGTCAGCGTGGTGATGGCAGGGTATTTATTGCCGAGCGGCGAAACGAGGTTGTTCGAGCAATCGCCGGGAAGATTCGTGGTGGTGCCGTAAGTGTCGAGGGGAGACGGCACGGTGTAGAAATTTTGCTCATTGTTCGCTGCCGGGAGATTCGCCCGTGGGAATCCTGGCGCGAGATATGTCGGCGCGTACCACTGGCCGCAGTTCAGCACCGGTCCGTAACGCTGCGGCTCCCACGCCAGCGCTGGGGTTTTCGGATCGCAGAACTTGAGGTTGTTTTGCACCCCCGAGCTCAGCAGCATGGGGCCGCCGAGGGTCTTTGTGGACAGCTGATAACTGGTGTAGGGCTGCAGCGAGTTGCCGTCGTAGAGCCCCTGGTTCAACGCTGAGCCGTCGGCCAGCGTGAAGATCGACGGGCAGGCGCCCGGTGTCTGCAGCCAGCCCTGCACCGTGCCGCCGGTGGTGCTGGCCGTGAAGGCCTGCAGGCTGGTCAGGCAGGCCGCGGCGTCCTTGAGCCCCGAGAACTGGTAGAGGACCGCGCCCGACACCCAGTCCGCCGGGGTTGAGTCGGCATTGGTGACCGCAACCTTCGGCAGCAGCGACATCGGCGTCGCACCCTGCGTGCCGGCTGTCGGGGCGGGAATGCTCTGGATAATGCCCAGGCCCATCTGGCCCGAGTAGTCGATGGGCTTCTTCTCGGTATAGGTGACGCCGTTGAAGGTGTAGCTGACCGGGGTGGTGGGGTAGGCCTGCGCTCCTACCGGCAATTGCACCGGTACGTCGCTGACGATGTAGTTGAGCGTGTTCAGGTAGAGCTGGTTGATGCGCGCGGCGTACGCCTTCGCGAGGTTCTTCTGGGCGGTGTTGTAGCGGTCGGTCTCGACCTGGAGCGACTGGCCGCCGTACTGGTAGTGGGTCCCCGGGACGGCACCCCAGGAGCCGATCTGCGGGAGCTGCGTGGCGCCCGCGGTCGTCCCCCTGAAGTAGTTCATCTGGTTGACCGTCCACTCCATCGTCTGGGCCTGCTGCATCGCGTAGACGGCCTGCGTCCAGAACTTGACGAGCATCGCGTTGTACTGGTCGTACAGCGGGACGATGTTCTGGTTGACCGGAGCCGCAATCCCGGGGGTCTGGCCCGGCTGCGCGTAGGTGTCGATGTTGGACTGCAGGGCCGCGAACAGGTTCTTGTACAGCAGGGTGAGCGCGGAGTCGGACACCGGGACCACGTAGGGAGAGCAGTCGGTGTTACAGGTCGACTGGTTCGGGATGACGATGTCGGTGCCCGAGAGCTGCTTCAGGTATCCGGTGAAGTCCGA
Organism: Burkholderiales bacterium UBA4615; assembly: GCA_002386465.1. Lineage (GTDB taxonomy): Bacteria > Pseudomonadota > Gammaproteobacteria > Burkholderiales > Burkholderiaceae_E > UBA4615. The sequence goes on along the minus strand of DGIT01000118.1, from coordinate 12,850 downwards.
GGACTTCGCGGCCACCTGGATGCTCGCGTGATTGAAGGCGGTGTCGTTCAGCGCGAGCTGAGTCGGGTCGGCGGGCGCACCCGCGGCGGGCTGCATCGCATAGTTCCACAGCCCCACCCCGTCGGGATTCATGAACGAGCCGAACAGGCCCGTGCTCGACCCCGCGGGCGAGATGCCGTTGACGGCCTGCTGCCAGAGGTAGGCGCTCGTCGTGGTGATCTGCGACTCCACCTGCCAGAACTTCTGGTAGAGCACGTTCGTCGCGACGCCCAGGTAGGTGTCGATCTGCTGGATCTGAGCTCCCTGGATCGCCAGCTGCTGGTTCATGGCGGCGAGCTGGCTGTCGAGGCAGGCGTTGCCCGCCGCGCTGCCCGCCACCCCGCTGGCCAGCGCGCCGACGGTGATCACCGCTGCGATCGACGCGCCGCCGGTGGGGATCGCGACGAGCGCGGCCGCGACGAACAGGCCGTCGGAGACCCAGCCCCAGGCGTCACCGCACCCGCTGCCGCTGCCTTTCGTCACCGGCGACGCGAGGCCCTTGCTCGCGACGGGCCGGTCCGTGGGTGGTGTGCCATAGCGCTGCTCGATGAGCCCGTAGGAGACAGGCCCGACCGGCGCCTGCGCTTCGGCGAGGTTCCAGCTGCACGTCGCGCGCCAGCCGTTGGCGATGGGGCCCAGCGTGGCGGTGGAGTCGCCCTTCAGGGTCGCCTTGCCGTTGGCGTCCACGCCGATGGTCCAGCGCCCGGTCTCGGCGTAACTGCCCGTTTCGGGGGTGGCCGTGACCTTGAAGTCGATCGCCGAGCCCGAGAATAGGGAGGAGGACGGAATCGTGGCAGACACCTGCGAGCGGGCACCCTTGACGACCGAGCCAGCCAGTCCGCCGACCTGGATCGCGGCGGCGCTCGAGACCTCTTGCGACATGCCCCGGTAGACCGCCCGATCGAAGATCACCCGGGTCTCGAAGGCTTGCGACTGCGGCTCACCGCCGATCGCGTCGCAGCTGACGGTGCCGACGAAGCTTTGCACCGATTCGGACTTAGTCACCACGGCAGACGATGACCCGTCGGAATCGGAGCCGCTGCCGCAGGACGCAACCGCGACGAGGGTGTACGCCACGAACGCTCGCTTGGCTAAGCGGAGCGCAAGGGTCTCAGTGGCTTTCATGGACAGATCCTCCGGGCATCGATATCGCGCAAGGTCTCATTGCATTGCACGCTAGTGCTCCGGCTTCATTCAACCGGTGCCAAATCGCGTTGGCAGGTCGAGCAACACCTTGACGGTAACAAAGGTGCCTGGAGAAATATTTCCGAATATTTCAAGCGGGAGCGATGCCACACCTATGACTCATCGACGCCGTGGCACCGATCAGAAACGCGAGCCTGGCTCCTCAAGAAACGCTGCTTCCGCTGGCGTCGATATCCTGCCCAGGATGCTGTTTCGATGCGGGTAGCGCCCGAAGCGGGTGATGATGGCCTGGTGTCTGAGTTCCGCCTTGAGGTTCTCAGCGAGCCCGGATGCTGAAAAAAGCCGGACTGCAAGCTCGTGGATGGCCGGTGACTCGCTGTGCATGAAGGGCATGTACAGGAAGGCGCGGCGGCTGACAGGAAGGGCCTGATCCGCGCCGAGCGACACAGCTTCCTGAGCCAGTGCCAGTGCCTGCGGATCTGCAGCAAAGGCGTCTGCGGTACCCCTGTGAATGTTTCGAGAAAACTGATCAAGGACGATGATCTCTGCGAGACGCCCCTCGGGCCTTGTGCGCCAGGCGTGCAGTTCACAGGCCCTGGCCGCCAAGAGGGTGCTGCCAAACCGATCGCGAATCAGCGAATCCAATGCCGCATCGACCCGCCACCATTGCGCAGGCTGCAGCTCATCGAACCAGAACGAGAGGACTTGCTGAAACATGGTGCGTTGCCTTCGTCATATCCAAAGCGAACGACACATCGGTTAACGTGCCGTCATGAAAAAGCTCACCCTCGACAAAATCCTTCAAAGCCAGGGCTTCGGGACCCGCAAAGGCTGTCGGCAGTTGATCCTGCAGGGCGATGTCGCGGTTGAAGGCCGTACGGTGACTGAGTGTGATGAGCCATTCCATCCCGAGGGGCTGTCGCTCTCAGTCATGGGCGAGCAGTGGACCTGCAGCCAATTCGTCTATCTTGCCCTGAACAAGCCGCCCCATTTTGAGTGTTCTCGCAAACCCAGTCATCACCCGGGCGTGCTGACGCTGCTGCCTGAGCAGTTCCGCTGGCGCGATGTGCAGCCGGTGGGGCGTCTGGATCATGACACGACGGGCTTGCTGCTTCTTTCAGACGACGGCGCCTTCATCCATGCGCAGTCCTCACCTAAGCGCCATGTGCCGAAGGTCTATGTCGCGACCACGCATGACCCGCTCACACCGGCGCAGCTTGGGCTACTCAACGAGGGCGTTCAACTGATCGACGAACCCGCTCCAATCGCCGGCAAGGCGCGGCAGCTCGATACCCACTGCCTGGAAATCGTTCTTGAGCAAGGCAAGTACCACCAGGTCAAGCGCATGCTGGCCGCCGCAGGCAACCACTGTTCGGCACTTCGACGCACGGCGATCGGCGGTCTGACCCTCGAGAGCCTGAGCCTTGCGCAGGGCGAGTGGTGCTACCTCACGCCAGCACAGCGGGCCCAACTCGTGCCTTAGCCGCCGACTCGGTGAAGGAACGGTTGAATAAACCCAACACCGCAAACGACTTCGCAGGCTGGTCGCTTACGGAAACTGAGGCGGAATTGATTTAGATCGATCAAGACGGGCTGAACACCGCTACTCTGGTCCAACCAACCCCAAGAGGAGGCTGACCATGAATCGACTTGCAGGCAAGACCGCAGTCGTGACCGGGGGTTCGGTCGGTATCGGCCGCGCATGCGTCATCCGCATGGCTGAGGAAGGTGCAAGGGTCGCCATCCTTGACATGCTTGAGACAGAGGGCAAGGCGCTGGCCGCCGACCTGATGACAGCGGGCCATCAGGCTGCCTTTTGGACGGTCGATGTTGCAGACGAGGCCGCGATGCAAGTCACCATCAACGCTGCAGCCGCTCGATTTGGTGGGCTGCATGTTCTGGTGAACAACGCCGGCATTTCCGGCAGCCCCAAGCCCACCGATCAGGTGACCGAGGCCGAGTGGGACCGAGTTCAGGCGGTGAACGTGAAGGGCGTGTTCTTTGGCACCAAACATGCAATTCCGCATCTGCGCGCTGCGAAAAAGGGCTCGATCATCAACCTCTCCTCCATCGCCGGGCTCATCGGCATTGGCGGCATCGCGCCCTATCATGCTTCGAAGGGCGCGGTACGGCTGATGACCAAGAACGACGCGATCACCTATGCCCCGGAACAGATCCGCGTGAACTCCATCCATCCCGGCTACATCTGGACGCCGATGGTGGAAAACCATCTGCGCGCGACTTCGGACGATCTGGAGGCAGCAAAGGCGGCGGCCGGGTCGGCTCATCCCATCGGTCATATGGGCGAGCCCGACGACATCGCCTGGGCGGTGGTCTATCTCGCGTCTGACGAAGCGAAGTTCGTCACCGGGGCCGAGATCGTCATTGACGGCGGCTACACGGCGCGATGACGGACCTGACCAAACCTCACGCCACCTCCACCGCCGACTGCCTAGCCGATCTTGCCGCAACACCCAATGGCCTGACCGCTACTGAGGCTGCGCGGCGTCTCGTCGAGTACGGCCCGAACCGGCTGCCGGAAGTGCGATCGCAGGGGCAGGTCGTGAGGTTTCTTCTGCAGTTCCACAATGTGCTGATCTATGTGCTGATCGGCGCGGCGGTGGTCACGGGGGCCCTGCAGCACTGGGTCGATACGGGCGTGATCCTTGCCGTCGTGCTGGCCAATGCGGTCATCGGGTTCATCCAGGAGGGTAAGGCAGAGGCTGCAATGGCCGCGATCCGAGGCATGCTTGCACCGAAGGCCGCCGTGTTGCGCGATGGGCACCGGGTATCGGTAGACGGGACCGCCCTCGTGCCCGGCGACATCGTCCTGCTTGAGGCGGGCGACAAGGTGCCTGCCGACCTGCGGGTGATGGAGGCGCGTGGCCTTGCGGCACAGGAAGCGATGCTGACCGGCGAGTCGGTGCCGGTGGAAAAGGGACAGACCCCGGTTGCTGCCAATGCCGCTCTTGGCGACCGCAGCTCAATGCTGTGGTCGGGCACCCTGGTCACCCAAGGCACGGCGCGCGGGCTGGTGGTGGCGACGGGTCAGGCCACAGAGATCGGGCGTATCGGCGGGCTTCTGGCAGGGGTCGAGCAGCTGACCACCCCCCTGGTCGCGCAAATCGACCACTTCGCGCGCTGGCTCTCGTTCCTGATCTTGCTGGTAGCGGGGCTGCTGCTCGTCTGGGGGTACTACGTCGGCCACATGCATTTTACGGACCTGTTCATGGTCGTGGTCGGCGTCGCCGTGGCGGCAATTCCCGAGGGCCTGCCTGCGGTGATGACCATCACGCTGGCCATCGGTGTGCAGGCCATGGCGCGCCGCCATGCCATCGTCCGTCGCCTCCCAGCGATCGAGGCGATCGGGTCGATCTCAGTCATCTGCACCGACAAGACCGGCACCTTGACTCGCAACGAAATGGTGGTGGCTGCAGCCGAGACGGCGGAGGGCATCTTTGCCATCGGTGGCGAGGGCTATGCGCCCGAAGGGGCCGTGACTCCGGCGGGCGACCTCTCAAGACTCGCCCGGGCTGCAGCGTTGTGCAATGACGCGCGCCTGCACCGCAAGGATGCAGCCTGGATGGTCGAAGGCGACCCGATGGAAGGCGCGCTTCTGGCATTTGCTGGCAAGGTCGCAGGCGATCACACCGCACGCCGTCTGCATGCCATCCCCTTCGA
>DGIT01000118.1:0-7927 GCA_002386465.1 Burkholderiales bacterium UBA4615 | reverse complement strand
AAGGGTGCGCCAGAGCGTGTACTGCGCATGTGCGAAGGCATTGACCTGAAGCACTGGCACGACCGGGCCGAAGCCCTCGCGCGGCGTGGCTTGCGCGTACTGGCCCTGGCGGAACGTTCCGAGACGGGTGACCGAATCGAAGTGAGAACGCTGGAAGGCGGGCTGACCTTCCTTGGCCTCGTCGGCCTGATCGACCCGCCGCGCCCCGAGGCGATTGCTGCCGTCGCCGAATGCCGGGCAGCGGGCATCCGCGTCAAGATGATCACCGGTGACCATGCTGGAACGGCCGCTGCCATTGCGGCACAGATCGGTCTGGCGAACGTCTACCGCGTGTTGACCGGGGCTGACCTGGACAAGCTGGACGATGCGCAACTGGCGCTTGAAGTCGCAGATGTTGATATTTTCGCTCGCACCAGCCCCGAGCACAAACTTCGCCTTGTGACCGCTCTGCAGGCGCATGGCCTGTCAGTCGCGATGACTGGCGACGGGGTCAATGACGCCCCTGCGCTCAAGCGCGCCGACGTCGGGATCGCCATGGCCCTGAAGGGGTCCGAGGCCGCTAAGGAGGCCGCCGATCTGGTGCTCGCCGACGACAACTTTGCCTCCATCGCCTCAGCGGTGCGTGAGGGAAGAACCGTCTATGACAACCTGAAGAAGGTGATCAATTGGACTCTGCCGACCAATGCTGGCGAGTCGGCGGTGGTCATTCTGGCCTTACTGGCTGGTCTGGCCCTGCCGGTGACCGCGGTGCAGATCCTGTGGGTCAATCTGATTACCGCCATTACGCTGGGGCTGGCACTGGCTTTCGAGCCGACTGAGTCCGGCACCATGACCCGCCCACCACGCGATCGCAATGCGCCGATTCTATCGGGTGGTCTTGTGTGGCATGTCGTTCTGGTGGCAACGCTGTTTCTGGCAGCGGTCTTCGGTATCTTCACCTATGCCATCGACAGGGGCTACCCTTTGCCGCTGGCCCAGACCATGGCGATGAACACGCTGGTGGTACTGGAGATCTTTCACCTCTTCTTTATTCGCAACATCCACAGCACCTCATTGACCTGGGCCGCAGCGCGCGGCACCAGAGTAATCTGGACCGTGGTCGTTACCATCACCACCGCGCAATTAGCTGTCACCTATCTGCCGCCCTTGCAAGCTGTGCTGGGAACAATGCCCGTTTCGCCGATGGACGGACTGTTGATCATGGCTATCGCCGCCGTCTTTTTCGTGCTCATCGAAATCGAAAAGCAGGTCCGACTCGGGCTAACGAGATGACCCCTGACAAAGCGGAGATCATCAGACTGCAGCGGACCTTGGACCGCGCAACCAGGGCAGCGATGGCGCTGCGCATTGAGGGCTGGCTTGGGCACGATCATGGCGGAGCCGCTGAAGTGTGGCTGGCACAGTAAGCGGCGTATGACCTGTGGCAGGCGCGGGTAGCGGTGAAGGCGGGCAAAGCGCTTGCTAGAGCGACGGAAAGCGATTCACACCTGGCGCGGTCAACTTGACCATGCACGTCACGAATAGTGGGCTGACAAGCCAGCCGCCCAGCCAGGCCCGTACCGATGGCAGGTTCTGCGTTGCAAACCATCCCGGGTCTACCGCGGCGAACTGGCGCACGAAGGGCATCACTGCCAAGTCGGTGGCGCAGGGCGTGGCGCCGCCCAGGAAGGGCGCGCTGTGCAGCCGGCCCTCCAGCGGTTGCAGCAGCACTTCCAGCGCCCTGTCACGGTGTGCAGCTGGCGGGAGAGACTCAGTCGCGTAGCGCTGGGGGTACTTCCAGCGGTCCAGGTGACGCTTGAAGTCGCTGTCGTTACGCACTACCAGGTCCAGATTGGCTGGCGACTGCGCCCGCGCCCACCATCCATGCACATCAGGCACGGCAAGTGCCCAACGCATGATGTCCCAGCTCTCCTCAATCACACTGCCATCGGGCAACTGCAGCACGGGTACTGTCGCCTTGGGCGATATGGCCAGCAAGATGGCTGGCTTATTGCCCAAACTGACCTCCACCGCCTCGAAGGTCTGCCCGGCCTGCAGCAGAGCCATCCGTGCGCGCATCGCATACGGGCAGCGGCGAAACGTGTAGAGCCGCGGCAACTGGGGGCCTGGCTGGGCGGATAGTGTGTGCGGAGTCAGTGTCGATGCGTTCATGGATAGGGTCAGTGCAGCGCAACACGTCAACCTGGACCGAGCGCCCAGGTGGGTAACGCCAGATCAGGCCAATGGTCGCACCTCATCGCCTGGCGCAGCACCGGTGCGAGCGACACGATAACGCGCCCGACGCGAGCCCTTGTCGATGCTCCTTTTAATCGGTCAACAACACGTGGTTGGGGTTGCCGCCGGTGATCGATGTAGACCACAAGCTGGATGAACGACAGTCTCAGTTACCTGTGAACAGCGGCTATCGACCCTGAAGAGACATACGCTGCCGTGAACTCGTAGCCCCGAAGCGGTCGGTCGCACATGCACCGAGACTCCAAAGGTGAGCACCCTGAAAGATAAGAAACCGAATGCCAACGCTCAAATGTGTCTGCCGCGGTGGCAGCCATAGACACAAAAAAGGTGTCAAGCAGACCGCCCAAGAGCGGTTATCGCTTACGTAACGTCTCAACCATGCGACCGCAAAGTTGAAGATGGTTATCCGTGAGATTACCCTCCGCTGAGGCTTCAATCACAGACTCAATCAGTAGGAGTGCTTGTTCATTGCGGTGGCTGGCATTGACGAGAGCGCGACGCAACTCGTTGATAAACTGATCGCGAGCGCCGATCTCACGAATCAGGGGATCCCAGTGAACTGACCGATGCCGCTCAAGAAGATTTTCAACGATGGTAGGGTGAATGCTGAGAAACTCTGGATTGAAGTCTTCGAGCTGGAAGGCTCTCAGCGCAGGTACTTCTTGTAGCGTTGCTTCGGTGAGGCGCTCAAATCCCATGCTCCAGTTTTCATAAAGCCTGGTCGTTGCGGACTCGCGCTTGATGACCTTAAACTCTCGATGACGACTGTCACGCTCGATCTTCCCAAGGAGCGTTTCAACCATACTGGTCTCACCCTCCAGGGTCTGCAAAAATGTTCCTTTGGCGTACATGAGCATGCCGGTGACACCCTGAGCCGGGTTGCGAAGCTTGCAGTGTTCCAGTAGGTCGACTAACGCCCTTGCACTGAAAGCATTGGACTCGCGGCTGAGGTAAGTCACACGTAGCATTAGTCGAACTCCATTTAAGCTCTGCATTCAAACGGTCTCACAGAGGATACGCTAGCCGAAGATCGTGCGTGGGCCCCAGAGTGTCGAAGCAGCTGGCGAAATAAAACGCATTGCACCCTTCGACGAGCAGTGGATCCGGCCAAATGGGGGCGAGGCTCTCACTGCTCAGTCCATGCGGGAGGCCCAGCGCTGCAACATGGGCCGTACGCGAAGAAAGAACCGGCAACATCGTTCCATTAGCCAGGCTGCTGTCAAGCGACATCCACCTTTACGAGTTGGCTGACCTACTATCAGGACGAAGCTGGGCGCCTACTGTCACCACGATAATGCTGGGAGCTGGCTTACAAAATAACGTCACCAGCCACTGATGACTCGATTGAGCCAGTTTAGAAAAGTGCGAAACCAGTGCCGCTACCGTTGAAAAAATGGCCGACAGAAATAAAAAATGCGCCGGAAGGCGCATTTTCAATGGGTCACTTGGCGGAGACGGAGGGATTCGAACCCTCGATGCGCTTTTGGCACATACTCCCTTAGCAGGGGAGCACCTTCGGCCTCTCGGTCACGTCTCCGAAGCGACGGATTCTAGCACGCAGGTTTTCGACATCTACACCCAGTTGTCAGCCAATGCGTCCGCCCTGCAAGCCGCCGGTTGTCTCAGATGACCTTCAATTCCCTCAGCCGCGCCAATTGCGCGTCGGTCAGACCCACCTCGCGCTTGAGAACCTCATCGGTATGCGCCCCCAACACCGGCGGAGCCACGTCATAGCGCATGGGCGCTTGCGACAGCCGCAACGGGTTGGCCAGGATCGGGATCGCGCCCAGGCGGCTGTGTATCGCCTGAGTCACCATGCCGCGTGATTGCACATGCGGGTCACGCAGGACACCGGCCAGATCGTTGATCGGCCCGCAGGGCACGCCAATCTCTTCCAGCACCTGCATCCAGTGGGCCGCAGGCTGCGCCATGAGATTGGGGCCAATCAGTGAATGCAGCAGGTCCCGGTTGCGCACCCGCAGCGCCGACGTCAGGAATCGCTCATCGCCGGCCAGTTCAGGCAGCCCCACCACTTCGGCAAAGCGCATGAATTGCGCGTCATTGCCGGTGATCATCACCAATTGCCCATCTGCGCAATCGAAAGTGCCGCTCGGATAGGTCACCGGGTTGGCTGAACCGGTGCGCACTGGCACCTCGCCCGACACCAGGTAGTTCAGCCCGAAATACGACAGGATCGACACATGTACATCGAGCAGTGCAAGATCGATGTATTGCCCGCGCCCGGTCTGATCACGGTGCCGCAGCGCCCCCATCACCCCCAGCGCCGCATACACCCCGGTGAGCAGATCGATGATCGGCAGCCCTGCCCGCTGCGGGCCGGCACCGGGCACGCCGTCGCGCTCGCCGGTGATGCTCATCATGCCGCCCATGGCCTGAATGATCGTGTCGTAGCCCGCCCTATGGCGATACGGCCCGGTCTGCCCGAACCCGGTCACCGACAGGTAAATCAGCCTTGGGTTGATCTCGGCCAACGCCTCGTAGCCCAGCCCGTAGCGGGCCAGCGTGCCGACCTTGTAGTTCTCGATCAGCACATCGGCGCTGGCTACCAGTTGCTTCACCGTCTGCGCACCGTCGGCCGTGGTGAAGTCCAGCGTCACGGAACGCTTGCCCCGATTCGCCGAACAGAAATAGGCCGATTCGCGCCCACCGTCCAGCCCATCGCTGCGAAACGCGGGCTCCCAGCTGCGACTGTCATCGCCCACCCCTGGCCTCTCGAGCTTGATCACATCGGCACCAAAATCGCCCAGTAATTGCGCAGCCCAGGGCCCGGCCAGCACGCGTGACATATCGAGGACCCGCACACCCTCAAGCACGCGCGGCGCTGCAGCGCTTGCCTGTGATGATGCCGCTGGATTCTCTGAGTTCATGGTTCCCTGGTTCATTGATCCGCCCTCCCGCGGAACACTTTCCGATAGCATCGGACGCATGGGCACGTAGCGGCCCTTTCGCACCCTTTGGCGACAATTCGATGGAACTGCGTGGCTTGCGTTATTTCCTGGCCGTAGCCCAGGAGCTGCACTTCGGGCGCGCGGCTGCACGACTGCATATCTCGCAGCCCCCGCTCACGCAGCACATCAAAAAACTTGAGTCCGATCTGGGCGTACTGCTCTTTGACCGCAACAAGCATTCGGTCAAGCTCACGCCTGCAGGCTCGGCGCTGCTGCACGAAGCGCGCCGCGTGCTGGGCGACGTGGACGGTTTGCGCCGCGTGGTGCACGTGGCTCAATCCGGCGAAACTGGCGTGCTGCGTGTGGGCTTCATGAGCTCGGCTCCGTTTGCGCGTGCACGCGATTTGTACGGATGCCTTGCGCGTGATTTGCCCGGTGTGTCGGTGACCTGGCATGGCTTGACCACCAGTGAACAGATCCGGGCCCTGCGCAATGCCCAGATCGATCTGGGGCTGCTGCATCTGCCCGCCGATACCGAAGGCTTTGCGCTGCTGCCCGTGGTGCGAGACAAGCTGATGGTGGCAGTACACGCCTCGCATCCGCATGCCGGACGGCGCAGCGCACCGCTGTCGCTCTTTCGACATGACGGATTCATCCTGCCCCCCCGCGAGAACGCACCAGGCCTGCACGACCTGATCGTGGCCACCTGCTCTGCCGCAGGCTTCAGTCCGGACATTCCGCATCGGGCACGCGACATGCTCGCGATGATCGCCCTGGTGTCGATCGGCTCGGGCGTGTCGGTCGTGCCTCGCTGGCTCACGGCCACCGGATTTCCCGATGTGCGTTATCTGGGCATCAGCGGCCCCACCCCGATGGTGGAACTGGCGCTGGCCTGGAACCCCAACAGCCCCTCGCCGGTGCTCGAGCGGGCCCTGGCGGCCATTCGCCGCACGCTGGCCCAACGCAAGCCTCATCGACCCGTATAGGGCTTGGGTGCGCGCTTCTCGGTAAACGCTCGGGCGCTTTCGCGAAAATCATCGGTGAGGTGCAACTTCAGCGGGTCGGTCAGCAGCGAGGCCTTGCGCTCACCTTCTTCGATTTCGGCGCGCCGCGCACGCACTGCGGCCCGCACACTCAGGGGCGGGTTGGCGGCGATCTTGCGCGCCAGCGCCATCGCATGCTCCATGCGCGTACCAGCCGGCACCAGATGTTCGACCACCCCGGCGCGGTGCGCCTCTTCGGCCGTGAACCAGCGACCGGTCAGGGTGACGTCCCACGCAAAGCTGGGAATGCCCCGGGCGCGCAGCAAATAGCCATAGCGCACCGGCGACAGGCCGCGCGGCGTCTCGGTTACCTGAAAGCGGGTGCCCTCTTCCACCACCAGCTGATCGGTGCTCAGCGCTACGCCCAAGCCCATGCCGATGGCATAACCGTGGATGGCGCCAATGACCGGCTTCCAGTTGGTGGCATGCGTAAAGATGTCCGCCCCTCGCGCGCCATGACCTTCCGGGCCGCCCAGCGCCTTGAGTTCCTCGCGCGTGCGCAACTGACGCTGCTGCACATCGGCACCGCTTGAAAACGCCCGCCCCGAGCCCGAGAGCACCGCCACCAGCGCATCGTCATCGGTGTCGAAGCGGCGCAGCGCAGCGATCAGTGCCACCACCAGTTCATCGCTGAAGGCATTGAGCTTGTCGGGTCGGTTGAGTGTGAGCTGAACGATCGGGCCTTCGCGCTGATACAACACCAGCTCGCTGGCGGCAGGGGTGGCGGTCATGATGGTCTCCTTAGCGGCCGCGCACCTTGGGCGGGCGCCGCTCGCGCCAAGCAGTATGGGCCTCACGCGAATCCTCGGTCAGTTCGAGCGCCATGAATCGGTACACATCGGCCAAGGCCGCATCGGCAATGTTGGGAATGTCCTGCCCGCGCAGCACCGACTCCTTGACCAGACGTGCAGCCAGCGGCGGCAGCGCAGCAATCTCCTGTGCCACCTGCATCGCCTTGCTCATCAACTGATCGGGCGGCACCAGCCACTGCGCCAGGCCGATGAGGTAGGCCTCCTGTGCCGACAAGGGAAAGCCCATCGACATCTTCATGGCATGCCCCTGCCCCACCCAGCGGGCGAGGCGCACCGATCCGCCATAGGCAGGCAAAATGCCCAGCTTGACCTGTGGCGCACGCCATTCGGCCTCTTCAGAGGCCACGATCAGATCGCAGCTGTAGGTGGCAATGCAGCCGATACCAATCGCATAGCCGTTGACCGCAGCAATGATGGGCTTGGGAAATTCGTTGAGCAGGTGCGTGACAAACTTGCGCCACTTGGGGATGCCCTCGATGAACGCCTTGGGCGATGCATTGCGGTGCGTGGTTTCGTCCTTCAGATTGGCTCCGGCTGAAAACGCCTTGCCGGCCGGGTCCCCGGTGAGAATCACACAGCGCACCGATTCGTCTACTTCCAGCTCGGTCAGGCGTGCGGCCAACCCCTCGTTGTAGTCCTCGTCCCAGGCATTGCGCCCCTCAGGGCGGCTCAACATCAGGATCGCGATCGGGCCATCGCGCTTCATCAGCAGGGGCATCTCAGGGTTCCTCGGTGATCTTGGCCGTGCGGATCACATCGGCCCATTTGTCGGACTCATTGCGCATGAAGATGGAAAATTCCTGCGGCGTATTGCCAATGATCGTGTTGCCCGCTGCGGCCAGTTTTTCGCGTGTGGCAGGATCGTTCAGCGCCACCACTGCCGCGGCATGCAAACGGCGGATGGTTTCGGGCGGTGTGCCGGCAGGCG